>JALTKX010000121.1 GCA_027006055.1 Calditrichia bacterium | reverse complement strand
GAGCTATCCCACCCTCTAAAATTTGTGTTCTTGCCAGAGTGGTGGAATGGGTAGACGCGTCCCGAGACAATCGGGATGGGAGCTATCCCACCCTCTAAAATTTGTGTTCTTGCCAGAGTGGTGGAATGGGTAGACGCGTCCCGAGACAATCGGGATGGGAGCTATCCCACCCTCTAAAATTTGTGTTCTTGCCAGAGTGGTGGAATGGGTAGACGCGTCCCGAGACAATCGGGATGGGAGCTATCCCACCCTCTAAAATTTGTGTTCTTGCCAGAGTGGTGGAATGGGTAGACGCGTCCCGAGACAATCGGGATGGGAGCTATCCCACCCTCTAAAATTTGTGTTCTTGCCAGAGTGGTGGAATTGGTAGACGCGCCGGATTCAAAATCCGGTGGGAGCAATCCCGTGTGGGTTCGAGTCCCACCTCTGGTACCAAGCCCCTGTATTCAGGGGCTTTTTTAACGTTTTGCTTTAAATAAATAGTCCCCACTTTAAAAAATGAAATCGCTTAAACAATATCATTTCTTTTCCGAAGATAGAGCGATATGTTGCAAACAAAATATAATATTTTGACCGTAGACGATCATCCGTTTACAACAAAAATTTTGACCAAAATTCTACAGAAACAGGGTTATAACGTTCAGGCCTTTAACGACCCGCTACAGGCTCATGACTTTTTAGTAGAAAATGGCGAGTGGATCGATTTGATTGTATCCGACATGATGATGCAACCCATGTCCGGTATCGAGTTTTTGATTAAAATCAAGGAGTTGCCCACCCTGGCCCGCATCCCCTTTGTATTTTTATCCGCGGCCAATGACGATAATTTACGCAGGGAAGCCTTTGAGCTGGGCGCCATGGATTATTTCGACAAACCCGTTAATACCAATCTGTTTATATCCAAAATTCAATCTATTTTAAAAAACATCGCCCTCAATCACCTCTCCTCGAATATTTTACTGACCGGAGACAGAGAGATGTTGACCCCCACGGAAATTATTGAATATTGTGACATGGAAAAACTGAGCGGCTATGCCTATTTTCAGAATTCGGCCCTGGAAACCACGCTCTTTTTTACAAACGGTGTATTGGATCACGCCGGAGAGGATCGTGACCTAAGTAAGGAATTTGACATGTTGCAGGAATGGAAGGACTATACCTTCCTCATTTCCAGAGGCAAACTCAACCTGCACGCGGTAAGAGGTTTTCTTAAGAGCGACAATTCCACAGCTACCAGAAAAACAGTCTCTTTTGAAAAATTTAAGAAAATTTTCAATCAATACCCGGGACTGTTGGAAATATATATCCATCTTGGATCATGGCGATCCGTCAGGGGGGAGAAGGATCATCAACTGGAAACATTGCTTACCCAATTGTACAGAATGAATAATGAACTGGGCCGCGATTATGGGCGGAAGGTTTCATACAATTGCCTTCAACTCACAGACGGGCGTAGAATTTTAATGCTGTACTATCATAACTATGAACTGGCCTTTCTCTTTAATGATGAGAAAGACTACAAAGCCTTACTTAAAATGTGGCGGGGGAATTAACTTGAACACAGACTTTGTACAGGCTATCACACACATTGAAGGCGTTAAGCATTGTCTGATACTGACGCCGGAGGCCGATACGCTGTTTTCCCCATCCCTGAATATGGAAGAGAACGGTAAGGATATGGAAATGTTTTTATCCATGCTGGGGATGATAAACGATATACGCATGGATGAAACGAATCAGATAAAGTCCGCAACGTGGAATTTTGAACACGGCTGTTTTATTATTTCACTGATTAAACAGCACACTTTTTTAATTCAGTATGAGGGAAAGCTGCGGTGTGAGCTTTTCTATGAAAAAATCACATCCACCTTAAAAGATATCTTCAATTAACCCGGGAAAAACCATGGAAAAGACTTTACAAAGCCGAAATGACGGAGACATGCCGTTTGAGATTGCCCCCAATATCTATTGGATAGGTAAAAAGACCGGTTATGACCTGGAGATGAACGTTTATCTGCGGGTATTTGAAAAAGATAACCGTAAAATAAACCTTCTTATCGATCCGGGCCCTCCCACTGATTTTGATATCATTGAACAAAACCTGAAAACCGTTCTGGGTAAAGACTTTAAAATACACTTTGCCTTTATAAACCATCAGGACCCGGACGTAGGCTACAATGCCCTCTTTTTTCAACGTTATTTCCCCAACATGCAGATTATCACCACGGAGGACACCTGGAGGCTAATCCGCTTTTACGGATTAAATCCAAAAAAATTCATTGCCGTGGATAAGTTTAAAAGCCGTACCATCAAAATGATTACCGGACATCAACTAAAGTTTGTACCCACCCCCTATTGCCACTTCCGGGGCGCCTGCGCCCTATATGACGTCACCGAGCGGATTTTATTCAGCGGTGATTTTTTTGGCGGACTCACGGAGCATCCCGGTTTGTACGCCACGGAAAAATCCTGGCCCGGTATAAAAATATTCCAGCAGATATATATGCCGACCAACACCGCCATAGAAAATGCCATATCGGAAATAAAAAAAGTCGACCCCTCTCCGGTTATGATTGCACCACAACACGGAGTCATGATCAAGGATGACTTTGTGGCATACTATATGGACAAGGTTCAAAACCTTTCCGTGGGCCTGGATCTATACAACCAGAATAAAATTAAAATCTCCCAGTATGTTGAAGCCATACATCAAATCACGCAGGAAGTAAAAACAAAATTCGATAAAAAGGTTTATGACGACCTGCAACATTTGCTTCATACGGATGACTCCTTCCCCGAAATTTTCAGCACGCGCGATGACAAGATTTATGATATCAAAATAGCCGCGGAAGACGCCCTGCAATATTTTGTGACCAAGCTTTTAAAAAACCGAAGCGGCGATCTGAAAAAGGATTTGCATATGCTGATCCTGCGTGTTTTAGCCGGATTAAATCTGCCGGGGGATAACCTGAGCCTTGAAATGGGAGATGAGGAGCAGGAAACAAGCCGGGATGATTCCGCACCGCTGTTCGAAGAGGCCGCGGACTCTAAGGAAACAACCGTCCCTATCAATAAAGATCATCTGAATATACGCAAACTGCTGGAAGTGATTGAGGAAGAATCCGGCAGTGATAAATTTAATGAACTGACCATACTACGTATTATGTTAAAAATTCCACCAGAAATACTAAAACGCAATCAGGTAAACAGCTATAATGATTTTTTTCAACTGGAAGAAACCAAAGACCAGGACTTTATTCAAAAGTTAATAGAAGCCAGCGAAAGCGTATTGGGACATTCATTACAGGAAAAAATTTGGCAACGAGGTGAAGATGGAGAATAATATTCAAATTACACATGACAGTAAAAGCGGTCATCATCTGATTAAGGATCATCCTGTTTTATTACACTGTAACCATTTTAATATCGAACTGCAAAACACCATACTGCTTCCCGAGTATATTAATGGGTTTGATATCCAATACACCGCGGCGGCGGAAACAGCGTATTACATGTTGAACGGTTATCTGCCCTCCCCTCCCTCCGATGCCGGAAAAGCCCTGACCCTGGCCGGGGAACTATACGCGGCTATGGGTCTGGGAAAAATTGATTTCTCCGGCATATCGGCCAACGGAGGAGATGTTGTTTCAGACGCGTCACACTATCTATTGGGGTGGCAGATACGTTTCGGGACTTTTGAAAAAGAGGCCCAGGTCTTTACCCGGGGTTATATCGCCGGCGCGCTCTCCTTTGCTTTTGGCACCCCTTTTTCCGTTGATGTAGCCCGTGAGAGCCATACACTACGCTATACGGCCACGCCGGTGGAGCAGGCGGACTATTTTGAGATGCTTGACAGAGAGCCGGATACGGAGCCGCCCATCGTGGAGCCGGACTTTCCCTCGTATAACATCGAACTTCCCTGTCAGGATATCACGCGGGAAATGCTTAAATCCCTTCCCCGGTCCGCTGCCAACGGGCTAATTGAAGCTTTTGGCGTCTATCTCACCTATTTACCCGCGGAATACTATGGCAAAATTGCTTTCCGCTTTGAGAAAGAGTTGGATGAAAAAGGAGGGCTAAAGGGTTTGGCCAGACCTCTGCTTGTGGAATCCGGGCATATTTGCGGTTTTAATACCTTTGGCGGCATTATGACTTCAGATGTGTGGAAAATGCTTGTCCAGCCTTTGTTAAATACGGGAGAGGATTGGGTATATGGTATTGTATCCGTTATAAACGCCCTGGGATGGGGACACTGGCATATTAAGGAGTTAAAGCCGGGTGAAAGGCTGGAACTGCATGTATATAACAGTACTGAAGCTTTAAGCCACAGAAAATATTTCGGAATGGCGGATACATCCAAGTGCTATACAGCCGAAGGCGCCGCGGCCGCCATTATGAATCTCATCTACAAGGGCGACATAATGAGCGAACCTGAACTCAATAAGGAATTTTATAACTCTGTATTTCGCTCTCATAATGCCTTTCATTCCCAGGAAAGTAAATGTGTGGCTAAGGGCGACCCCTACTGCGTCTTTGAGTTTACCAACCGATAATTTCATTTTTTCCGGCCGTGTTTCGCATAATATATCACGGCCGGGAGAATTCTCTATTTTACCCGTTCATGAAAGAATGTCCAATAATTGACCATATCATTAACATTTTTTCACTTCACCTCATATAAGACGAAGCTTAGGAGGGTCATATCTCCTTCATACCGTTAGATTGGGTTGTTTTTGGGGCAGCCCAATCTTTCTTTTTATGTAGCCTTTATTTATCCATACACTTTTATTAGCCGGGCCCATATCGTTTGCCCTCCGCGGCCTTCCACCTAACAACACTCAGTCTCATTGGTGTTACATTTCATGAAAGAATCTCCGCGGATAAATAATTTGCAAATCTATCCGAATAGATATATAATTTTATATACCATCTTATGCGGATTCTCCAATGAATGACCATCGCAAAACCAAAGCCCGGCTGATTGAGGAAATAAAACAACTGCGCAAACGTTTGGCCGGCAACGCTCCCGGCGAACAACCCGCCGAAGTCCCTCCTCCCTCCCTTCCCGGGGAAATCGAGCACCTGGCCCATCTTGGCCGTTGGGAGCTGAATCTTGACAATAAGCGCATCTATTTCTCAAAAACCTTTTATGATGTGTATGAATTGGACCCTTCACAGGATTTAACCTTTGAACAGGCCTTTGAATTTTATAGTGACAATAGTAAAAAGGAATTAAGCGCCGCCATGGAAAGGCTGCAAACCGAGGGTATCCCTTTTGACCTCGTTTTAGAGATCACAACCGCTTCCGGGAAGCACCGGTGGGTGCGTACCATTGCCAATCGCGAAGTGGAGAATGGCAAACCCAAGCGGCTGTACGGGGTGATGCAGGATATTACCGAGGCGATTAATCTAAAACGCAAGCTGGTGGAACAGGAAAGAATCTATCGACAAATATTTGAGACCAATCAGGCGATAAAACTAATCATAGACCCCGAAGACGGCAGAATTTTGCAGGCAAACGAAGCGGCCGTTTCTTTTTATGGATACGAAAGGGAAAAATTGCTTTCTCTTTCCATTACGGATATAAATGCCCAGCCCCCTGACGTGGTAAGACAAAAAATGAAGGAAGCCGAAAAAGGCAGGCAGCTAAAATTTAAATTTAAGCACCGTTTGGCGAATGACGATCTTCGAGACGTGGAAGTTTACAGCGGCCCAGTAACTATTGACAAAAAAACGATTCTCTATTCCATTATTCACGATATTACGGAACGGCTGCGCCAGGAGAAGCTGAATGACGTACTGTTCAAAATCACCCGGGCTTCCGCCGAAGCGGAGTCGTTAACGGTACTGTTCGAAGCGATCCACAAACAGATCAATCGTTTGTTTGACGCACACAACTTTTACATTGCGCTTTACCACCCCGAAAAGAAAAAATACAGTTTTCCATACAGCCGGGATGATTACGATGAACGTCCCGCTCATATTCTAAAAAGCCTTTCCAACTCCCTGACCGACCGCGTGCGCCGTACAAAAAAACCCCTGTTACTGACAAAAAAGAACTATATGAAGCTGATTGAAAAGGGTGAAATAAAACAGATTGGCCGGCCGGCGGCAACATGGATGGGCGTGCCCTTTGTCAATATCCGTGACCTTAGCGGGGTGGTTTGCGTGCAAACCTATGAGGAAACCACGCAATACAGTAAGCAAGACCTCGATACCCTGGAATTTGTCACCAGCCATATCGGTTGGGCCATACGACAAAAACGGCAGGAATTAAAGGTGATCGAAAGCGAGGAGCGCTACCGGATTCTTGTGGATCAATCTCCGCTGGCCATAGGCATACATCAAAACGGCAAGATCGTTTTTGTCAACAAAAAGCTGGTGGAAATATTTGAAGGAAAAGGTAAGGAAGATTTTATCGGCAGGCATATCACCGACTTTATTCATCCCGATTCCCGGGAGAGTGTGGCAGAGCGCATGAAACGCCTGGAGAAAAAGGAAACACTTCCCGCAAAGCAACATAAGCTGCTTACCTATAACGGTAAGATCAAGGACATCGAAGCCCTGGCCGTGTCCATTACCCTGGATGGCGAACCGGCCGTGCAGTTTGTCCTGAATGACGTTACCGAGCAGTTAAAATCACACCGCCGTGTAAGGGAGATGGCCGATACCTACAGGGCCCTGTTCGACAATGCCACAAGCGCGATTTATATTCTGGATACCGACGGACGTTTTTTGGATGTCAATAAAAGCGTACAAAATCTATACGGCTATTCCAGGGAATATTATATAGGCAAAACCATAGAGGAACTCCATCAGGGAAGGCCCTCGGAAATAGCATACATCAAGGTCCATTTAAAAAAAGCGGCCCGGGGCGCGCATCAAAAGTTTGAGTACAACGGAAAAGACAAAAAGGGGCGGGCCTATACGGAAGAGCTGTCCCTTTATTTAAGCCACTACTATGGAAGCGACGTCATTATCGCCTTTGGCCTGGACATCACCGAACGCAAAAAAACGGAAGAAAGCCTGCGCTTAAGTGAACAAAGCTTTAAGAATCTGTTTAACAATGCCTCCGACGCCATCTATATTCAGGATGACCAGGGCCGCTTTTTGGATGTCAACAAGAGTGTTGAAAAACTTTACGGTTACCCCAAGGACTATTTTATAGGTAAAAATCCGGCGGACCTCACCGATGAGGGGTTGAATGATCTGGATGAAATATTCCGCCGTTTCCGGGAAACCTTTTCCACGGGCCGGGCGCATCAATTCGAATTTTGGGCCAGGCGCAAAAACGGAGAATATTTTTTAAAAGACGTCCGCATTAACCGCAGCCTTTATTTTGGCAAACCGGTTGTTATCGCCTTCGCCCAGGATATCACCCAAAGGAAAAAACAGGAACAGGCGCTGGTGGCCAGCGAAAAACGCTTCCGTACGCTCATAGAGGATGCTCCGATGGGCATTGCCATTTTACGCGACGGCGCCCTGACCTTTACCAATCAGAAGTTATTACACATATTTAAATATAAAACCGCCGATGCTTTGATCGGCAGGGAATTTAACACATTGATACAACCCGATGAGCGCGACAAGGTTTCCCAGCTCATTAGAAGACACCACATCCGGGCCGATCGACACGGCAGCGTGGAAACCATGGCTATTCGCGCCGACGGCAGCGCCTTTCCCGTCCAGCTCCAGTCTTCCAGCATTGCCCTGGCCGAGGGCCTGGCAACGCTCTTTTTTATAAATGACATCTCCAAGATAAAGGAAGAAGAACAGAAAAGACTGGACCTTGAGAAACAGGTGCAACAGGCCCAAAAACTTAAAAGTCTCGGTGTTTTGGCCGGCGGTATTGCCCACGACTTTAACAATCTGCTGACGGGAATCATGGGCAACACCGGTCTGGCCATGATGGATATCCCCACCGAAGCACCGGCACGGGGGAACCTGTTAAAAATTGAAAAAATCGCCACCCAGGCCGCCGAACTATGCAATCAGATGCTGGCCTATAGCGGAAAAGGGAACTTTGTCGTTAAGGCGGCCAACCTTAATGAAATCATACGCAATATCACCAGTTTGCTTGACGTCTCCCTGTCCAAAAAGATAAAACTGAATTATTACCTGAGCGACCCGCTGCCCAATGTGGAGGTTGACGTTCAACAAATCAATCAGGTTATCCTTAATCTGGTAACCAATGCCGGAGACGCCATCGGGAAAAATACGGGGGTCATATCCATTTATACCGCCGTTTGTGATTGCACCGAGGAGGAGCTCCACAACCCGTATATCGATTATAACCCGGGGAGGGGGACCTATGTAAAGCTGGAGGTTCATGATACCGGTTGCGGCATGGACGCGAATACGCTGGAAAAGCTTTTCGAACCTTTCTTCACCACAAAGTTTACAGGCAGGGGCCTGGGGCTTTCCGCTGTATTGGGCATTATCCGACGCCATAAGGGCAGCATTCAAATTGAGAGCACACCGGGAAAAGGAACCCTGGCCAGGATTTTTCTACCCGTGTCCGACAAGGAAGCGGAAAAAGAAAACAAAAAGGAACGCCCTGAAAAAAACTGGAAGGGAAAAGGCCATATTCTGGTGGCGGATGATGAAGACTCCATACGCGAAATGAGCAAGCCCGTGCTGGAAAAACTGGGGTACCATGTTAGCCTGGCCAAAAACGGGCATGACGCGGTGGAGATTTTCCGCCGCTCGCCCGATCTGTTCGACTTTGTAATCCTGGATCTGACCATGCCTGTGTTGAACGGCGAGGAAGCCTACGAGCATATCAAACAGATTCGAGAAAACGCCCGTATCATCATCTCCAGTGGCTATAGTACCATAGAAGCGGATAAACGCTTTAGCAATAAGGATATTGCCGGCTTTTTGCACAAACCATACACTATCGACCAGTTAAAAGTCCTTCTGCAAAGTCTTCATTCCTAAAACCCCTCTCTTATGGAGAAATAATATCCCCTTACATCCATGCCATGGTGCCGCCGGACATGGTTATTAAATTAGTCAAAAGTGGGGTAAGAGCAACCATAAACCTTAGCACATGCCCGATAAACATATACAATAATTATCCATCGCGCTCTTCAGGCTCATAATTGCCCGTTCCTTATTCGAATATGCTAAAAACTTTCTCATAGACAAGGGTTTATCATGGCGTCATTAAAATTAAGATCAAAAATGCTTCTCTTCTTTCTGCCTCTGGTACTATTGATGGGCATCCTGACCATCCTTTTTGTTACCATGCTTACGGGGAATGTTTTAAATAAGAATATCCGTTCCACATCGGAAATGCTCAGCCATTTAATTGCCGCCTCCGTTCAGACAGGGCTGGAATTTTCGGACGAGTCTACGGTGAAGGAAGCAGTAGCGCCTTTTTCCCGGCAAAAAACCATCGCCTATCTGAAAATATCGGACACTGAGGGAAATGTCTACTCCGAATATAAAAGCCCCCTGGGTTTCACCCCCGGCGGTTCGCTTAAGCAGGGTGAAGTTGACGGCGTCTACTATCAAAAAAGCCCTATCCTTTCCGGTAATGAACCTATCGGTGAAGTGCAGTTGGCCATCGACCTTGGGGAGAGGGATCACGCGCTTTCTTCCACACGGAAATACCTGATCTTTGGTGTCTTTCTTATGCTTTTGGTTTTGTCCCTGGCGGTTCTGTTTATGGCGCGCAGGCTCACCGCGCCCATTGCCTATCTTTCGGGCGTGGCCCAGGAGATCAGCAAAGGCAATGTGGATCAATCCGTGGACTATTACGCCAATGATGAATTGGGGATACTCTCCACGGCTTTCCGGGATATGATCGGCTATATAAAAAATATTGCCGATTGCGCCGACGCCATCAGCCAGGGGAACCTGAAAGTTGACATTAAACAGTGCTCCTCGGGGGATATGCTTTCCCGAAGTTTCCGGCGCATGATTGATAAATTGCAAACCATGTTCGCGGAGATAGCGGACCATGCCCAAATGCTAAACCGGACATCGGAGGAATTGAACGGCGTTTCTTCCGCACTTTCGGGAAATGCCGGTCAACTTAACGAAATGAGCAATACCGTTGCCGCCGCCACCGAGGAGATGAGCGCCAATATATCCTCCGTCTCCGGTAATACGGAGCAGATGACATCCACGGTATCCGAGATAGCGAACAACGCCGACAATGCCCGCCAGGTTACCGGCGAAGCGGTTGAAAACAGTAATAAAATCTCGGGAATGATGGATCAACTGCGCTATTCCGCGGGTGAGATCAATAAGGTGATAGAGGTGATAAACGATATAGCCGAGCAAACCAAGCTGCTGGCCCTGAACGCCACCATCGAAGCGGCCCGCGCGGGCGAGGCCGGCAAGGGTTTTGCCGTGGTGGCCAATGAAGTTAAAGACCTGGCCCAGCAAACAAACACGGCCACCGGTGAAATCAAGCAAAAGATCGAGACCATGCAGCGCTCAACCAATCAGGTGGTAAGCGAGATGCAGGGCATCACTTCTGTTATTGAAAACGTGAATGAACGTGTGGCCATGATCGCCACCGCCGTGGAAGAGCAAAATGCCTCCACACAGGACATTGCTCAAAATATAAATCAGGCGGCCCTGGCTTCGCAGCAGATTGCATCCGATGTAACCCAGACCCATCAGGCCAGCAATTCGGTGTTTGACGACAGTACCCGCCTGAACAGCCACGCCGAACAATTGGGCCGGGTCGGACAGGCTCTGGTGGATGCGATAAACCGCTTTGACTTTTCCAAAAACTAAAAAGACCCGGTCAAAGGCCGGGTCTTACGGAACAGAAACAATTGTTTTAAATATTTAGCGCATTAAGATCATCTTTTTAATGCTGTTGTATTTACCCGCGGTAAGCCGGTAAATATACATGCCGCTGGCCACGGTTTGCCCCAGAGCATTACGGCCGTCCCAGCTTACCGTATAGGCGCCGGCCGCCTGCTCTCCCTTAACCAACTGCCGCACGTGTCTGCCGGAGGCGTCATAGATATCCAGCCGCACGGAACTGTTTTCCGGCAGGTCATATTCTATCTTTGTGGAGGGGTTGAAGGGATTGGGATAGTTCTGGGCCAGACGGAACTCCGCCGGTGCCAGAAAATCAACGGAAATAACGGAGGAGAGGTTAACAGCGCCGTTGTAGGCTACATCGGACAGACGATAGCTGTAACGATGCCCATAGCTCACGTTCTGATCCAGATAGGAATAATCGGTGCCGCTATTAACGGTGCCCTGGCCCCGTATGGTTTCGATCAACTCAAAGTCCCCGTCATCCACGCCGCGCTCAATTTTCCAAAGCGCGTTTTCCAGTTCCGATTCGGTGCGCCATTTTAATTGAATACCCTTGCCGTCGGCGGCGGGTTCCGCCTTAAAGGCGCTAAGCTCCACGGGCAGGGAAACATCATTGGTCTGACCCTGAATTTCAAAATCCTCCACCATAAAGCCATCCTGGTTGTAGCCATCGGTGTAGCCCCGGGCCATCATAAAAACAAAGCGGAAAGCAACCGAACTGTTCCCGGCCAGGAAGGAGCAATCGTAGGAGGTGGCTTCATTGTCATAATTACCGGACCAGGCATAGCCGCCGGGGGTAACGCTGTGACTTACGGCCGAGGAGGGGCCGCGGTCATACCAGTTGGTGCCGTTGGGATCATTGTCGGTTCCCAAACGGCTCCAGGTGGCGCCGTTATCGGTGCTGTATTCCATATAGACGCCAAAGGGGGCGTTGCTGGCGGAAGCTTCCATGCTTTTGCGGAAATGTACGGAATAGTTGCCGGCGGCGGTAAAGTTGAAGTTAGGCGAATAAAGCACGGAAGTGTAATTCCCCAGATCCACATCCCTGGTCAGTCGGGTTTTCCACACATTGGTGCCGGAGTTAACCGTGGTCAGGGCATTGCCCGGGGCGCCCAGTTCCCACACATCCACCAGGCCGTTGGTGGAGCGGCTGTCAAAATAGGAGGTGTTGGACTCAAAGTCGCCGCCCGCCGAGGGTGTGAACGGCGTTCCCAGATTAGGCAGCACATGAATCAGATTGGTTTGTGTATCGGTGGAAGCTCCACCGTTGATGGTCAGGGAAACCGTATAGGTGCCGGCCGTGCTGTAACTGTGCGTGGGTGATTGCTGGGTGGAGCTGGTGCCGTCGCCAAAATCCCAACTCCAGGAGGTAGCCTTAACCGATCCGTCAAAAAAGGAGACGTTCTGGCCGATATAGGCCACATCGGTATCCACGGAAAAGCCGGCGGCGGCGGTGGCAAACACATCCGAGGAATAGAGACCACGGCCGTAGGTGGCGGCGATAATCAGATTATCGGAAGAACGCATTTTAAGCATGTCGGTTCGGACATTGGCCTGACCGGAGTTGGCCGGAACCCAGCGGGTGTTGGCCCCATCCATATAATCCGTGGACCAGACGCCCATTTCCGTGGCCAGCAGCACCTGCCTGGAGTTATCCGGATTGATCAGGGCCCAGCGCACCGGCATGTCGGGCAGGTCACCCTCGCAATCGCTCCAGGTCGTTCCCCCGTCGGTGGTTTCCCAAACGCTGGAAACGCCAAAGTTACTGTAGATGGCCAGCATATGATTTTCACTTGCGGGATCAATGGCGATACAATTCACCCAGGAGGCGGGCATGCCCGCGCCGCTGTTTAAAACCGTCGTCGTTGGTGAATTGGTATGGGCATTATCCGCGCGGATGATCTTGCCGTTATTGGAGCCAAAAAATACACGGTTGGCGGTAAAAGGTGAAGCAGTTATGGCGGTCACCTCATCCCCGGCCAGGGCAGGCATGGCCACGTTGGTAAATGTACCGTTGGTGGTGTGCGGGTCTTCCCAGCGCAGAAAGTGCCCCTTGCCGTTTGAGGAGTAAAACAGATTTTGAGTGTCGTCAAAATCCGAGGGATTAATAAAATAGGCGCCGCTGTCCGTAACCGCCGGTTCCACGTTGGTAAAACTTCCTCCGCCGTCGGTGGAAACGTAAAAACTGTTATAGACATAAGATGTATACTGGAACTGCGATTCATCCTGATCGATGTGGGTATAGGCGCCGTCGCCTCCCGTGGCCTGAGTGGTGGTATTCATACCGGCCACGGTAAATTTTTGGGTGCCGTTATCCTGGGCGCCGGCCAAAAAGTAGTTACTGCCGGCATCGGGGTGAATGGCGGCGGCATAAAACTGGGTTACATTGTAACCATTGTTCATATTGACAAAGGATGGGCTGTTGGTATTACCTGTTGAGGTATACCAAACACCGCCATCATTGCCGAAAATAACCTCGGAAGAGGAGCCGGGCTTATACATAATCTGGTGCTGGTCGGCATGCACTTCCGGTATGCCGAAAAAAGCGCCATAGGCCCAAATGGATATCTGGGTCCAGTTGGTGGCGGCGTCGGTGGTGCGGAACAGATCGATACCGCCGGTGATGGCCACATTGGGATCATTGGGGTCTACCTGAATGATCAGATCATACCAGGCCTGGCCTCGGGTCATATCGGTAGAGGGAATGCCGAAGTCGGCGTCATTGGGTTCGTTTTTATCGGTCCAGGTGGCGCCCTTGTTATTGGTATAGATCAGACGCTCCAGTACCTGATTGGCTTCAATCAAACCATAAACCACATTGGCGTCGGAAGGAGCGCAGGCCAGTTCCACCCGTCCCACGTTGGCTATGGTACCGTAAGAGGTGGAGTCCACGCTCCAGGTGGTTCCGTCATCGGACCACAGGATGGAACCGCCGCCGTTGCCCCAGGGGTTGTTCATGGTGCCGACCCAGATACGGTTGTCGGCGGCCAGTTCAATATCCGCCGGGGTAAAGGGATGGGTATTGCCGCTGCCATCCACCTTTTGGTGATGCGGCAGAACCTGTGTCCATGTCAGGCCGCCATCGGTGGAACGCTGCAGGCCTTGGTTCAGATAGTTACCCCACGAACCCCGGTAATAGCGGCCATCCACGGCGGCGTAAATTACGGAGGTTCCCGCCTCATTCCTTACAATGATGTCCAGTACAAAATCAAAGGCGTTGGTGCTTTGCAACTGGTTCCACGTGTTGCCGCCATCGGTGGACTTCCATATGCCCTGCCCCCTGGAGGAGCCGGTATAATAACCTTCTCCGGTACCCACATACATAATCTGGGTGTTGTTGGGATCATAAGCGATAGAGGTTACGGCAATATCCTGCCAGAAGTCATCAACCGCCGTCCAGGTGGAATTGCTGTTGGTGATATCATCATTATACCATAAACCGCCGGTTACCCCGCCGGCCCACACTTTATTGCTTGTATTGGGGTCCCACAACAGGGCGCGGGTACGGCCACCGATATTATCCGGGCCGCGCTCCGTCCAGTTGGCGCCGGCAATGGCCGATTTTTTAAAAGAGGTCGTTTCCTTGCGCTCGCGCATCTCCCTGTAGGCCTCTTGCAAACGCTCGGAAGGGACATAACCCAAAGCAGGGTCTTTGGTCATTTCAAACTCCTGATCAAAGAGGTCCCGCAGTCTTTTTTGTTTTTCATTTTCCGACTTTTTCCCGGCGGGCGTAATGATACGGGTACCATCACCTGAAAAAAAGTAAAATGAGCTAAAGCTCAATGCCAAAACGACGACTAATATACCTGAAACACGAACCCAAAGTGATCTCACCGATTACCTCCTGCAATTAAAAAAATATAGCCCTTAAGATAGCCCCTTTTTCCAAAATTCAAAAATACATTTATCACATATTTTTAGCCTTAGGCGGAAATATATAAGAAATTGTTAAGGTTTAAGGCAGGACAATCATTATTTTCGACGGATATATCTGTTACTCCCCCGGGGATGAGGACACAGGTAAAACGTCAATCTTCAAATAAAAAAAGCTTTCATGGAAATGAAAGCTCTTGTACGAGGAGGGGGACTCGAACCCCCACGCCCTAAGGACACCAGATCCTAAATCTGGCGCGTCTACCAATTCCGCCATCCTCGCATAAATGAAAGACAGCAAAGTTATTAACTTTACACAGCCGTTGCAAACTTGTTTCAGGAAAAGAGAACGGGTTTATACATCTCAAAATTTTCCAGAATCTTCCGCGTTCCCTCGGCCACACAGAACAACGCGTTGGGAGGACGGCTGACGGGCAAATTCACCTTATTGCGCAAATAGGCGTCCAGTCCGTCAAGCAGAGCGCCGCCGCCCGTAAGGATGATCCCCCGGTCGATAACATCCCCGGCCAGCTCCGGCGGCAGCTTATCCAGGGTTATCATAATGGCATTGGTAATGGAGGCCAGCACATCCTGAAAAACCTCGGCAAAAACATGGGTGCCCAGCTCCACCTGGCGCGGTATGCCGTCATGCACGTCCAAACCCTTAATAACAAAGGTTTTAGGTTCCCCATTGGAGAGGGTGGCCTGTTCCATCTTTATGCGCTCGGCCGTGCTTTCACCGATGCGCAGGTTAAGTTCGTACTTGGCAAAACGCATGATGGATTCATTCATCTCATCGCCGGCCACACGGATGGTGTTATCCACCACCAGGCCGCCATAGTTGATAACGGCTATATCCGTGGTGCCGCCGCCGATATCCACAATCATATTGGCATTAGAGCCCAACACATTAACGCCAACGCCTATGGCCGAGGCCATGGGTTCCGAAACCAGAAACACCTTGCGCGCTCCGGCCAGTTCGGCCGATTCCACAACGGCGCGCTTTTCCACGCTGGTTACTCCCGTAGGCACGCCTATAAGGATGCGGTTTATAAGAAAACGGGGAATATTGGACTGACGGATAAAAGATTTAATCATCTCTTCCCCGGCCACAAAATCGGCAATAACGCCGTCGGCCAGGGGACGAATCACCGTTATGCCCTTATGGGTTTTACCCAGCATCTCCTTGGCCGGATGGCCCACGGCAATAATTTCCTTGTTTTTACGATAGGCAATTACCGAGGGCTCGTTGACCACATACCCTTTATGCCCCACGTAAACAACCGTATTGGCCGTTCCCAGATCCACACCGATATCTACAAATAACCGTTTTAAAAAATGAAACATAGAATTCCGGTATTTTTTTGGATTAATCGACAGGTAATCTATGAAATAAAAATATATGGTGCCTAAAATGGCATCTTTTTCAAGATTGAGCCTTGCGCCATAACACATAAAAGCCTTTACAGAGGAAAAACCGATATATTATCCCGTGTCAGGCTCAAAAAGGAAGGACAAAAAAAAAGCCCCGGAATTCCGGGGCTTGTCGGGCATTTTTACAGAGTCTTTTTCTCTTCGCCTTCGGTATCGGCGGCATCGGCGGCCGGTTCCTCGGAAGAGCTTGTACGGGCCACTTCTTCCAACGTTGTTTTTTCAACGCCGTGAGAGCTCATATACTCTTCCCATTCGGCTTTTTCCTTACCTTTAAAGTAAGCATTGACCGAAAGAACGATACGGTGATTCTCCTTGTCAAATTCGATCACCTTGGCCGGAATGGTATCGCCTTCCTTATAGACATCCTTGGCGGACTTGCCCTTGGGCAGGCCGAGATGCTGGTTGGGGATAAACCCTTCCACACCCAGCGGCAATATAACCACAACGCCTTTTTCTATAATTTTGGCCACCGTACCTTCGGTTTCACTGCCTTCGGCATATTTTTCTTCAAAGGTTTCCCAGGGGTTGTCTTCCACCTGTTTGTGTCCCAGGGCGATACGGCGTTCCTCACGGTTAATACCCAGAACAACCACATCTATTTCATCGCCTTTTTTAACGATTTCACTGGGATGGCGCACCTTCTTCGTCCAGGAGAGATCGGAAATATGTACCAGTCCGTCCACGCCCTCTTCCAGTTCCACAAAAGCGCCGAATTGGGTCAGGTTGCGCACCGTGCCCCGGTGGGTGGTGCCCACGGGGAAGCGCTCTTCCACATTTTCCCAGGGATCCGGTTCCAGTTGTTTTAAACCGAGAGAGATTTTCTTGGCTTCCGCTTCGATGTTCAGGATAACGGCGTCAATTTCCTGCCCTACGGACAGCAACTGGCTGGGATGCTTAACATGCTGCGACCAGGACATTTCGGAGATATGGATAAGGCCTTCGATGCCTTTTTCCAGCTCAATAAATGCGCCGTAGTCCGTAATGCTGACCACCTTGCCCTTGATACGCTGACCAATGGGATATTTTTCCTTGACATTTTCCCAGGGATGCGGCTGAAGCTGCTTGAGGCCCAGGGAAATACGGTTTTTCTGCTCGTTGTAGTCCAGAATCATCACTTCCAGCTCCTGATCCAGCTTGACCAGTTCGGAAGGATGGTTAACCCGGCCCCAACTGAGATCGGTGATGTGCAGCAGACCGTCAACGCCGCCCAGATCGATAAATACGCCGAAGTCGGTAATATTTTTAACCGTACCCTTGCGTACCTGGCCTTTTTCCAGCGTGCTGAGGATTTCCTCGCGCTTGCCGGCCACTTCCTTCTCGATAAGAACACGGGAAGAAACGACAATGTTTTTACGGGCATGGTTCACTTTTACGATCTTGAACTCACGGGTGCGGCCCAGAAAGGCGTCAAAATCACGGATCGGTTTCACATCGATCTGCGAACCCGGCAGAAAGGCGTCGATGCCCATCAGGTTAACAACCATACCACCCTTGATACGGCGGTTGATTACCCCTTCAACAATCTCATCATTTTCATACTTGGAAACAACACGTTCCCATACACGGAGGAAATCGGCGCGGCGGCGGGAAAGCAACAATTCGCCATCCTTGCCTTCCAGGCTTTCCAGGAACACTTCGACTTCGTCTCCGATTTTTATTTCATCCGGATTTTTAAATTCTTCCTTGGGGACGATTCCTTCGGATTTAAAACCGATATCCACGATAACATCCTTGGCGGTAATATCCAGAATGCGTCCGGTTACAATGGTACCTTCCGTGATCGTATTCATGGTACGGTCATACAGGGAAGACAGCATGTTCATCTCATCTTCAGGATATTCTTCCTCTTCCTGAAAATCTTCCAGTTTGATAACGACTTCATCGTCATCGGTCAGGGGAGCGGGTTTGGTTTCCGCCGGTTTTTCTGCAATACTCTTTGCAGCGGTTTGAGGAGCTTCTTGCTCTTCGGTTAAAGGTTTCTTCTCTTCTGACATGGGTTAAGGTTACTCCTTTAGTGAATACTATGCCCGTACGGGCGTTAATAAAAAAACAGAATAGTAATATAAATGATTTATCCGCTAATTACAACCATATTAGAGCGGCCCCGGGCCTTTGGTTTTAGTCATGGGTGAACGGGGGCGGGGGCTAAAGATATGACATATGACTTATGACAAATGACAAATGACTTATGACAAATGACTTATGACTTATGACTTATGACTTATGACTTATGACTTATGACAAATGACAAATGACAAATGATAAATGACAAATGATAAATGACAAATGACAAATGATAAATACAAAATAAAAAATAAAAAAAACGGGGGCGGGTTAGCGGTGGCAAAGCCCGCGGCATAAGTAACGGGTGACGGCTACCATCCACAGCTTAAGCTCAGGGAGCGGTTTGCCGTAGCTTATAGGAGGTATACAACTCCTCGATGGCGCGGATATCCGCCTTAACCTTCTCCCATGAAAGTCCCTTGCGCCAATCCTTCATCAAATAGGCCTCGGGTTCGGTCAGGGCCAGGTGCACGATATTGGACAGCGGTATCATATAATATTGATACAGCTGATCGATCTTGGCCAGTTGCACATCCACGTTTATGGTGGACTCATTCTGCGGATGGGTATGCACCTGGAATTCATATTCCAGATGGCCGTGGGCGCGCATAACCTGTATGGCCATGTGCAGGTTCCCGATCCAACTGCCCACCTTGTCAAAATTCAAGGCCCGGTTGGCCTTTTTGTTGGTTATGCTCAAACCCGATTGGAAATCGGCTTTCATATTCAGCGCCTTCAGATCGCTGAGCATGTAAATATATATATTCTCCAGATCCTCCATGGCCCAACGGTTTATGGGATACTCCCCGGTATCCAGGCTGCGTTCCGCCCGCCGGGGATAGGTGATCACCGCCTCCCGGCCATTGGTAACGCTCAGGTGATAATCATAACTGCGCCGGATTTCGGCATAGGCCATTTGAAAGTCCGAATCGCTGACAGCCACATTTTCGGCATGAAGGCGGTTGCCGATGGCGATCAGCAATTCCAGGGGATAGGTCAGCCCCATGGGCCGGTCGGCATAATATATCAACTGTACCCTGTGAGGATGAAAGTAGCTTTTGGCGTAAACCTCGGCTACTTTTTGGGCGGTAGCCTCCCACGGCGCATAGTTATAAAAAGCAACGCCCTCCAGCAAGCCTTCTTTTTCCAGAAAGGGACGGGGATTGTCGCCACACAAGGCCACAATGGTTACAAAATCCTCATCCGGAGGAAAGAATTCATTCTGGCCCTGAATAATTTTTACCAAATCCCCATAGGAAGAGGCAGACTTGAGATACTGACGAAAGCCCATAATATGATCCATG
>JALTKX010000120.1 GCA_027006055.1 Calditrichia bacterium | reverse complement strand
TTTTATCCTGAAAATAAAAGCCAAGCCTGTAGGGGAAAAGGTTATACTTTAATGTTCGCCTCCAGGTGCTGAAAAGCGGATTCTCCGTAAAGGAGTTGATATTGTAGTTATTATACACAAGGGACAAGCCGGTCTTCAGCTCATTCCAGCGGTTAAACTGGTTGGAATAGTCGGCGTTCAGTTGCAGGGTACTGTTTTTACTTCTGTCCCGTCCCAGGTTCATCCAGCCGCCCAGATGGACGTCGCCCGGTCCGGCGGCGGGATAACCCCAATAGCCGTAGGGGGCTTCATCCACATAATATCCGTCAAAAACCTCATAGCGACGGGTTGTATCCCGCAACTCGGTCTGAAAGGTTTTATAATTGCTGTAACGGTAGGAAGCCCTGAACTCAAAAAAGGACTTGGCGCCCATCAGATAGGTCAGTTTCAGCCCCGTGTTTCCGCGGTAGATATCGGTCGGGCTGAAATATCCGGGCATGAAAGGTATGGAAAGTCCGGTGGCCGTGCCGTTGGTCAGGTTGGCCACTTCCTCCACCCCGCGCAGCACACTGCCCGTGGGCGGCGTCCAGTTATTGGCCGTGGAGCCTTTCACCTCGCCGTAATCGACAAAAAACATCACCTGCAGGTTGGACGAAGGATGCGCGTTAAATTTCAGGCGGGTGCTGTTTTCAAAATAGGAATCCCGCGAAAGGGGAAAAACATACATTTCCCGGTTTTGATAGTGGGACAGGTAAAAACTGAGGTCTTCCACATATTTATTCAGATAGGGCACCGGGCCGCCGAAACCGGCCTCAAAGCGATAATCCCCCTTTTGAATGCGTCCGTCCCGTCGGCGGTACCATTCAAAAAGGCGCAGGGCCTCCTCCGGGGTCAGATCGTTATTGGGGTCCTGATCGAGCAGGGTGTTATTGGCCACCGTTTCCCAACCGACAAAGTCTACATTTTGGTTTTTAGTATCCTGATCCCAGGCGCCGTTGTTGGTGCCGGTCCACATCACCTCCGGGTCAAAAAAGGCCCGGTTAAAATAGGAATCCTTGTCATAAATGGAATTGCCAAAATTTTTGGGTCCGGCGGGGCGGTAGTCGAAGGTCATATAACCGGAAAATATTTTTTGCCCCTTTTTGGTAACGGTATTGACCACGCCGGAACGGGCCTGTTCATATTCGGCGCTGAAACCGCCGGTCAGCACCTGCACTTCATCCACATTACCCAGGGGAATCCCGGTAACGGGATAGTTGGAGCGTTCATCGTTGGTGGAAAAGCCATCCATCATAAAAACGGTTTGGTTGGCCCCGCCGCCCCTTATGATAAGCCCCCGGCTGCCGTTTTCAATACCGGCCTGCAGGGTCAGGACGTCATTAAGGGTTGTCACGGGAACGCTTTGAATGCTTTTGGCGTCCAGGGAGAGCTGGCTGTTGGAAATATCCTTTTGCACAACGGGACGGCGGGCCACCACCACCACTTCCTCCGTGGAAAGAACATCGGAGTTCATTTTTATTTCCAACGCGGTGGTCAGGCCGATTTCGACTTTCACATCCCGGATAACAACATCATCGTAGCCAATATAACTGGCATGCAGGGTATATGTCCCCGCCGGTACATGGATTATGGCAAAATAACCGTCCGTATCACTCGCGGCCCCCAGGGCCGTATTTTCAAGATAGACGTTTACCCCCACAAGGGCTTCGCCGCTTTGCGCGTCGGTAACCATTCCGCTGATTTTTCCGGTTACACCGGCAAAAGCATTATGGAAGAAAAGAAAAATAAAAAGGTAAGGAAAAAGTTTTTTCATGATCATTCATGATTTAATAAAACAAAAAAGAAAAAAAGACCGGGCGCATTGCCCGGTCTTAAAAGGCAATTTACTTAACAAGCAACATGGTTTTGTTAACCAGTTGGCCGTCAACATTCAATTGATAGAAGTAAGTACCGGAAGCCAGGTTCGTTCCGTCAAACTTAAACTCATACTGGCGCGGAGCCAATTGCTGATCGATCAACGTTTCAACCAAACGGCCGTTCACATCATACACCTTAAGCGTTACATGCTTGGTGGAAGTGATGGTAAAGGGAATGGTTGTGCTGGGGTTGAACGGATTCGGGTAGTTTTGCTTCAGCTCAAAGGAAACGGCGATTTGAGGATTGCCGCGCTCTTCCAGAGCGGTAACCACCAGGTCGGATAAGGGAATAATGCTGGAACCGGGGCCCTTGGGGCTGTCATTCTTCCAGGTTTTAATCCAGCCACCGTCAAAGTCGGCGGTATAGGCGGTTTTACCATCGGCGCTGAACGCGATGCCGCGGGGCGCCAGATAAGTACCGGTACCGGCCATGTCCGCCTGGTCGCCTTCCCACTGATCGATGAAGTTATGACCCAGGGTATCCACAACGGCATAATCCTGAGTGGGATCAAGGGCGTACCAGCCGGTAAAGGAGATGGAATCCACATCCCAGTAAGTACCAACCCAGATCAGACCGTTGTTATCCCAATCCAGGCACTGAGCCCACATTTTGTGGGTAAATCCGCCGTCTTCGTATACGGTACCTACGGTATCCACATATTCGAAGCCTTCGGACTCGGCGCCGCCGCCATCAATACTTTTCATGTGTACAACGCCGTTGTCGCCGCTGTAAATTTTACCAAAGTAAATATGGTTACCATCGCCGCTTACCAGAATGGAGCGTTGCAGGCCAGGAAGAGTATCGGTAACAAAAGAGAACAGTTCAAAGGTATCATCAAAGATGTATACGGGCTTGTTGCCACCTACGTGACCGGCATAGAAATAACCGTCGGTGGTAGCGCCTGCTTCGGTCATGGAAGCGGAAACACTGGGCAGGAATTTGTTCATCAACTCATGGGTGGAGTAGTTGATTTGCCAGATTTCATTGTAATGGGTATATAATACATTGCCATCGTTATCCAGGCTGATACCGCGGCAGGTGTTTACAAGCGTATCCTTGGTGGCGCCAAAATTAAGCACCCGCAGGGTGGTTTCCAGCGTACCATCGGCGGCATAGATATAGATGGGGTTGGTAAACAGCGTGTCACCCGCGGATACCACCATGGTATCGGTTTTGCTGTAGTTGGCCGCCCAGATTTTACCATCGGGTGTAACAACCACGCCATGGGGATTTTGCATATCGGCAAAATCGCTGTCAAAAGTCCACACCTGGGCCATTGACAGGGACGTCAATAAAAAGAGAGACACAAGTGCCGTTAACAATTTGTTCATAATGAACCTCCTGTAAATGAATGATTGATTGAAAGTCTGATTAACGATATAATAACGTCATACCTCCTTTCCTTACCTTTAAATTTAGGGTCTTCCAAAATAGGGCGCGCCATATTTGGGCAGTTCCACCCGGATGATGGCGCGGTCTTTTGCGTTATCGGGACGATGGTTGATATAAAGGTAGCTGCCCTGCCCCCAGGAGAGGATCGTCGCCGGCACGGTCAGTACCTCCGTATATAAATAGCTGCCTTCGTTCAGTTTGTAAACCGCTTTGTTATCGCCGGGAATGGCCGCGCTCAGGCCGATAAACATCTCACCGTCTTCGTCAAAAGTAATTGACTGGATTTCCGGCCCAAAGGTTCCGGCAAAACTCTTCCAGTCAAAAACCAGTTCATTGGCTCCCAGGGAATCGGCCAAAATTTGGTTTTTATAAATACCTTCCTGAATTACCGTGCTGTCCGTACCCTGATAACTTACCGCCACATACACATAGCCGTCGTAAACGCGCAGACTGTTGATGTAATAGTCCGTATAGTTGGCAACGGTTTTAACGGTCAGATCGGGCCGGATCAGATCGATGGTGCCGCCCTTGCCTCCGGCATAGATATTCAGGTCTTCATCAAAATCAAAATAGGAAACCTTTGTTTTGGCGGAAACGATTTTGGTGGTTTTACCCCCCTCTTCCACCCGGTAAAAGCTTTTGATGCCGCGGGTCAGGTAAAGAGCGCCATCGGGACCCACGCGCATACAGGGCGTGGTTATAAAGGTAGAGGCGGCGTATTCCCTGGCCACGCTGTCGGGATGGGCCAGTTGCAATATTTTTTTATCGGTGGTTAACACATAAAGTCTGTCCTGACTGTCCACAGCCAGACCGGTGGCGTCGGTAAACTCATCGATGGCCTTAAATACCGCCGTGGCGCTTTTTACCCGCAAGGGGAAAAAGAAATCCTGGCCCTTATAGCTGGCAAATTTCAACTGCCCTTTAACCGAAACATGAACCGTAACGCTATCGGCCGAAAGCACCGGTATTTTCACCTTAAGCTTTGTGGAAGAGGCCTCCACCACATCGCCGCGCTCACCGTTAAAATAGACCCGGTCATCCTCGGGATTGGCGGAGAACCCCTGACCTTCAATATAGATATAGCCGACGCCGACAAAGGCCACGGAATCGGGGTCCATGGAGTTGGCCTCGGGATAGATTTTTGTAATGGTGGCCCTTACATTATCATTACGCGTATCGGGCGGCCACACCTTGTCATGGCTGGTTTCCGTGCAGGCGCTAAAAAAAAGCAAGGCGCTTATGCTTACAAGTAACGTCAAAGTAATTCTGTTTATCATTTTTGCACTCCTGTAATTGCGCTTAGAAGCTTACACCCGCGGAAAAGCGGTTAATGGCGCCAAACACCCCAAACGGCTGATAGGCATAATTCACTGAAAAACCGGACTGGTTCACCCCAAAGCCCAGGCTGATGTCATTCTGGCTTTGATTGGAAATATATCCAAAGCGCAGAGAAAACATCTTACGGAATTCATACTCCAGACCCATATTGATATATTCAGGGTAGGAGCGCGGGTGCACGGCGTCAACCGTAAACCACATGGCGTGGTCTTCCTGACCTTTCATAAAAAAATCGGCCGTGTTTACCGAAAGCCCGATCTGAAAGGTCAACGGGAGTTGGAAGCTCTCTTCCACAAACTTAATTTCCTCGCTAAAGTTACGCACCGACATACCAAAAACCAGACTTTCGAAGCCGGTTTTATAAATGGTGCCAAAGTCAAAAGCCACCACGTTGGCCACGTTGTCTTTTGTGGTTCCGCTGGGCAGGCTGCTTGTTCCCAGATATTGTCCGACCAGCTTGACCTGTCCGCCCACCATAAAGCGGTCCGTAAGGGAACGGGCATAGCTCAGTCCGATGGCCAGGGCGGTCGGGTTAAAGGTGCCGGTTTCAACAAAGCCCTGGGAGTTATTCCACACCATGGTTCCATCCAGATCGCCGTAGTTGACACTTTGCACGCTAAGCCCCACAACGCCATATTCACCGGAGGCGGGGGTATAGGTCATCGCGGCCGAGGTGTGCTGGATGTCGGCAATCCAGTTAAAATAGTTTATATTCACACTTACGGTTTCCTTTATCTCCGCCAGACCGGCCGGATTATAGAACATATTGTTCGGCGTGCCCGTAACGGTGGTAAAGGCATTACCCAGGGCCACGGCCCGGGCGCTTTGCCCCACGCTAAGGAACTGGAAGCCCGTTTGCGCCAATTTATCCTGCCCCGAGGCCATATTCAGGCCGAGCAGAAGAACAAACATTGTTAATAGATATTTTTTAGCTGTCTTCATCTATCTCTCCCACTTTATAAGAGATTTCATATTATTGAACGACCACCCGTAAGGAGCTTCCAAGCGTTTGATCTGTTTTTACAACCCGTATAAGGACATTTCCGGCGTCAAGGGTATATTCCTGGCGCATTTTTATTACGGGATTGGCTTTTTTATCATCGCCCTCGATGCAGCCGGAAATGGTCGCGCCGGGCATGACATCATTCTCCACCGTGTATTCCGTTAAGTCTGTTTTTAAAAATGTCCAGTCCACCACATTGGTGGTAAAAAGAACAGCCTTGCCTCCCCCGGCTTTCACAGCCAGGTAAGTGGTATCGGCGGTAAGAAACACCTTATAGGCAGGCGCGGCGCCCTGACGTATATACAGGGTATCTTTAACCAGGGAATCCACCAGCTGCGCGGCGATATCGCTGAAAGCAGTATCCTGCCAACTGCTGTTTACATCCGCCGGTTGTACCGTGCTGATATTGGTAAATACACTATCGGCAAACAGATCGCAAACCGTCTTATCCGGCTCGCCTATGGTTTGCTCACTACTGCTGTATAAATCGCAGGAAGAGAGAGCCAGGCTGATAGCCATGATCATTCCCACCAGCGGGAAGGTCTTGCGTCCAAAGACTTGTTTCATATTATTCTCCACTTTCCATTAACGTACAATCGCCAGCTTTTTGGCTATGGATTGGCCTTTTTTAAATATTACCTGACCGGTCTGCTCATCCACGTAATCCTCGGTGACTTCGATATAAACGATATAGATTCCGCTTACCACCACCTGTCCCGAACTGGTTACCGAGTTCCAGGGCTCATCGCCGCTGCCGTCGGTATGGCGTATGGTCTTTATCAGATCGCCCCGCTCGGTAAATATTTTTATATCGCACACGGGCGGCAGGTTAACAAACAGTATTCTGTCGGCCGAGCTGATTCCGAATTGCCATTCCCTGGCCTTGATGTTAAACGGATTCGGCACAATGCGCACGCTTTCCAGCGAAAGGCCCGGCGGTCGCCTTAAAAAGGCCGGGTCCTGCGTCATCGTGTAAAATTTGCTGCTTTCCTGAACGCCGTCCGGCGAGGAACCGTCATCAAAAGATGAAACATAATAGTAATAATCAAAACCGCGCTTGGCTGTTTTATCCTCAAAGGAGTTAACCACCTGCGGGTTAGCCGTTCCCGGACCGCACTCAAAAATCTTTTCATAGGTGGTGTCGTTCTGAAAAATGGCGCGATAAACGCGGTAACCGTTAAACTTGTTGTTAAAGTTGGTTCCGCTCCAGCCTTCCGCATTATTGGCCCACTCCAGAAAGATGCGGTCTCCGCCGGATTTTACGGTAAACTGCTCGGGAGGCGGCGGCGGCTCGGGAATCCTGAAATCGGACTGATAGTTGGCCTTGGCGTTTTCAAAGGTTTGTATGAGCGAATCATATCCGGTCATAACCCAGGCGTTTTTAAACTCGTTGCGGTCGTTGGTGGTACCACCGCCGGGCAGGGTAAAAGGCGCGGCGTTATCCAGCCATTGCTTGCCCAGCACATAGGAGGACTCACGATCCAGACCGGCAACGGCCTCGGCATAAACGATGCGAATGCTGTCCCCCACTTCCAGGGTGTAGGGACCAAATCCCTGCGCGGCGGAATAACCGCCCGGCGTACCGCCGTATTTATCGGCAAAACCGTCGCCCACGCGGGCCGCGTGGGAAAGCGCCGGCCGTCCGGCAGTCATCACCGCATATTCCTGGGCCATGGCGGCGGCGTTGTATTGGCTGTTGTTATAGGTATAGGAATCATCGGAGCCCACTTCCTGGGTTGTGGAAGGCTGGGCAATGTCATCGGTGGGGTCATCCGGCGAGGTATCGGCATGGATATCCACCACGCCCACAAATTGCGGCGCGCCAAAGTGACCGTCGGTCAAAAAGGCCGGGCCTCCGATATTGTCTCCGGGGCCTGTCCACAGGGAATGTTTACCCATCCAGGAGATCAGCGCCCTTAGGGGATTGCCCGTATTGGGGTTGACATAGATGACGTCGTTCATGGTGCTATGCCCCCAGGAGGTGGATTGCGGCAACCAGTTGTATCCATAAGGGCCGCCCTCGCGCGACGGAGCATAACGGTACTGAAGATGAAGTACCAGATCCTGCAATGTTTGAGGATTGCTGTTGCCTTCCAGGTCGATGATACCGTCGTTGACCAGGACATATTCGTAAATAAAGTAGTTCTTATGTTTTTTGGAGGTAAAGGCATATATCGTGCGAATCATCTTTAAACCGATGGATGTGCGCACCACATTGTAGATTATGCGATCGGCGATCAACTCATTATCCACGGCGTCCACTTTTTCCAAAAAAGAGAGCTTGGAGGAAGGCACGTCATCCACCAGCACCTGGGGCGTATCGTACTTGCCCCAAAGTTCAAAGGTTTCGGACATAAACTCGTTGTTTTCATCCAATACCCGCGGACCAACGTGGATAACCTTATAGTTATATGTCTTTTCCGCAATCTTGTCATTATAATTTTGAACACCGATCCAGAGCGCCTTGGCCGCCTTGGAATCCTGAAAACGGAACTGGGCGTTCCAGCGCAGCCCATCCTGCTGATCCGAAACCTGCCCCGTGCGCCCAACTTCCGGCTCGCTGCCCGCGCGATGGAACCAGTCATGCAGATCCCCCACGGCTATCCATTGTGTCTTTTGTCCCAACAAAAGCATGGGCAGCAAAAGCAGCGCGTAGAGCGGGGTCATTTTCAATCGTAACGTGTTTTTTAACATGAGACCACCTTAATAAATGTCATTCTTCCGATCAGTTTTTTACAAACGGTAACTAAATGTTAAGCCAAAAAAGATGTTTCTCGGATTGAGAAAGGTAAAATAGGTCTGATTGGGCATATCGATGTAGGCCTTGTCGCTAAGCACCTGATCGATCCGTGACTGTGCCACCCTTTCCAGCTCGCCGCCCGACCCCAGGGCATAGTAGCCCTTGCTGGCGGCATCGTAATAGATAACCCTTTCGGCGGGACTGTCCAGGGTTGAGATATCGGCAATCCAGTCCATCGGCTGATAGGCCACGCCATCGTCGCGATAGTCTCCGGGCCGGTCATTACCGGGAATGTTGCCATAGCCGAGATTGCGCGTGACATCCTCCGGCATATGCAGGGATTTCATATAAAAGTTGTAATCAAACACATCCGAGAAGGAAGCGTTTGAGAAAAACTTAAAGTTAAACACATTAAAAATGTCCGCCGTAAACTTTATATCAAACTTATCAAAGATGAAGGTTTTGCTGACGCGCAAATCAACATTGTAGTTATCGCGGAACTGTACGTTTGAACTGATCCCGGGGATAGAGTTGGGGTTCCAGGTAATCCAGCGGCCCGCCGTCCAGCGGGACACAAAGTTAAAGTGCCAGTCCGCCAACAATTTCTCGCCTAAAATCTCCGGACCAAAGTCCAGCGGTGTATGAAAATCAATATAGGACTTCATGCGCGGTTGCGGCCGGGGCTTGGATTGAACAGGATTCTCCCGCTCATAGTTGCGCTGATCGGCAACGTTCTCATAATAACGGTTGGTTCCGAACCAGCCGCCCGAACCGACACGGTATTCAAAGTTGATATTACCGGTTACCCAGTCTCCGGCCCGGCGTGTCAGGTCAAATTCAAAACCGCGGATATCGGAATAGGCATTGCCGGTCAGCCTGGAATAGTTTATGGTGCCATCCTGCCCGATATAACGCACCCAATATTCACTGTTTTTTATATCTTTATAGTAGGCGGAAATACGCAGCAGATAGCTGTCAAACAAGGCCTGATCAAAACCCAGCTCATAGGATATGGTCCAGGAAAGGGGTATCGTCGGGTCGCCGATGGCGTCCACCTTGTTGCGGATATCCCTTTGAATGCGATAATAACGCTGAGAAGTGGGCATTTGACGATAGTGGCCATAGTTAAAGAACAGTTTGGAATTTTCCGTTATGGGATGGGAAATGGCCACACGGGGGCTTACGGTGAGACGGGAGCCGATGTCCGCCGTTTTAAAGGCCGGTTCATCGCTATCCTTGTACTCCTCGCCATAAAAGTTGGGATCAAAGGGACCGGAAGGTTTGAACCAGTTTCCGTTAAGCGTGTAATAGTCCACCAGAACACCCAGATTGGCAATCAATCCTTTAAACTCCAGCTTATCCTGAAGATAGACATTGGCCCTCAGGGGACTTTCCTTAATGGTTGACCAGGTATTCCCCTCGGGCAGGAATTTGTTAACCATGCCAAAGCCCATGTCATATTTTTCAAAGATAAGCTTGGCTCCGGCCTTAACTTCGTTATTGCGGTTTATTTGAGAGGTATAATCAAAAACCAGTTCCGTGTTTATAATGGTGCTGGTATCGCGGCCCACGCTTACGGCCCCGCCCATGCCCAGACTGCCGTCCACGGAAAATTGCGCATCGGGGAAATAGCCTATCGGGCCTTCATCCACAAAATAGCCGTCAAAAATCTCATACTTTTTATCCGTATTGCGGAAGCGGGACGGGCCGGTTTGATAGTTTCGCACCGTGCTGATCAGCTTGGCTTCCCAAAAGGTGCTGGGATTAACCACATTGGTCAGCTTGGCCGAAAGAATTTGCGCGTCACGCCGGGTTTCGGAAAAATAGATATCGGTATATATCCGCCAGGGAGAGGTAAAACCGACCCGCTCCACGGCATTGGCCACGCCATAGGGGCTGGTAAATATGCCCGTTCCACCGCTGCGCGAGGAAGCGGTACCCCGGGTATCGCTCCATAAACCGGCCAGAGTCAGTTTCATGGTCGGTGTAATATCCGAGGTCAAACGTACATAATAACTGTTGGTTCTTAAGTCCGGCGTGGTCAAACCAAAAAGGTACATATCGCGCGAACGTTTAAAAGAGGCGAAGAAACGCAGATTGCCCAGCTTATCTTTCAGGAAGGGCACCGGACCGCCAAAACCGGCGTCAATATCATAATCCGGAGCGTCAATATCGCCCTGCTTACGGTATTGCCAGCGGAAAAGACGCTGGGCTTCCTCGGGCGTCAGGTCATTGGTGGGATCATCATCCTGCAGGGTGCGGCGGGAAACGCTTTCCCATCCGTCAAAACTTGGGTATTGGCGACGGGTATATTCATCCCAGGCGCCGTTTTCCGTACCTGTCCAGGCCACGGCGTCATCCAGATAGGGACGCAGCCAGTAGGCATTGGGATCAAAGGGCGAAATTCCAAAATTCTTTGGCGCCGTCGGCCGGTACTTGGTAATCACCGTCGCCGAATAGCGATCCTTGTCCCCTTCCTTGGAGACCACATTAACGACGCCGGAACTGACATTGTCAAACTCGGCGCCAAAGCCGCCGGACTGCACGGTTACCTCCTGTAGGGCGCTCATGGGCACTTCGGTAATGGGCTCATTGTTCCGGGTATCGCGCAGGGGAATGCCGTCAAGTACAAACAGCGTCGCGGAGGAAGAACTGCCGCGGATGCTGTAGCCTTCCGTCACACCGGCCTGCAAGCCTACCAGCTCACCCACATTGGTTATGGGCAGCGCGTCCACCTCGGCCGCGGAAATGGTTTTTTGAGAAGCGGCCACATCCTTTTCAACCACCGGCCTTTTGGCCACCACCACCACGGTTTCCGTGCTCAATACTTCCGATTTCATGGCTATGTCCTGGGTTGTGGTCAGGTCCGTTTGCACCACCACCCCCTTGATGTGAACATCGTTGTAGCCCACGTATGAAACCGTAAGGTTATAGGTACCGGGAGGGACATTAATAATAAAGTAGAAGCCTTCAATGTCTGTCGATGCCCCCAAAGGCTGGCCATCCACCATCACATTGGCGCCGATCAACGGCTCCTCCGTATCCGCGTCCACTATCCTTCCGGCAATTTTACCGGTGGTGCCGGCATAGGCGGATGAAAGCAGAAGCATCAAAAAGCTTATAGATAACAGATAGGTCGCTCGCTTCATAGAGAATTTCTCCTTTAAGGACTTTCAGAAGGTTAGTAAGTTTAATAAACTAACCAAGCCTTATCAAATATTTAATCCAACTTTTTTACATTTTTTACAGAGCTAGTGTGCCGTTTTCCGGGGCTGTCTTTATGGGGATGGAACATTCTTTCTCTCGGAACTCCTGTTAAATATATAACGAAATTCTAACAATTTCTAATCATATTTTCTTTTTTTGGCGGTTTTCGCTATGCAAGGCATAGCGGCCTTAAATACCGGACTTCCCTCCTCACGGAGGGAGCGGGTTCTGCAACTCCTTAGCGGTTTTCGTGGCCCGCCTTTCCCCGGGCAGACACGACCATAAATCATTCCATCAAAAGGAATTCAGGGGTTCCGTGGCCAGCCATAGTTGATACCCAAATAGATATTGCGTCCCGGGGAGGGCAGATTGTTTATACTCAGATGCTCATGGTAGTAGCTGTCCAACAGATTTTCCACCCCCGCCTTTAGCTCCCATTGCCCGTTTAGGCGATAGCGTCCGCGCAGGTCCAGGCGGGAAAAAGCCGGAGTTGTATCTTCGCGGGTACTTTTATAGGCCACCTCCTTTTGCGCGGCATTATGCAGCCAGCGGAATTGGAGCCACCATTGTTTTCCCGTATAGGAAAGGGACAGGCTAACAGCCAGGGGCGGTATGTAGGGCAGAGGCTCCCCCAAGGCCCGGTTATAGCCGCGGATATGACTCAGGCTGCCGGCAAGGGTATAGGCTCCCCGGCTATAGGCGCCGTTCCACTCCAGGCCGTAAAGATCGGCTCCGGAAAAATTTTCGTATATCTTAAACTCCGCCGATTGCCATCGTCCGGCGATATAATTATTCAGATGATTAAAAAAGAGGGCAAAATCCGCGGCCAGGGAGCGGCCCCGGTATTTCCAGCCCAAATCCGTTTGCAGGCTTGACTCCGGTTTTAAACCGGGATTCCCCGTATAAAAATAGCCGTCCAGCAGGTTATAGATAAAAAAGCTGTAGTTTTCCATATGCGAGGGCATGCGTTGCGCGGCGGCCAGACTCCAGTTCAGCACATGCCTTTCATTTGCCCGCCATTCCAGGGAGAGGCTGCCGGAAGGTAAAAGCCCCCGCACAGCCGACGCCGGAGACTGCCAAAAAGCGCGGAGCGCGTTTTTACCAAATTCATCATAGATATCGCGCCGGGCATAATCCAGACGCAGATTGCCCCGCAAGCGCCAGCGGGGGCCCAGTCCGGTATTGTAATCGGCGATCAGGGCCAGGTTATCCAGACGGGCGTCGGCTATGTTCACAATATAAGCCGGGGATATATCCGGAAAGATACTCAGCATCTTCATATCGGCAAAGGAGTTGAGCCGGTAGTAGTCCAGGGTCAGCTTTAAAAAGCTGTCCCTTCCCGGTAAAAAGGTAGCGGCGACAATCGCCCCGTAAGTCGTTGCCACCCCGTACATGGGCATGTACATATCCGCCATTACCTCCCGCTGACGCACATCCCGGCCATAATCATCCATCCAGTGTCGTATCTGATTGTAATAAATACGGGTATTGAATTTGGGGAACCAGCGGAGGGCCGGATTCCATTCATATTTAATGCTTCCGATATGGGCAATGGTGCGGGTGGCGTCCATCAACAGGGCGGGATAGCCGATATCCCGGGCAAAGTCACCGATATAGTTCAGGGTAAGGCGACTGCGATCATTCAAACTGATCATATATTTTACGGCGGCGTTTTGCTTGCTATAGCCGGAGCGGGCGATCAGGGTATGGTCACCGGCATAATAGCTGTCCGCTTTTTTTAAGGACATGCTGACCCGCAACGCCTGATGCCTGCCGCGCCAGCTTAATTCACCACGCAAACGCCGCAGGGCGGAGGCCGACTCAAAACCGGTTTCACTTTCCGAAGACCAGCCCGGCAGGCTTTGCGGATCCCGGGTCACAAAATTCAGAGACCCGCCCACGGAAGACTGCGACAAATCATAGGCTCCTTTGCTGACCTCCAGACGATCCAGGTTTTCCACTTCCACATAGGAGGTTGCCGGATCCATGCGATCCACACAGGCATGAAAAATTTTCATACCGTCGATGGTGGTGCTGATCTGTCCGTAGCTTAATCCCCGTATGCTGGGTTCCAGGGCAAAATTGGCCCGCCGCATCAGGGTAACCCCCTCAAAACGGCGCATCATATCATCGGTGGAATTGAGCCATTTATCGCGGTTTTTGTCCAAGGGATCGTTTTGGGCGCCATAAACGGTTATGGCCTGCTGCCGCTCTATCACCGCCGGTTGCAGGTCGATTTGCAATTGTTGGCTTTCACCCTGCAGATCAACCCTGATATAGCGGGTACGGTATCCTATGTGTGAAACCACCAGCGTATAGGCCGCGGGAGAAAGGTGAAGGGTAAAATATCCCTTGTCATCCGTGGCACTGCCCTTGTTCCCCTCTTTAATTACAATATTCACCCCTTGCAGAGGCTTATGGCTCAGTCCGTCCCGCACCAACCCCTTTATTTCGGTTTGTCCGCCATAAAGCAGACCGCTGTTTAGAATAACGCTTATAAAAATTAAAATGATTTTTCTCATGATTTTTCCCAAAAAGTCTCCGGAAACGCCCCGAAGGGCGCCACCGGAGAGAAATTGAACGCTGCTTACAATGTGATATCGAAGGCCGTTTGCGCCAGTATGTTTCCGTTTCGCTTCAGGGTAACGGCCACCTGCCAGTCGCCGCTCATGGTAAAGTTAACCTTGCCCTTGTAGTGGGCGCCGCCGCTGTGTTGCGGATTTTCATTATTGGGCGACCCGTGACCCATGGAGGGCATGGTGGGCTCGATCTCCACCTCAACATCCGTCACTTCGGGAAAAGACATCATGTTTTGTTTGTAATTAACACAGATAGAGAAGTCGTTCATCCCCACCCTGGGGGTCATGGGCTCCACCAGGGTGATAAAGTAACTCAGGCTGTCGCTGCCGGTCACTTTCTTAACATTTTGCGTGGCGGCCACATCGGCCATAAAGTTACAGCTCCCGACACGGCCGTTTTCATCGTCAAACTCAACGCTCATGCTCCACATACCGGCCATAATATAGGTTACGGCCCCCCGGAACAGCCCCTCTTCCGACTGCATGCCTTGCGGGTTTTCCACCGGAGCGGCGTGTTTCATCGTTCCCATATCCATCATGGGCTTAAACACCACCCGGGCGCGGTCAATGCTTTTTCCGCTCAGCGAGTCGCTCAGGGTCACATAATAACGGTTGTAACCCACCTCGGCCTGTTTGTCGGCATACACTTTGATAAGTGTTCCTGAAATGTATGCTTCGTTAATCATGGTCAAATCGGCAATCGGATCAAGCGCGTCATTACTGTCAGCGGTGTTGTCACAACCGGCTAAAAGAATAGCGGCCGCAAAAAGGGATATTATAAATTTCATATACATGTAACTCTCCTGTTCATTAGTGTATCTCTCCTCCCACGGAGGGAATCCACCGGGCACAACGCCTGGCCATGGGCAAAAACCCGCGTCGGGGAAGAGATAGCGGATATATTATACCGCGCCCCGTCACCGGCGGCACGGCTACTGTCCTGCCCGGCATATACGGACATAGCTCCGGTTTTACCGGAAAGGCAGGCTTAAACAATTAAGGTGATAGGATGGCAGCGGAGTTAAGCGGACGGAACCGCCTCCCTCCGGCATGGATCAGGAGAGATGCTGGGGGGGACGAAACAGAGCCTTGTTAATACTCCCTTTATATAGGGGCGTTTCACTTACAAAATCATGTATCGAGAAAAAAACAGGGATATCGCTTTCCACGGGCAGGGTATATTTGGATGAAATTTCGGCGGGGACAAAGGAGACGGAAGAGCCGCAGACAAAACCGTCCAGCCAAACAGGACCCGCCGCCGGAGCCTGCCCCCGTCCATGATGGTTGTCGCAGGTGCATTCATGGTCCGCGTCACCCAGGTCGCACTGACAGGTACACAGTTCACTCCGATCCATGCTCAGGGCGGCATGACGCTCGGCCGCCACGGAGGAAAGCCACATATCCGTAAGCGTGAAAATGCCGCTGAACAACACAATCAGATACTGAAAAAAAAGCAGGGTAAAAAAGGTTTTAACGGGCTTCATCGAATCCATTAATAAGAGTATTTTATCTGATTTAAAGATACAACAGAGATGAAAAGAGGTCAACACAAAATTCAAGGATTCGCCGACATCCCGGAAGAAAATTGTTTTTTAAAAGAGAATTGGTGAATTTGGAAATATAAGAAAGTCAAAGAACATTTCGCGAGGATCGATGTCCGCCTGTTCCAATATATACAAACGCCTTCGGAGCGGATTAATACTGCCTGTTCTGATGCTACTGGCCGCCGGAACTTTTGCCGGCGATATTAACATAGCTGTTCAGGACTCGGTCGTCGAAGTCGTTTCCGGCAGCTTTTACGGCATCCAGTACCACGCGGAAACCTATAACAACGACCGGGCACTGGAGAAACTGGCGCCGTTGGGGATAAAAAACGTGCGTCTCTGGGCCTCGCCCGCCGATTTCCACCCGCGGCCCGGCGTATGGCAATGGCAGGAATTGGATCAAAAGATATCCGAGATTGAGGCCGCCGGATACACGCCCCTGCCCTGCCTGTTTCAAAGCGAAGAGTGGTACACAGGCAGCGACAGCCTGCCCTGGTGGCATCAGGACAGCGCCGTAAGCGAATGGCAGAAAGCCGCCCGGGCCCTGGCCGCGCGTTACGCCACGCGGCTCAGGCAGATTATCATCTTTGACGAACCCAATATGTTGCACAGCGACGCTCCGTATTATATGGGATTCAAACGGGCGGCGGAGCTTTATATGCTGGCGGCCGGAAAAATAAAGGAAGCGGCGCCACATATTCTGACCGGCGGCCCTTCCGCCTTCGGCGGTTGGGAAAACGGCCATTTTGCCAACTATGTGCTGGATGAGCCCGGCGGCGACGCCCTTCTTGATTTTATCTCCTGCAATATCTTCCTCTCCTGGAATGCCGACGATGCCACTGCCACGGTGATGGATCGCACCATCTGGTATGAGGAGGCCCCGTTAAAGATCATACAGATGCTGGGCGAAAGGGGGCCCAAACCGCTTCTGCTCGACGCCTATAATTTTAGCGCCCTGTGGAAAAAAGAGGGCGAGTTATGGACGGACCCCCGCAATGTTTCCCACATCGGCGCCGTGTATCAGGCGGCGGCCATGCTGCACGCGGCAAAGGGCGGCTACGCCGCCACCCTGCGCTGGGAAACCCTGGGCGGTTACGGTATCCTGCGCTGGTATCCGGATTTTGAAGAGCTGCCCCCCTGGTACAGTTGGCGGCTAATCCGGGAAATTGCCGGGCTGGACTCCGCGGCGCAACTGCTTAAAACAAGCACCGGCGAAACACCCGACCCACGGGCGCCGCACCACGGCGGCATGAATGTGAATCTCTACCACATCCAGCCTTTTGCCCTGAAACGCGCCGATGGCGGCCAAAGCCTGATTTTGATCAACAAATACGCCACCGCCCGCACGGCCGTGGTTAGCGCCCCGTCGCGGATGGGCTATTACCAGCTTTACCGTCTGGACTCCGCAAGAACGGACGCCTGCCTGCTTCCGTTAACAAGCGGGGAAAGCCGGGCGGAGCAATCCTTTTTCTGTCCCCCACACAGTGTTACGGTTATCCGCTATACTTCGGAAACGCCCGCCACTCTTTCCGCCACGGAAACGAAACAGCCCTCCCCCCTGCTGAATGCCGGCCCCACCCCCTTTAACGGGACGGTAAACATCAGCCTGACCCTGCCGCGGACGGAAGAGGTCACCCTGAGCATCTACGATATCCGGGGCAGACTCATGCGCACCCTGCACCACGGGACCCTCGGGCCGGGCCGTCATCTCTTCCGCTGGCAGGGACGCGACCGGCGGGACCGCCCGCTGGCCAGCGCCCTCTATATCGTGCACCTGCGCGGCGGGCGACAGGTGATTTCCCAAAAGGTCGTTTTGATTAAGTAAAACGGCTCCGACATAAAAATATCCGTCCTGCCGGAGGGCGGGAGTCCCGTTCAGGGTCACGGGACAGGTTTATTCCCTAAACCCGGCGCCCTTTATTTTGGCCCGGTTGGTGATTTAGCCTGTGGAATCCCTGCCCGCATCTCCGTATATTTGGATTTTGCGCTTAAAATTATGAGAGGAACGGGCGAATACCCGTCTATAACACAGACGCCCGCCCATGAATGAAAGGACATCATGAAATCGCCGGAAATTTACAAACCCAGGAACAAAGTACGTATTGTTACCGCCGCCTCGCTGTTTGACGGCCATGACGCGGCCATCAACATCATGCGCCGCATCATCCAGAGCACCGGCTGCGAGGTGATCCATCTGGGGCATGACCGCAGCGTGGACGAGGTGGTCAACGCCGCCATCCAGGAAGACGCCCAGGCCATCGCCCTGACCAGCTACCAGGGCGGACACATGGAATACTTTAAATATATGTATGACCTCTTGCAGGAAAAAGGAGCCGGGCATATCAAAATTTTCGGCGGCGGCGGCGGGGTCATCCTGCCGGACGAGATTGAAGAGTTGCAAAACTACGGCATCACCCGCATCTACTCGCCCGACGACGGGCGGGAACTGGGCCTGCAGGGCATGATCAACGATCTGGTGCGTGAAGCGGATTTCCCCACCGGACTTAACCTGCCGGAGAGCGTGGAAGAACTGCACCGCGGGGATAAAAAAACCATTGCCCAACTGATCTCCGCCGCCGAGAACAAACCCGACGGCATTGACGCCCTGCTGGACGTCATCCATAAAAAGGCCGCCGCGCAAACCATCCCCGTTTTGGGCATCACCGGCACGGGCGGCGCGGGCAAGTCCTCGCTGATCGATGAGCTGATCCGCCGTTTTTTAAATGATTTCCCTGATAAATACCTGGCCATTGTATCGGTGGACCCTTCCAAGCGCAAAACCGGCGGCGCGCTTCTGGGCGACCGCATCCGCATGAATGCCGTCAACAATGAACGCGTCTATATGCGCTCCCTGGCTACCCGTCAGGCCAACCTGGCCCTTTCCCGCCACGTGGACGAGGCTATGCTGATCCTGAAGGCGGCCGGGTACGATTTTATCATCCTGGAAACCTCGGGGATCGGCCAGTCCGATACCGAGATCACCGATCACAGCGACGTCAGCCTGTACGTGATGACCCCCGAGTTCGGAGCGGCCACGCAGTTGGAAAAGATCGATATGCTGGACTATGCCGATCTGGTGGCCATCAACAAGTTTGACAAGCGCGGCGCGGCCGACGCCCTGCGCGATGTGCGCAAGCAATACCAGCGCAACCACCAACTGTGGGATGTGGAGCCGGAACAGCTGCCGGTTTTTGCCACCATCGCCGCCCAGTTTAACGATCCTGGCACCAACCACCTCTACCGCCGTCTGATGGAAACCGTCTCCCGACGCAGCGGCCTGGATTTTCACTCGCACTTTGCCACGGAAGAGAAGGAATCCGAAAAAATATTCATCATTCCCCCGCACCGCGTGCGTTATCTTTCGGAGATTGCCGAAAATAACCGCGGCTATAACCTCCGTTCCCGGCAACAGGCCGACGTCGCGGAAAAGCTTTACACGCTTAAGAGCAGCATGGAGCTGCTGAAAAGCTCCGGCGCGCCGGCGGAGGTCGTCGGGCGCTTGCAAAAGGAATATGAGCATCACAAAAAGGACATCGATCCCCATTTGCTGGATATGCTGGAAGCCTGGCCGGCCAAGGCCGCCGCCCTGAAGGAGGATGTTTTTACCTTTAAGGTGCGCGATCGCGAAATAAGGATCAAAACCCATCATACCTCGCTGGCCCATACAAAAATCCCCAAGGTGGTTACCCCCCGCTTTCGTAGCTGGGGCGATCTGCTTTACTGGATGATGCAGGAAAACCTGCCCGGCGAATTCCCCTTTGCCGCCGGCATATATCCCTTTAAACGCGAGGGGG
>JALTKX010000119.1 GCA_027006055.1 Calditrichia bacterium | reverse complement strand
TTTCTATGGTGGCCATGTTGGAAAGATGAATATAGCCCGCCGTAATGCTTTGTCCGGTGGGGATTTGCACCGTGCCCGAGGCTATAATCACGGAGTCTTGCACCCCGGGAACGCCGGCGGGGCTCCAACTGCTGCTTTGGTTCCACTCTCCGGTATAGACGGCCAGGGTATAGCGCGTTTGCCCGTTGAGAACGGACAATAACAATATGGTCAGTAAGAAGATGATGGACTGTAGGGATTTGGTCATACCGGTACTCCTGTAAGTGTAAAAATAAGTTTATTTTTTATTCGGCCTCGCGCGCTGGCGCATTAGATGATAAAAAGGTTTGGCAAGATTTACCCACCGAAGGAAAGGCAAATAAATGAAAGGGGAAGTTTTTGCGGAAGGGTAGTGGCTTTTTCCACGGCGGTTTTGATCACGCACATAAAAAAAAACCCGCCGAAGCGGGTTTCAGATAAGGCGTTATATTCGAAACGGATTAATAGAACAGCGAATCATAGGTGATGGAAAGATAGAACATGCTGCCTATGTCCACGCTGCCGTAGGCCTGGGTGTAGCTTTGGTTAAGCAGATTATTGACACCGGCCTTTATGGTCGACTTTAATGAGGGCACGCGATAACTGACCTGTCCATCCACAATGGTTTCGCCGCCCACCTGGCCGCCGGCGGGAACAAAGGTGGCCACCCAGGTGAATTTGCTGCGCCAGCGCGCCGACAGGCGAAAGCCGAGGTTCTCCGTCAGGCGGGAGTTGCCAAAGGAGAGCTTAACATTGTGCCTGGCCCGGTTCAGGCTGTTCAGCACATCGTCATCATCGCCGCCGCTGCGCTCGATAAAAGTGTAGTTGAGCCCCACGTTATAGCCGCTGTCAAAATGGTACTTAAGTCCCAGGCTGGCCCCTTGCAGGATGATGTTCTTTTGTGTTTCGTTGGTATAGAGCACATAGGGCAGAACCACGCCCCGGGCAAGGGAGTCGGGATCGAGAACGGTAACGCCCTTAAAACGATTGGTATAGTTGGAGTTATAATAGCTGGCGTCAATAAACAGATGATCATCGATCAGCGTTTTATAGCCCAGTTCAAAGGTTTGCTGGAACTCCGGTCCGCGGAAAGGGGTGGTTACCGGTTGCAGGGTGTTCTTGTCGATACCGCGCTCATAGATGCGTCCCAGACCGGTGCGATCCATGTTGTCCTGGGTTCCTCCCAGCAAAACGGCCGCACCCAGGTTGAGATTGATGTATTGGGACTCAATAATGGGATTGTTGAAACCCGACTGATAAGAGGCGCGGAAGTTATGGTTGGGGATGGGCGTGTAAACGGCGGCGATGCGCGGCGACAGGCGATCCTCGAAGTTTTTGTGGCCATCCAGCCGCAGGGAACCGGTCAGCCGCAACTCATCCTCGATTATTTCCGCGGAAGCCTGGGCGTAAACACCATATTCATAGATGGAAATCGGCTCGGTGGCGTCGCTGTATATGGTGCCTTCGGTATTGACCCCGTAGCTGCGGTAGTTGCCGCCCACCTGAAGATCGATAAAGGAGAGCATATTGCTGAAATCGTACATGCCTTCAAAATTGGTGTAACCGGATTTGGAGGTAAAGCCCGAGCCGATACGGAAATCCTTGGTGGACTTAACCTTTTTCAGGGCGGCGTTGAACTCCGCGCTGCCGGGTTCGTAACGGCCCACATCCGCTTTTTGACGGGCCAGGGCGTGGGCCTGATCCGAAGGTAGCCCCAGGCCGCCGTAAGCGGCGGGCAGCGAAGCGCCGATGTAGGTGGTGGCGTAATCGGTAAACCATTGCTTATCGCTTTTCCACTGGCGGTTTATGTTCCAGCCGGTAAAAACGATATCATGGGAATCGCCGGCATCCTCGCTTTGCGTGTAACCGCGCACGAAAAAGTTATCGCCCTTCAACTCCAGCTTATGATACTGAACCAGCAGATTGTCCAGGGCGTAACGGTTGCTGCCCTGGTAAATGCTGCGCCCCGTGCCGATGCGGTAATCGTAGGAGGCTTCAAGGTCGTCACTCAGCCGGTAGCGCAAACTGACATTCATCTTTGTGCTGCGGGCCGGATCATAATCGTACAGCTCTTCTTCCTTATAACCGGTACGCCCGACGCGGATGGAGCCCAGCGTGCCCGCGGGCAGACCGGCCAGGTCATCCAGGTTCAGGGTGGTGGCCACCTCGTCGCCATAAATATTCACGCCGTTAAAATCGGGCGCGTTGGCCGGTTTGCCTTCCTTGTCCGTAAAGTTGTGCGCCACCCAATCCCTGGCCTGAAAATGGGACAGAGCCACCTTATAGGCAAAACGGTCATAGGCCTTGGCATAACGCAGATTTATGCCGTAAAGGGGAGCGGAACCGCTATAGGCGGAGGAGCTAACGCCCGACTTGGCCTCCACGCTCAGTCCCTGGTAATCAAACGGCGATTTGGAATTGATGAAAAGGACGCCGCTAAAGGCGTTGGGCCCGTACAGGGCGGAAGAGGCGCCGGGCAGAAACTCCACATTGGCCACGTCGATATCGGAGATGCCGACCATATTGCCCAGGGCGAAGCTGCCGTTGGCGATACCGGCATTGTCAACGCCGTCGATAAGCTGGATCAGTCCCGGGTTGTGCATGTCGCCAAAACCGCGTCCGGTGGCGCCCTTAAAAATCATGCTGTTGGCGATAAGGTTCACCTCGCGCAGATCGGCCAGGCCGTCATAAAAGGTGGCGCTGGGGGTCTGCTTCAGGGCCAGTTGGTCTACCTTTTCCACGGTAACCGGCGCGCGCATAAAGCTTTCTTCCACGCGGGAAGCGGAAACCACAACGGCGTCGGAAAGAAAGCTCTCTTCCTTCAGGACGATGGAGAGCGTTGTCTCCGCTTCGGTGATTTCCACCGTCTGGCTTGCAAAGCCGACCATGGAGATGTGCAGATTGAACGGGGGTTGCAGGTCTGTTTTTAAATAGAAAATACCGTCAACATCGGTGGAGGTACCGATAAACTTGCCTTCCACAACAATATTGGCCCCCGGCAGCGGCCCCTCGTTTTCATCCGTCACCGTGCCCTTTATTACTGTTTGCGCAAGGGCAAAGCCGGACAGTACACATATAAAAAATAAAACAATAAAAGCGTTATAGCTTTTCCTCATAAGACCTCCCGATGTATATGGTTATGTGAGTTTGGTGTTTCTTTTTCGTGGTTATTATAAGCATAGCTTAAGATGGCGAATTTGTCAAGCTAAAAGTTTTAGCAATTTCGGTGGGTCGTTTGTATTTGTTTTTATACTTAGGGCTAATGGTGCTAAAGGGTAATTATTTAAGGACTTAGCCGTTGTTTTGCTTATAGATGGAAAGGGCGGATTCTCTTTCGCGCAAGCCGGAATGAATATCCGGGCCGGCGAAACCGTATTCCTTTACCGGGATTGTTTTGAAAAGTTGTCGGTTTTTCCTTAAGATATGGTTGCTTTTATACCGATAGGACAAGGGGCCGGTTTGAAGCGTCCCCATACTGATTTTACCTATGCGAGGATGTAGGTCATTACGATGCGGATGTAACGCACCATACCCTGCGGGCAACCAATGCTCTCCAATATTCTATGGAAACATCTTCCCATCAGGCGGATGACTATTCCAGACAGGAGTACAACAATAAAAAATGATTTTAGGTTTAACGACGTTATTGCTTTTGAGCGGAGACCGCCGATTGGCCATGTTAAAAATATTTTGCGCGAATAAGGAGGCGGAGCACTTTCAGGGGATAGGCCCCTGCCTAAAAAAGATTCAAAGCGTATAATTCCGGCGTTTCGCCGGGCCTGCCTGAATTGAGGTGTATAAGCCAACTGTCAAAACAGGAGCTGTGTATGAAGCGAGTTCTTTTTATCCTGAATGTTATCATGTTGTTGGTTGTTTCCGGCAGCGGGCAACAAACCCTGGATGTTTTTAAGCATGAGCTTCCCGAAAAGATTTTAAAAAACAAGCGCTTCGGCCCCGAGGTGGAGAAAAATATTTTAGAATACGGAAGGCTTGACCCCCGAATCATTTACCTCTATCTGGAATATCTGCATCTGAAATTTGATAAGAAGACAGGGGACAAGGAAAACGCCTTTTTATGGTACCTTAACGACAGAGTAAATGAAACCAGAAGGCTGCGCTCCAAATGGTTGCACGAGGTTAAAGGGGAAATAGCGGGGCTTAGTCTTGGGGGAAATACTAAAAACAGGTTGTTGGAGTATGTTCAGGGTTTAATCCCCGAAAGGATCGAAAGGCTGCCTTCCCGGAACAGGGATGATGGGCAGCCGCCGGGCTATGACGTCAATCGCCGCGATTATATGGCTTGCCTTTATTTCACACAAAGCGCTACGGAAAAATATGATGCCGGGAAAAATTACACCCGCCTGGCGGATTCACTCTACCGGCAGGAGATTGGACGATTTGTCGGATGGTATGAAAAAGCCCGGGAGAAACAGGATATCGACCGTGATAAGATAAAGGCCGCAGTAAGGGAGATGTTGTATCTTTTCAAGGGCTCCTATGTTTCCGGCCTGCCCGCCACGCCCTTTGGTTTGCCCTCGTTCCTAAGCTCCATCCTGATTGCCCCGGGAGACTGGATTCCTTTTAGAGATAAGGTTATTCCCTTTTTTGCCCCCGGAGGCCGGCAACGGTCCGATCTCCTTATCTCGCTGCAGATACCCGCCATTAACAGGGTGGCCGTGCCGGGGCAAACGTATACGGATGCCCAGGGGAACAGCTATGATTATGATCTTTCCGATGAACAGACCTATGCCGGATTTTCTGTCGGTCTGGGTTATACCTTACCCCTGCGCCGGGAAAAGGGCATTTTTTCTTATCTGCGTTCCTTCGTGCGCATTTCCACAAAGCAATTTACTTCCACCGGGGAAAAAGTATCGGATAGGATTTCCAAGTATATTTATTCCTACTACTGGATCAAGGGCATGTATAAAGTTCAACAGGAAAAATCAAAGCCATTTATAATGACCCAACTGGAACTTTCAACGCCGTTTTTTTTCCTTGGCGATAATCTGGCCCTGGAAATAGGCGGCCTGCTCCGTTACACAAAAACCGGCATTCCTCACCGGCTCTTTTTTGACGGCACCATCATAATTTATGATCCCGATGCGGAACTGGATCCTTTGTATACAGAGTCCCGGCCGGTGGATCTCGAGGCCGGGGTCTCGCAATTTATGGCCTGGCCGCTGATCAGCGTCAAATACAGCATTCTGGATTATATGCTGATAAATGTCGATTATATATTTAACGGAGAAATACAATATGGCCTGGGGTTGCGCTGGCCTTTGTGATCCTTGAGGCCGGTTTGATACCGGAAACGCTCCTCCCCCGAATACCGGGAAAGATTCACGGCCGGGAAATAATTTGATCCGCATAACCGTTTCAGCGATATTATGCTGCCATATGTGGCGGAATCAAATTATTCAATCAACACAGAGGAGGAGAGATATGCATTATATTAAAGGAGTCCTGTTGACAACGCTGTTGTTGTTAGCCGCTTCCTGCACCACCGGGGAGAAGGCGCCACCGGTGGATACCGCCGCCGAAGCCAAAGCGGTGGAGAGTGTGCTGAAACAATATAAGGACGCCATCCAAAACCTGACCGTGGAAGGCACGGACACGCTGTTTACAAAGGAGGCTCAGGTCTATGAGTCGGGCGGTGTGGAAGGAACCTACGGCGACTATGTGGCCCATCATCTCGGGCCGGAACTGGATCACTTCAACAGCTTCACCTTTTCGGACTATAAGGTCGAGGTGGATATCAACATGCCCTGGGCCTTTACCACGGAAACCTATGTCTATACCATAGACCTGAAGGCTAACCCGGAAAAGGGACGCAAGGCGATGGTCATAAGCCGCAAGGGTGTGGCCACCTCCATCCTGAAAAAGATCGACGGGCGGTGGAAAATTATTAAAACCCATACCTCCGCCAGAAACGCCCCTAAACATTAAAAACGTATGGGGGCCCGCCTGGGTGAGTTTCCGGGAAAAACTCTGTTCAACGCGGGAAGATTTTGGGGATAAGCCGTCGGCTTATCCCTTTTTTTGTATGGAGATAAACGGTCGCGGCCCCGGAGAAAGATGTCCGGACACAGATTTTTTTCCGTCTTACTTATCATCAGGCCCTTAGATGACGATCATGGCAAAAATATCTGCGATTTTCTTCTGTTTTTTTATTAATTTAGAAAGATTATTCAGGTAAAACAGAAACGGTCAACCAAGAACAGAGAAGGTAGTATTATGGTAAAAAGTATTCTTGTACCCCTGGACCCCTCGCCGTACACCGACAAAGCCATCGAAACGGCCATCCGCATGGCTCAGGTAAACAAAGCCCATTTGACCGGCATGGTTGTTATCGACATTCCCGGAATAAAAAAAGCGGCCGGCCCCGTTCCGCCGGGCGGTTTTTATTATGCCGAGCATCTTACCGAAAAACGAAAAGCCGAAGCCGAGGAACGGGTGAACGCTCTGTTGAAAAAATTCAGCGCCGCCTGTGATAAGGCCGGCGTCAAACATTCCGAAGCCCGCAACCAGGGCAATCCCAGCGAAAGCATTCTTAAGGAATCCCTCTATTATGATCTGCTGGTTATGGGCCTGCGCACCCACTTTAACTTTGAGGTCAGTCACGAAGCGGGGGATTCGCTTCAGGAAATGCTGGATGAATCCATTACACCCATCTATGCCGTGCCCGCCGATATGCAGGTGCCCAAGGGGGACAAGGCGGAGGTTAATGTCTGTATACCCTTTGACGGCTCCCTGCCGGCGGCCCGCGCCCTGCAGCGCTTTGCCCAGCTTATCCGCCATGACCTGCCCCGGGTAAAGCTGGTGATGAGCCACGAGGATATTGAATATGCCGAAGGCGTTTTGGAGGGGGCAAAAGGTTATCTGGCCCATCACGGTATCCATAACGTGGAAACGGATATTACCGTTGAAAACATCATTGACAAAATAAAAAACGATTATACGGATTGGGCCGATGTTTTTGTGGTTGGCGCGCACTCCAAAAAAGGTCTTTTTGACTTTATGGTGGGCAGCCTGACCAAATATCTGATCGAATGGAACCGGAAGCCCGTTTTTATCGGGCAGTAATTTTATCTTCCCGTGATCTGCCGTATATCTTTTTTTATTATGATCTTATACTGAAAAAACCGAAGTCAGCGATCCGGCGGACCTGTGTGCCGCCGGGTCTGTTCTAATTCCTCCCGGCAACATGTCGCAGGCCGGGATTCCCGACGCGTAGCGCACCTTAACCGATATCTCTGGAGTTGTATTTGTCTCTGAGGAAAAACCTGTTCCGCCGTATAAGCCGCGGATGTTTTTGGCTGCTCCTGGGCGCACTTATGCCGCTTGGCGCGCAATCCGTGGATGTGACGGGTATCGTTTTAAATAAGCAGGACGACCGGCCCGTTTCCGGAGCCAGCGTCTATATCGAAGGCGGCACGCTGGGAGCAGGCAGCGACAGCAGCGGCTATTTTAACTTCCGGGTGGGGGAGGGCCTTATCGATTCCGCCGTTCTGATCATTCATCATATCGCTTATGATACCCTCAGGCTGCCTTTAAAAAAGGCCCTCGTTCGGCATGTTTTCCGTTTGACCCCCCTGGTGCGTCCCCTGGAAAAGATCGTGGTCGAGGTGCCCCGGGATCGTACTTTGCTGGCCAACGACCTGCCCGCGGCGGTCACCATAGTGGAAGCGGCGGAGTTTGAGGGGCGCGGTTATATCGATTTGGGCGACCTGTTGCGGACGGAAAAGAGCATCCGGATAGAGGAAGACCTGAGCGGGCGCAAGTCCCTTTCCCTGCGGGCGGGCAATCCCGGCGACGTGGTGGTGTTTTACAACGGCCTTAAAATGAACAGTTTGTACGATAATATTTTTGATCTGTCGCTGCTGAATGTGGAAGATATGAGTCAGGTGGAAATTATCCGGGGCAGCAACACGGCCCTTTATGGCGCGGAAGCCTTTTCCGGCGTCATCAACATTGTGCCCCGCACCCGGCAGGACTACACGGCCCGTTTTATCCAAAAAATCGGTTCCTACCGCTCGGGAGACTGGAATCTGCAACTCAATTATGCGCCGCTTGAAAATCTGTACCTTAACGCCACGGTTAAGGAGGCGGCCTACAAAAGGGTGTTGGGCGACAAGAGCGGCTATTTGGAAAACCGCTCCCGCTACTATTCGGGGAATATCCTCTACGAAATCAGCCCTTCTTCCGACGCCGAAAAGGTGGAAAGCATCGGCCTGATGTATATGCGCGTGGACTCCGATCACCAGAACAACAGTTTTGTGGAATCCATCGGCGATGACAATGAGATCGTTTCGCTGAGTTATAAAAAATGGTCGCCTTTATGGCAGAACCTGGAAGTAACCGCCGCGCGGCAAATCCTGAATAACCGGCAGACCCTGGTTGATGTTTCGGGCACGCTGGAGCGGCGTTTTGCCAACCGCCGCTTATCCTTGAATGTGCAAAACCGCTACCGTTTTTCGGTTCTGGAGCTGATCGGGGCCTACCAGTTTGAGGATAACCGCCTTAAATTTTCCGAGTTGCGCGCGGGGCTGGATCGTTTTCCCGGAGGCATTGAATCCGCCGGGATATACCAGCGGCGCCACGGCGCGGCGGCCATTGCCCGGATAAAGGCCCGTTTGGGTAAGGGGCCGGTAAGCAAGGCGCTGGTGGATATCAGCTACCGTTATGACCGGGTGGATAACAGCGAACGCGACGTGGTTGAGCGGCAGGGGGAGACGCGGCTGTTTTATGATGGCGAGCAGCAACGCCGGCGCTGGCAGGCCGGAACCGTAAAGTTTTCCACCACCCTGAGCGGCCGGGCCGGCAATCTGGAATATGACTTTTTTATGAATGCGGGCAGCAATATAAAATTCCCCACCATCTTTAATCAAATCAGCCAGGCCGCGCCGTTTAATCCCGGTGTTCCGGAAATAGTGGCCCGGCTGGAGCCGGAGAAAAACCGCAGCCTGGAAACGGGGTTGATGCTCTCCCGCCTTTATGATACGGATGCGGTGATCAACGAATGGCGTCTGGAATTCAGCCAGTTCAGCAACGCCTATGAGAATAAATTTCGCAATTATTATATTCCCGGTCTGCCGCTGGCTTTTTATGAAAATGTGCCCAATGCTGATATCCGCGGCTACGAGGCCTTATGGAAACTGGTCTTTTTACAGCGGATCATGAGCATGAGCTGGGGCGCCAGTTTTTACGATATCTCCGATCAGGCCGCCTTTCCCTTTAAAAACAAAGTCAGCGTTACGGCGGCCCTAAACGCCCACTACGCGGGATTTCGCCTGCAGTTTAAAGGCTTTTATGAAAGCGAGCGCGCGGGCTGGTTGCGGGATATACGTTCGGAGTATGTTGAACTGCGCCTGCCCTCCTATTATAATTTTGACCTGCATCTGAGCAAGTGGCACACACTGGGGCCCGTGCGTCTTTTTGTTTCCCTCAGCGCCCGGAACCTGTTAAACACAAGGACGGTGCTCGAGGGGATCGCTATCCGCGACCGGCGTTTTTATCTCGGCTTTGGGCTGGAGTATTAATATGCGTTTTCTCATACCGGCCGCGGCATTGTGGTTACTGACCGTTTCATGCACGGAAAATTTCCTGTTCGACGATGAGATCACTCCCGTAAATACCCGGAGCGTGGAAGGACAGGTTCAACTGCGCGGAGAGACGGATCACGGGGGCATCTATGTCTACCTGGAAGGTTTTGATGTTGAGACCTATACCGACGCCGGTGGTTACTTTAAGCTGGAAATACCGCAAAATCCCCGCCTGCAACCGGGGCAGGGCGTGGACGGCGCCTTTTATATTTGGTACTATGTGGACAATTACCGTTTGATGAACTCCCTGACGCTGGTTCGCGGGGGACAGTTCAGCTACGGCCATGCCGATATCAATGACGAGGGGCGTCTGCGTAAGACCGTTGTTTTACCAAAGCTACTGGATATAAGCACCTCTCTCGCCCCGGAAAGAATATCCGAAGAGTTTGATGGCCTTCTTCAGGTAAACATGACGCTGAAGAACCTAACCGACTCCGTGTATATCAATGTTCTGGAACGTAAATTCCATGAACTGGGCGGCGTCTATTTGATAAACAGCCCGGACAGCGGCAATATTCAGTTTGTGCGTCTGGAAAATGCCGCCAATCGCAGGGTGCTGGTGGATAGCGTTCAATACTGGCAAATGCTGGTCAGCCGGGATTCGCTGCCTCTGCTTCCGGGGAAATATGAAGTGCTGCCCTTTGTTAAACTTTTCCATAAAGGGATGCCGGATGTGCTGCGGGAAAAGTTCGGCAGCAACGCCTCAACCTTCTCCCGGGAGTTTTTGAACCTTCCGCGCAAGGTCTCCCCGGCGTTGCTGACCATCGGCCGGCGCTAAAGGAATCTGTTTTTTATCCCATTCTTTTTTAAATTCCCACAAGGCCTTTCACTAAAATTCCCCGCGGCACACTATGCTTACACCCAAAAAAATTATGCGTTTCTGGTTCCCACTGGCGGCCACCTGGCTGATGATGTCCGTGGAGGGCCCCTTTGTGACGTCGGTAATCGCCCGCTTGGCGGACGAAACCCACAACCTGGCGGCCTTTGGCATTGCCTATGCCTTTGCCCTGCTGTCGGAATCTCCCGTAATTATGCTGATGGCGGCGGCCACCTCTCTGGTGCGTGGCCGGACAAGCTACCGGCGCCTGAGGCGCTTTACGCTGATGTTGGTGGGACTGGTAACCCTTTCCCTGGCGGGGGCTTTATTTTCTCCCCTTTTTGATTTTCTTATTTACGATGTTCTCAACCTTTCACCGTTGATACACGACTTAACCCATCAGACGCTGGTTTTTATGCTGGTATGGCCCGGAGCCATTGCCTGGCGCCGCTTTTTACAGGGTCTGTTGATTGTTAATAACAAAACGCGCATTGTATCCTACGGAACGGCCATCCGCCTTGTTGTGATGGCCCTTACCGCGCTTTTCTTTTATTTTCACCCCCTGCTGCCCGGAGCGGCCGTGGGCGGTTTGGCCCTGGGTGTGGGCGTTGTGGCCGAAATGGCGGTTACCTGGTATCTCAGCCGCTCCACAATCCGCAAAGTGCTGGAGCAAAAGGAAAAAGCGCCGGAAAAAATACTGTCCATGCGGGGCATACTGCGTTTTTACTATCCTCTGGCATTGGCGACCTTTCTGGGGCTGGGCATTCAACCCATGCTCACCTTTTTCCTGGGGCAAAGCAGGATGGCCCTGGAGTCGCTGGCCATATTGCCGGTAATCAATGCCTTTATTTTTATCTTCCGCAGCATTGGCCTCTCCTTTCAGGAGGTGGCCATCACCTTTCTGCACCATTCGCGCGCGCAGTTTATCTTTTTGCATCGTTTTGTTATAAAAGTCGCCCTGGCCATCACCCTTGTGGTGTTGCTTATCGTGCTTACGCCCCTGGCGCGTCTTTGGTATCAGGACCTCAGCGGTTTAAGCCTTACCCTGACCAGGCTTTCGCTCATCCCCACTTTGATTATGTCCCTGTTGCCGGCCTTGTCCCTTTATATTTCCTGGCAGAGGGCCGTGGAGGTACAGGCGCATCAGACGCGTCATCTTACCCTGTCCACCTTTATCGAGGTCAGCCTTATCGGTCTGGCCATGCTTCTCATGATCCGGGCGGATTTTATCGGCATTTACGCCGTGGCCATTGCCATGACCTGCGGCAGATTGGCGGCCAATGCCTATCTTTTTGTTACCAATCTGCGCGCGGAAAAAATCCTCTTTCCCGCTAACTGATTTTTTTCTCCCATAATATGACCCTGAAAAGGGCGAAAGTCATCCCAGACAAAATATGTCTCCCGAACCGGTAGCTTTACGGTTAAGGATATATATTCATCATTCAGACAGCGCTGAACGAAAACTGTTCATAGTGTCATTATTGCTTTATGATCTAAATATTATCCGAAAATGGAAATGTCGAAAAAAAATCATAGAGGTTATCATGAACAACTTCTCTATTCAGAAAAAACTGGTTTTATCTTTTTTGGTTGTAACCACCGTTGCCGTGGCCATTACCGGCATAAGCAGCTACTGGCAGGCCAGGGATGCCCTGCAGGACAGGGCCATGGCCCAGCTCTCGGCCCTGCGGGCCAATAAATCTTTCCAGATTGAAAGTTACATGAAACAGATTGAACATCAGATTGTGGCTCTGTCGGAAAGCCATACGGTGATCAACGCCCTGGAAGAATTTTCCGCCGCTTTCGGGCAATTGAAAAACGCCTATTTAAATGAGGATGTTGAAGCGGGCCTGGCGGGTTATTATAACCATGAATTTGTCAAACGGCTGAACAAGAACACCGGGGAAAGCTATAACTATCAATCCTATATCCCCACGGAAAACACCGCCCGTTATTTGCAGTTTCAATATATCGTAAACAACCCCAATCCGACCGGGGAGAAACTGGCCCTGGATTACGCCCGCGACAACAGCGCCTATAGCCATGCCCACAAAAAGTATCATCCTGTTTTACGCAGCTATCTGCAAAAATTCGGCTATTATGATATTTTTCTGGTAAACAATGAGGGGGATATTGTCTATACGGTTTTTAAGGAAGTGGATTATGCCACCAACCTGCTCAGAGGCCCCTATAAGGATTCCAATATCGCCGCCGCCTTTCGCGGTGTGAGAAATGCCTCCTCAAAGGATGAGGTTAAGCTGGAGGATTTTAAGTTTTATAAGCCCTCATACGGGGCGCCCGCCTCCTTTATCGCCTCGCCCGTATTTAAGGGCGACCGGCAGTTGGGTGTGTTGATCTTCCAAATGCCCATCGATGAGATCAATAATATCATGACCGATAATCACGGCTGGCGCGAGTCCGGCCTGGGCAGTACCGGCGAGGCTTTTCTGATAGGCAGTGATTATAAAATGCGTTCTGCTTCCCGCTTTTTGATCGAAGACAAGGAAAGCTATTTTAAGGCCCTGGCCGCTTCCGGATATGATCGGGAGGAGATTGAGAAAATGCGCATCTATGACAGTCCCATTCTGTTGCAGACCATTAAAACGGAAGCGACCGAGGATGTGATGAAGGGGAATAAGGCCAACAAAATTATTACCGATTATCGTGGCGAGCAGGTTCTGAATTCATACAGTCCCCTTAAAATAGACGGCGTAAAGTGGGCCATTATCTCCAAAATTGATGAGGACGAGGCCTTTGCTTCCGTTTACAGTCTGAGAAACTCCACCCTGTTGTGGGGCTTGATGATTATGCTTTTAGCCGGCGGCGGCGCCTTTTGGTATGGAAAGAAATTCAGCAGGCCCATAATTGACATCAGCGAGGTTGCCAAAAATATTGCCCGGGGCGATATGCGTGATCAACTGGAGTATGAAGGCAACGATGAAATAGGCCAATTGGCGGATTCCTTTAGGGAAATGAGTAGCGCCCTTTCCGAAAAGGCCCGTGCGGCGCAGGCCATCGCCCGGGGCGATCTGGAAGTGAATATAAAAAAGGCTTCCCAGGCGGATGAATTGGGCGAGGCCATGCAACAGATGAAGGGAAAAATTGACGACATCATAAAAACCATGCAAGAAACCATAAGTCTGCAAAAAGAAGGGCAGCTTTCCGCCCGGTGTAAGCTGGACGGTTTGGATGGCGCCTTTGCCGCTCTGGTGCAGGGCATGAATGATGCGTTGGACGCCGTCATATGTCCCATGAAAAAAAGTATCTCTGTTATTGGCGAATATGCCGCCGGTGATTTTGAGAATGCCATGGATGAACTGCCGGGAGAACAGAAAACCCTGTCCGACGCCCTGAACGGCATCCGCGGCAATCTGATGGCCGTGATTGAAGAGGGGATTAAACTTTCGGAAGAGGCGGCCAGGGGCAACCTGAGTTTCCGGGGCGACACGGCGCAGTTCTCCGGCGCTTACCGCAACATCATAGACGGTTTTAACAAAGCGCTGGACGCCGCCATCGAGCCGGTAAATGAATCGCTGGAGGTGTTAAACCAGGCGGCCTCCGGTGACCTTACCGCGCGGGTGAACGGGGACTATCAGGGAGACCACGCTAAAATAAAGACCGCCCTTAACCACACGCTGGACGCCCTCGACGAGGTGCTGGGTCAGGTGAATGAGGCTGTTGAACAGGTGAACGAGGGGGCCATGCAGGTATCCGATAACTCCCAGAGCGTTTCTCAAGGGGCCACGGAGCAGGCCAGTTCCCTGCAGGAGATCTCCGCCTCCATGACCGAAATTAATTCCCAGGCGCGCTCCAACGCGGAAAATACGGAGCAGGCGCAGGCCATTTCCGAACAAACCAAATCCGCCGCGGATTCCGGCCATGAACGGATGCAGCGCATGATGGAGTCCATCAACAACATCAACGTGGCTTCCAAGGAGATTTCCAAAATCATTAAGGCCATAGATGAGATTGCTTTTCAGACCAACCTGCTTTCGCTGAACGCGGCCGTGGAAGCGGCCCGGGCGGGCGTGCATGGCAAGGGCTTTGCCGTTGTGGCCGAAGAGGTGCGCAACCTGGCCCAACGCAGCGCCAAGGCCGCCCGTGAAACGGCGGAGCTTATAGAAGGCTCCGTGAATAAGGCCCGGGAGGGGATGGATATCGCCAATGCCACCAGCGAGGCCCTTGGGGAAATTATATCCGGCATTACCAAGTCCAAGGATTTGATTGACGAAATTGCCGTGGCCTCCCGCGAACAGGTGAGCGGCATAGAACAAACCACGCTGGCCCTGGGCCAGATTGATAAGGTGACGCAGGCCAACACAGCCAGCGCCGAGGAGAGCGCGGCCGCTTCCGAAGAGCTTTCCGGTCAGGCACAAACCCTTAAACAGGTGATTGCCCGCTTCAAGCTGTCGTCGGTAAAACAAAGCTTTATACACACCGCCGGCGCCGAGGCAGAACAGGAAGCCGCGGAGCACTACGGGGAAGAGCCCGAGGATTTTTCCGTGGAAAATGATTTTGATGATGAGGAAATAAAGATAGAGTTGTCGGATCATGAGTTCGGCGATTTTTAGGAGGTAAATATGAAGAAAGCATTATTTATATTGGCGGCCCTGTTATTCATCAGGCCCTTAAGCGCTCAGGAGTATGAACTCAATGCCGATTTGGTCAGCCGCTATATCTGGCGGGGGATTGAACTGGCCAACGGGGCCAGCATCCAACCGGCCTTCAGTTTCAGCTACGGTGATTTCAGCGCCGGAACCTGGGCCTCTTATGCCTTGTCGCCCCAGGCCGCCGGCGGGGATGAACATGATTTTTGGGCGTCGTATGCCTTTGGCAACTTTTCGCTCACCATGACCGATTACTATTTCCCCAACGGGGCCAATAACGATATCTTCGATTTTTCCAATAACGGGCAGGGCGCCCATGTGTTGGAAGCAGCCCTGGGCTTTGAGGGCGGCGAGGATTTTCCGCTGACGGTTCTTTTCGCGGCCAATATCTACAATGACCTGGATAATTCCCTCTATCTGGAGTTGGGCTGGCAGACGGCTTCCGGTGTGGGCTTTGTGGCCGGTTTCGCCCGGGGCAACAGCACCTGGTACGCCGTTTCCAATCCCGGCATACGGGCCATAAACATGGGGGTGAGCTATACCCGGGAGCTTAAATTTTATGAAGGATACGGGATACCTCTTACGGGGCAGATTATTTTTAACCCCAGTTTAAAAATGAGTTATTTTGTGGTGGGGCTTTCCCTGTAAGTTGTTTAAATTGAGTCCGCCGTCTTTAAGGGGCGGCGGACTATTTATGTTTTTCCCGCCAGATTTTCCTTCTCCCCGCTGTTTTCCACCTCTGTTTTTTTTATATTAGCCGCGCATCGGACATCTATAAACCGGAAAAGATCATGATACGCCTGAATAATTTCATGCCCAATATCGAATACCCGCTTCAATGGAAGTACAGCATTATCGGTCGCAGCCTGGAACGCATCGATAAGGCCGTGCGGGAAGTGGTGGACAGGGAGTACACCCTGCAATTCTCTCACATCAGTTCGCGGGGAACTTACCAAAGCTTTATCCTGCTGGTGGAGGTGGAGAGCGAGGAGATGCGCGAAAGCATTTTTTACGATCTTAAAAAGCACAGGGATATTTTGCACGTGTTGTAACTCCGGCAACCTTCCGGGTCTTTAAGACCTGGAAGGTCTAAGAGTACCGTTCCATATTGTCCGATCCCGGCCCCTTGCGTTAAGTCCCCGCCGCCCTCACCGAAAATAGAGATAAAAACGGTGAATCGTGAATCGTAATGCTCCTCTGCTCAACAGCGCCCTGCTCAGCTATGTGGTCTTCATCATGCTCTTTATCACCTTTTTTCCCTTCGACTATCACTGGCCGTCCTCCTTTGCCGTCAATACCTATTGGAAGGCACAGGAGAGCCTGCAAAATATTTTTTTCTTTATACCCTTTGGCTATCTGCTGGCCTCCTTATTAAACGTTTCCGTGAGGCAAACACTGTATATAAGTCTCATTAGCGGCTTTTTTCTCAGCCTGTTTATCGAACTCAATCAGATATTTATCGTGGATCGTTACAGCAGTCCCATCGACCTTTTTAACAACAGCGTGGGGGCGTTGGCCGGCGCGGCCTTTTTCCTCGGCCTGAAACGGCTTAGCGCCCTAAAGAAACATGGCGGGCGGCTGTTGGATATCCCGCTGATGAACCTGGTGCTGATGCTGATCCCCCTGTTATGGCTTAATGCCGTTAGCAGCGGTCATGATGTGCGTCGCCTGTGGCTGGCCTTTATCCTGGCGCTGATCGCCCTGCGCATCATGACGGCCATCTACCTGAACGGCGCCAGGGGCAGCTATCCGATAAGGCGAAGCCATCTCATGTTGGTTTACGGCGTTTGGTATGCCGTGGCCCTGTTGCCCGAGCTGCTCTATTTTCCCGGCCGGGTTCTGGCCTTTTACCTGATACTGATGCTGATAATGGGCGCCTTGCTCTACGCGGGCGAAAAAAGGGAACGGCGGGAACAGCGCTTTGAACTGCCGACACTCGGAAAAATCGGGCCCCTGTTTCTCATCTATCTGCTTCTGGAAGCCCTGTGGCCCCTGCGCGCTCTGCGGAACTCTTTTGAGTTTGAGGTGCTGGGCGGACTGTTTCGCGGCGACACCTCCCTGGCCTTTATTTTTTCTCAGATCGAATATTTCGCCGCCTTTGCCCTAACCGGCTTTATCGCCGCGCAAATTCTTAACCGTCACGGTTTTAAGCCGTGGAAACATTTTACGCTTATACTGGTTATGGCTGTTCTTATGGAGTTGCCAAGGGGCTTTCACGGTTTGCATTCAGCCAATCTGACCCATATTTTTCTGGCCGTATTCAACGGCACCTTTGGCGCGTTGATCTACTTTTTAAACCTGAGCGCGTATTTGGAGGAACAGCATCGCGGAAATGTGCGCAACGACCGCCGACTTCTGGAGAAATGGCGCATGGAAAAAGAACCCCAAATGTGAAAAATATGTGCTAACTTGTTGTTTTTTCGTTTGTTTTTATCCCTTATATTAAAAGATTGACAAAGTTAAGCCGAATAGCAAACCAGCTAAAGAGGCGCAAACCATCACAATTACAAGGTAATTAATGGAAGATTTTTCTTTTATCAGTAACGCGCATCCTCAATATATCGAGCAGATGTACCGTACCTATCTCGAAGACCCTTCCCGCGTGGAAGAGAGCTGGCGTATCTTTTTTAAGGGCTATCAGTTTGCCGGAGAGGGCGAAGGAGATACCGCCCCGGCCCCGGCGGATACGGGCAGCCGGCCCAGTGACAGCGCCCTGAAGGAATTTGCCGTGATCAACCTGATCAACGCCTACCGTCAGCGCGGCCACCTGTTTACCAAAACCAATCCGGTAAGGGAACGCCGAAAATACCGGCCCACCCTGGCTCTGGAAAACTTCAACCTCTCTCAGGATGACCTGGACGAAATGTTCCACGCGGGCAGTGAGCTGGGCCTGGGACGCACCACGCTGAGGAACATCCTTGAACATCTGGAGGAGACCTACTGCAAATCCATAGGCGCGGAGTATATGTTTATCCGCGTGCCGGAAAAGGCCCGCTGGCTGCGGGAACGCATGGAAAGTACCCGCAACCGGCCCCAATGCACCATCGAGGAGAAAAAACGCATCCTGCAAAAGCTCAATGAAGCGGTGGTTTTTGAAAAATTCCTGCATACCAAGTACGTGGGGCAAAAGCGCTTTTCCATGCAGGGGGGCGAGACCCTGATCCCCGGCTTAAATACCATCATCGAGCATGGCGCGGACCTGGGTCTGGAAGAGATCATCATCGGCACGGCCCACCGCGGGCGGCTGAACCTGCTGGCCAATATCCTGCAAAAACGCTATGAGGACATCTTTTCCGAATTTGAGGGCGAGGAGTTTTCCGACGCGGTCTTTTCCGGCGATGTGAAATATCATCTGGGCTATTCCAGCGATGTGCGCACCTATAATAACAAAAAGGTACGCGTCAATCTGGCGCCCAACCCCTCCCATTTGGAGGCGGTTAATCCCGTGGTGGGCGGCATGGTTAAGTCCAAGCTGGATCATGTCTATCACGGGGATGAGAGTAAAATCGCTCCCGTTTTTATCCACGGCGACGCGGCCATCGCCGGGCAGGGCGTGGCTTATGAACTGATTCAAATGTCTCTGTTGGACGGTTATCGCACGGGCGGCGCCATTCACATCGTGGTCAATAACCAGATCGGTTTTACCACCAACTACCTGCAGGCCCGCTCCAGCACCTACTGTACCGACGTGGCCAAGGTGACGCTTTCTCCCGTGTTCCATGTGAACGCCGATGACGCCGAGGCGGTGGTGCTGACCATGAAGATGGCCATGGAGTACCGTCAGAAGTTCCACACCGATGTTTTTATCGATTTGCTGGGTTACCGCCGCTACGGCCATAACGAAGGCGATGAACCGCGCTTCACCCAGCCCAAACTTTATTCCACCATCGCCAAACACCCCGACGCCCGGGAAATCTATAACAAAAAGCTGCTGGAATCGGGCAGCGTGGAAAGGGACCTGGCCCGGGAGATGGAAAAGGAGTTTAAGCATACCCTGCAGGAAAAGCTGGAGATGGTGCGCTCGCAAAAGCTGGAGGAAATGGAACATCCGCCGGATTTCACCGAACCCTGCGACCTTAAGCAGAGGGAGCACGACCACCGTTTTGAACCGGCGCCCTCCACCCATTTCCCCAAGGATAAGCTGATTGCCCTTGGCAAGCGTGTTTTTACCCTGCCCGGGGAATACAACTTTTTTAACAAAATACGCAAGCTTTATGATGACCGCCTGAAACGGCTGACGGAAAGCAACAGCCTGGACTGGGCCTGCGCCGAGTTTTTAGCCTACGGCAGCCTGGCCTACGAGGGCCATCCGGTGCGCCTGAGCGGACAGGACTCCGAGCGCGGCACCTTTTCCCATCGTCACGCCGTTGTCCGCGACGAGGTGACCGAGGAAATCTATCTTCCGCTGAATCATATCAGCGATAACCAGGCCTATTGCCGCGTGTTTAACTCCCTGCTTTCCGAGTACGGCGAAATGGGCTTTGAATACGGCTATGCCTGCGCCACGCCCCACGGGTTGAATATCTGGGAAGCGCAGTTCGGCGATTTTGTCAACGGGGCGCAGATCATCATCGACCAGTTCCTCTCCTCCAGCGAGGCCAAATGGCAGCGCACCAACGGTCTGGTGC
>JALTKX010000118.1 GCA_027006055.1 Calditrichia bacterium | reverse complement strand
AAAATCCTTGGCGTAGCCCAGGTTGGGATCGCGCGACTTCTGCTTTTGCATGATGGACATGGTCACCTCGGCCAGATAATCCATCACCAGATAGTCCACCTCGCCCTCGCGCACCTGATCGATGGGCGCGTCCCAACGGTCGCCCCAATAGCCCTGGCCGCTGGCTATGCGTATCATATTTTTCATAAGAACTCAATTCCTTTAGGGTCGTTGTGCAACAAGAAACCACTCTCGGCTAATTTAGGCAATAAATTTATTATATGGGAAGAGAATCGAAAAAAACAACGCCCGGACGGACAAAAAAAAGATAGTTTTATCCGAAACATTCCCTGCAGGAAGAAAAGCGGATAAAAGAGCCGCGTATGTTTTTATGCCCCGCCGCTAAAAGGCTGTCGATTCCGGCCGATAGCGGGAGTAAATCAATACCGGAGCCCGGAATGTCCAGCCCACATCTTGACAAAAAAGACGCCCATATTTTAAAAAGCGCCGTAAGCGTTATTGCCCAAAAAGGGTTTGAAGCCGCGTCCATGCGGGAAATCGCCCGGGTGGCCGGCGTCAGTACCAAAACCCTGTATCACCGTTTTCACAGCAAGCGTCAATTGCTGGACAGCCTGCTGGAAAGCATCTGGCAGTCCCTGGCCGACGGGGCCATGTCCATTCGCGAGGATGCCAACAGCGATCCCCTGGAAAAAATTGACGCTATCGTGGAGCTGTTCATCAACACCTTTAATAATGATCCCGATCGGGCCCTGCTGTTTGTGCGCAGCTATCAGCCGGCGCTGAAGGACGAAAGCGACTCCCTGAAGGCCCACTATGTTAATTTCTTAAAAGCCCTTGGGGAAATTATTCAACGGGGCATTGACCGGCAGTATATCCACACCCATATCGACCCCCGGGCCTTTATCTTTTTCATTTACGGCGGTATGCGCTCCCTGCTGCACGAATGGGCCCTCAACCCCGGCCCCTTCCCCCTGGACGCCATGCGGGACAGCATAAAGTATCAGATAAAACACGGCGTGCTGCACTGGTAACCTCCCCACTTGAATCATCCCTTCTCTTCCTTTAGATTAGCTTTTCATTTTCCGGGAGAAGACATGGAAGCCCTTATACAATTTTTTGACCAGATTCCCTCATCCCAGCGCACCATTATTCTGGTGTCCGGTTTTACCTTTTTCTGGATTCTGGAAAACAGTCTGCCCCTGTTTGCCTTTAAGTACAACAAGTGGCGGCACGCCTTGCTGAACATCT
>JALTKX010000117.1 GCA_027006055.1 Calditrichia bacterium | reverse complement strand
CTTCCCGGAATGACGGTTGGCCCGGCCCCACCCCGCCCCTCGGGGAGGGGAGTATCGTACGGGCAATGGCGTTAACCCCCGGATTCATCCGGGGGTTTGAAAGAAACGTGAAAGTCCCCTAATCCGTTTCAACGGATTTTATGCCGGATGGCCCTTACCCTGGTGAACATAAAAAACCTCCCAAAAATCATTGCAAAACAGAACAGGAATCTTTATGCTTGTCTCACTAAGTTAAACAAGGCCATGCCGATGCTTCATTTGCTTGCCCTACTCCGTCGGGCCCGCCCGGCTCTGTCGGGTCATTTGTCATTTGTCATATCTTTTGTTTATCCGCCTCCGGCGGGTCATAAAAAAGGAACTGCCATGAACAAAACACTTTTCCTTCTCCTGTCCCTTGTCCTGTTATGGGGTTGCATGGACGACCCCTTTGAAAACCACAGCCTGCAACTGGAAGCCGAAGCGGGCGTGACCGAGGCCTGGCTTAGCCTGCATGTGCAGGGTTTAAAAAGCGACGCCGTCTATACCCTGCAACGCAACGGCGCCGTTATTTTTAACAGCCGCCTGCAAACGGCCGACACCGTGATTTACGACAGTCTGCTGACCCCGGCCACTGCCTACCGCTACCGTTTTTTTGCCGCGGAGCAGGGCGAGACCTCCCCGGCCGCGGAAACCGTGCTAACCACCATGGACACCACCGGCCATGATTTTGACTGGCAGGTGTATACCTTTGGTGGACAAAAGGGCAGCAGTGTTTTTTACGATGTGGCCATCATTGATGAAAACGATATCTGGGCCGTGGGCGAGATATACACTGCGGACACCTACACCTATGACAGTCTGGGCAATTGGATTGACCCCTATAACGCCGCCCATTGGGACGGGCAAAAGTGGACATTGACGAGGATTTTAACCAATGCATGTGGCGGAGTTAAGTATCCCCCCATAAGAAGTGTGTTTAATTTTGATGACGGTGTAATTGTTTTTGGACATTCGGATGGGAGTCTTACCTACTATGATGGAAGTGTTTTTAAGAATGATTGTGCAACAATAACACAGGTTAACGTAACCGCAAATAAAATATGGGGCACATCATCGGATGATTTTTATGTAGTGGGCAACAAGGGCATGATGGCCCATTATGACGGCACGGGCTGGACAAAGATCGAGACGGGCACGGAATTGGATATCCGGGATATCTGGGGGGTAGAGGATCATATAATGGTGGTGGCTTCAAATTACAACAGCAGAGCCCG
>JALTKX010000116.1 GCA_027006055.1 Calditrichia bacterium | reverse complement strand
TTTATGATGTTGATTATGAGGTGGCAACATTGCCTTCTTATGCGCCCGAGGTTGCCTCTAACCCGATCAGGGCGTTTGCCGACATCCCTGTAAAGTCGCGTTATAAATTTTTACTGGATGAGGCGCGGTTTTTTATCGAAGGCTTTATCAAAGGCCCGGTGTGCCGTGGACAGGTTGCGCTCAACGTTATCGAGGATCAGTTCTGGGTGGTGTTCTTTGACCCGGATGCACCGATCGCCTCTGCCGATGATGATTTTCTGAAAAAAAATGCGGACAAGCTTGCCACCCCGGCAGAACTTGAAGATACATTTAAGCTGCTCAGCGTTAACCTGCATTACAAGGATTTATTCCGCGAATATGTTAAAGAGCGTGAAAAACCCGTGCTGGATTTTCAGGCGATAGAGCTGCCTGATGCGATGCATTATTTGTGGAATGGCAAAGATAAATTACAAACCGGTGTGTTAAATAAAAATGCCGCGTTAACCGTTTTCAGGCATCTTGATAGCGCCTCAGTAAATTATGGCCTGCTGGGTGATTTTCCCGAGACAGCGTGGATTCTGGATTATTCAATTTTTGAGCGTATTCATTATCTGCTGGTCGCCGGTTTTGATGTTTATGGCAACGCCGGCCACCAGCTGAATACACGTCTGTATATGGATATTTTACGTACCGAGGGCGAAGATTATTTTCTGGCGTTTTTGCCGGTTGATGTGCGTGTGCAGGTAAGAGACGGCTGGTATCAGGGCATTCGCAAGAGCAATAAAAATGATGCCGGCAAAGTGCAGTGGCTGAATAAAGAACTGGTGAAAGGATATAAAACGGATGATGCGCAGCGTGAACTGTACCAGAGTATCGTGGCCTATCTGGGGCCGGCGGCGGGCGATGGGGATTTTATCAATCGTTGTGACAATAATAAGTGTGCACGCGCCAGCGATAAAAATATTTTGCGTGCCGATAACGCCATGAAAAAAGCCGCCAGGATGGACGGCGAGATCGTGCAGTTTTTACCGGATCTGGCATTCGTGCGTGTGCTGATGGGTGGTGATAAAAAACAGGATCGTGCCTACACCATGATTTACAACAAGGCGTATAAAACTGTCAGCAGTTTGCTGGAAGAAGATAAACCGGGAGCATTTCGTGATTACCAGTTTGATACGCAGACTATCCTGCCCTGGCTGGAAGGTTCCTACCCGAATTTTTTCTATGTGGTGAAGCTTGATGAGATCGAAAACTTTGTCGAGTCATATAATGCCATCAGC
>JALTKX010000115.1 GCA_027006055.1 Calditrichia bacterium | reverse complement strand
GCCGGCTGTTAACGGGGCAGATACTCGCGATAGGTTTCGCGATGCTTGCTGTCGATATCAACCAGAGCGTTCAGTATATCCGGATGATCCTGAAAAAGGGCCGCTATCTGTTTATGATGCGCTTCGAAAAAAAGCCGCAGATATTTATTGTTGGGCTGCTGCTTGTAAACCTCGCGGATGCCTTCATACACCTTGAGCGCCAGTTTATAGGCGGCGTCAAAGTTACCTTCTTCATATTCATACAGGGCTTCAAAAAAATCCGGTTTTACCACCCGCAGCGGACGGGTGCGGATGGATGTGATTTTCTGGACGTCCTCGGCCCGGGCCGACCACCCGCGCGAATACTGACTCAGCAGGGCCAGGTTGGCGATATCCAGCGCCTTGTCATAATAGGGCGTGCCCTGCAACAGATCATAGGTGTCCAGCTCGCCGGCCAAAACCATATAGGCGTAAAAATCCAAAAAGTGGGTAAGCGGGTCGAACTGGCCGCTGTTGTGGCTCAGACCCCGGCTTTGCTCATAGGGGAATTCCCACACCCGGTCATAAAAATTTTCACCTGAGGAGCTGTTTATAACAAACTGCGCCTTGTACAGCTTTTCAAAGGTTTTATCGGTAACCGTCTCGATAATGATGGTTACCGAGCAGTCCACGTCCGTTTCGTACTCATCGTCCACCCAGTCATAATTATTAAAGTAGGAATCGATCTTATCGGCCAGGCCCACCAGGTTTTGTTTTTCATCATCATTCAGATGATCATACTCCAGCTTAACGCGCACGTTAAGAACCTGGGCCTTTACGCCGCTGAGCGCCAGAAACGAAACAAACAAGAATATCAAAAATCTGTAATGCATAATTTTTTCCATATTTTATGGGTCTGATTGGATATAAGCCTAAAATAGCTATTTCCCGAACAAAAAGCCATGCCTAAAAACGGTGAATCCGGGGCACGCGCCGGGAAATGGCACAGGTGACCTCATAGGCAATGGTTCCGGCCCAGGCGGCCACATCGCTTATGGAAATAAATTCATCGCCCTGCCTGCCAAACAGAACAACCTCATCACCGGTTTTCACCTGGCTGACGGGACCCAGCTCCACCACAATCTGATCCATGGTCACCGCGCCCACCACGGGCCGGGACTTTCCGCCGATCAACACCCGCGCCTTTCCGCTCAGGCCGCGCATATAGCCGTCGGCATAGCCCACGGGCACCAGGGCTAAAAGGGTTTCCCTTTCCGTATAATAACGGCGGTTGTAGCTGATGGCCCGGCCCGGCGGCATTTTTTTTATCAGGCTTATATAGGATTTAAACTGCATCGCCTCCCGCAGGGGCCACTCTGTAACAAAGCCGGGCGCGGGCAGGTTCCCGTAAAGCATAATTCCCGGGCGCACACAATCGGCGTAACTTTGCGGATAACGCATGATGGCGGCGGAGTTGGCCATGTGCAGCATCAGGCCTCTTTGCGCGGCCGGACGGGCGCACAGCTCGCGAAAACGTTCCATTTGCTCCAGGCTGTAGGCGCTGTCCGCCTCATCGGCGCTGGAAAAGTGCGTATAGAGCCCTTCCGCCTTCAGGCCGGGGTTTTTATCCAGCAGCTCCCACACCTTTTCCAAATACGGGGGCAACACCCCGGCGCGGCCCATGCCCGTATCCACATTGATATGGCAGCGCACCATTTTACCAAGGCGGCGCGCCATCTTGTCAAGCTCCGGAATCAGGCCGGCATCGTTGAGGGTGATAATGATATTGTTTTGTATCGCTTCGGATAACAGGGACAGGCTGTGAGCGCCAAATAGCAAAATATCCCGTTGCGGGCCGCTTCGCCGCAGTTCGAGGGCTTCTTCCACCGTGGCCACGGCAAACATGCGCAGGCCCAGGTTGTCATAGGTGGCGGCAAGCTCCCCGGCGCCATGGCCGTAGGCATTGGCTTTTATCACGGCCATTATTTCCGCGGAACCCACCCGTTGGCGGATCAGGTTTAAGTTGTGCCGGAGAGCCCGGTGGTCTATTTCAACCCGCGTGGCGTGCATATCACCACTCGAACCGGTCGGCCAGCTCCCTTGGGGAGAGGGCCGGACTTATTTTTTTCACCCGGTCTCCTTCCACCAGATACTCGGCCACGATCGGGCGCAGGTTGTAAAACGAAGCCAGGGACTGACCATAGGCGCCCGCGCCGCCGATGGCGATCATACTGCCTTCCTTCAATTCGGGCATTTCCATCTCCCGGGCCAGAAAATCTCCCGTTTCACAAACGGGCCCCACCACATCCGTTTTCCAGGTGTCCGAATCATTCCGCACCAGGGGAACGATCGGATGGTGCGCCTTGTAAAGACTCGGGCGGATCAGATTGTTCATGGCCGCATCTACAATGGTAAAGTTTTTTGTAGGGGTTTTTTTGGTATAAATGACCCTGCTGATCAAAACGCCGGCGCTGCCGATCACCGAACGTCCCACTTCCAGATAAAGCTTGAGACGCCGCTCGGCGAAAACCTTCAGGTAAGATGAAAGGATCGACTTTACATAGGTGCGTTCCTTCTCGGGCCGGGCAAAGGGGCTGTTGTAGTTTATACCGATGCCACCGCCCAGGTCCACCGAAGTGATGGGGATGGCCGCCTTTTCCAAACGGTCGATAAAGGAGAGCAGAAAACGGGCCGCGTCCACAAAGGGCTGCTCGCTCTCTATCTGCGAACCGATATGCATATGCACCCCTTCCGGTTCCAGCCAGGGGTCTTTGGCGGCCTCAAGATACATCTCAAAGGCGGTTTCCGCGTCCACGCCAAACTTGTTGCTGTGCAGTCCGGTGGAGATATATTCATGGGTATGGGCGTCTATATCGGGATTGATGCGGATGGCGATGGGTACCCTGCGCTTTTCCTCGCGGGCCACGCGGCTAAGCAGATAAAGCTCCGCGCGGGATTCCACATTGATGGAGGCAATACCCGCTTCCACGGCCTGACGCAGTTCGTTTTCCGTTTTGCCCACCCCGGCAAATACAATGCTGTCGTTTTTAAAACCGGCGCGCCGGGCAAAGTAAAGCTCTCCGCCGGATACGATATCCGCGCCGAACCCCTGTTGCAGAATAATTTTGAGCAGGGCCGGATTGAAATTGGCCTTGAGGGCATAATAGGGTTTAAAATCATATCCCCGGCCGCTTTCACGGATCACGGTGCAACTGTGTTTTATTTCCGCCGCGCTGTACAGGTAAAACGGTGTTTCCAGGTTGGATGCGACCCGTTCAAGGTCCACCTCCTCGCAGAAGAGACGCCCCTCCCGGTAATGAAAAGGATAGATCATGCCGCCTTCTTTTTTCCTTCGGACAAAATGATCTCTCGCTTTTTGTGGGCGGTAAAAACCTTAAACTGCCCCACTTCCAGGCTTTCATCCTTGACCATGGTTATCTTCATCCAGTACTTCCACATCAGGCGCAGACGCTTGTTATAGCGCCCCTTGTTCATATAGCTGTACACATCCGGCGTTACATGGATGATTACCCGCCGGTCTCCGCGCGAGGCGCGGTAACGTTGCAGCCAGCGCTCCATGCGCGAAACGGTGGTGGCGATGGTGGGCACCAGACCGGTGCCGCTACAGGTGGGACAGGCCTGGTAGATGGAGTGGATCACCTGCGGCCGCACGCGCTGACGCGTCATTTCAATCAGGCCGAAGCGGCTCATGGTTTCTATTTTGGTGATGGCTCTGTCCTTGGCAAACTCCTTACGCAGTTCCAGAAAAATCTTTTTCTTGTTTTCATGTTCCAGCACATCGATAAAATCGATCACGATCAATCCGCCCAAATCCCGCAGGCGGGCCTGGCGGGCAATTTCCCGGGCTGCTTCCAGATTGATTTTCAGGGAGTTGGTTTCATGATCCTTGCGGCCGATATACTTACCGCTGTTCACATCGATGGAGACCAGGGCCTCGGTGGGGTGAATGACGATATAGCCGCCGTTTTTCATCCAGGCCTGGGAGTGGGTCATCTTTTCCAGTTCCTCTTCCACCTTAAAGTGGTCAAAGATGGGTTCCTTGCCCTTGTAGTAATTGATTTTATGCACCAGATGGGGCGCCACATCCTTAACATAATTGGAGATGTCGCGCATCATTTTTCGCGAATCCACATGCACCTGGTTAACGTCGGCGGTAAACAGATCGCGGATAATGCTGGAGGCCATGCTCAGGTCTTTATAAACAAGAGTCGGCGCTTCCGCTTCCTTAATCTGGCTTTCCATCTTTTTCCAGGTGTTCATCAAATCGCTGATATCGCGCTTCAGCTCGCGCTCGCTTTTTCCCCCGGCCACGGTACGGATGATCAAACCGAAATTGGCCGGAATAATCTGACGGGCCAGGTCTTTCAGGCGCTTGCGTTCCTTGGGGTCTTCTATTTTACGGGAAATGCCGATATTGCGCTGATAGGGGATTAAAACCACAAAGCGCCCCGGCAGGGTAATTTCCGAGGTTACCCGGCAGCCCTTGCTGCTGATGGGCTCCTTGACGATCTGCACCATAATATCCTGCCCCCGGCGCAGTTCACGCGCGGGGTCAAAATCGCGATAGGAACGGCGACGCCGGGGCGGCGCTTCCTCCTTGTCCGAAAAAAACTGCTTATAAAAAGAGCTGACGTCCGAGAAGTGCAGAAAGGCATTCTGTTCCAGACCGATGTCTATAAAGGCCGCCTGCATGCCCGGCAACACCCGGCTTACCTTGGCCTTGTAAATATCGCCCACCATGCGTTCATGCTCGGGGGCCTCCACAAACAACTCCACCACCTTTTCATCTTCACGCAATACTATACGCGTTTCCTCATTGGTGGAATTGATAATAATTTCTTTAGTCATTATTCTATTCCTTTTCCATTATAATAGGATGCATCCATTCATATGTTGATCCGGAAAAGGCTCGAAAGCGAAAGGGAAGATGTTTTAAAGGCAGGATTATAACCTGTTATAAAAAAAATCGTTTGCGGCTTGTGTAGCCGAGTTTAATTATCAGAGCATGTAAGGCGCCTGAGGCTTACATCTGAGATAACAAACTAAAAGGATTCTAACACGATTCCGCTTTGCCGTTCACCTGATTCCGAAAGTTGAAAAAATTTCTCCTCTGTTTGTTCTACCTGTCTGTTTTCAAATAACCCGGTAAATATAAACGCCGGCAATCGCCTTTTAATCGGATTGCCTTTTTTCCGGTGATAAGATCATCATAATATGCCGTGAGTTTACATTGCAATCGCTTTCGACCGTTTTATACTTTCATTTAAAGCAAAATAAGAATATTTTGCGGGACAACTCGTGTAAAGTTATCAATCTTTTAACATACAAGCAAACGGGGGATTTTGATGCTGTTCAGGTTTAGCGCTCTTTTGGCGCTCTCGCTGCTTATATCCTGCGGCGGAGAAGGGAACACGGCGCACAGGCCGAACGCCGACGGGCCCGCCGCCGCCCTTTCCGTTGCCCGGGGCGACAGCCTGTTACACCTGCAACTGGCGGTGCAGAGACACCCCGGCGACAGCGTTTTGTTTCGCCAATGGCGGTCGGCGATGCGCGGGGGAGATTATCTTTTTGTGTGGGGCGTGGCCCGCCGCGCGCAAACCAACCGGGCCATGCTGGAGCGGGCGTTGCGGACAGACGCCCGGCGGCGTTTGCTTATCGGCCAAACCGCCTCTCCGCCCGATGGCCGGACCGAGGGCCGGATTAGCGGAACCCTTGTGGAAATGCGGCGCCTTTCCCGGGGCGATTCCGTATGCGCCCTTT
>JALTKX010000114.1 GCA_027006055.1 Calditrichia bacterium | reverse complement strand
ACAAGCAGGTCGGTTATGAAGAAGGCCTTCTTACCGAAAAGTTGCTTGAACACAAGATAATCGCCGCGCAATAAAACGAATCCGTTGGCGGGCAAATAATGGCGTCTGGCGCCTTTGAGGCTAGGAAATTAAACGAGATCGCGGCAAGGCAGGCCGGAGACCCAATGGCTCGGTATGATCACCCCCGCCCCGGATATAAACGGCAAGGCCCTTAAGACGCAGAAGATGTTTTTAACGGCCACGGAGAATTTCCCGGAATACAACTGACCGGGGGAACTAAAACAAGGAGATTCCCATGACAAAAGAGGTCTACCTTGCAACACTTCTTATTCTCTTTATCCTGGCCTTTGCGCTGAGGAATATCCGCACTTTTCTCTCCACGCGCCGGCCCATCCGCGGCCGGTCGCCCAAGCTGACGCTCTCCATCCTTTTATCCACTGTCATCTACCTGTGGATTTTTCTGCGTCTGACCTTTATAAAAACACCCCTGGTCTTTGAGTTTGAGCTGCCGCCCTTTTTTGAAACAGCAGGAATGGTGCTGGTTACGCTGGGCTTTGTGCTGGGCCTGTTGGCGCTGGCGGCCATGAAGGACTCCTGGCGGGTAGGCATACGTTACGATCAAAAAACCGGGCTGGTCACCACGGGAATTTTCCGCATAAGCCGCAACCCCTACTTTTTATCCTATGATATTTTAATCTTCGGCTATCTGCTGATTTTCACCTCGCCCCTTTTTATCGCCCTTTATGTAATGCTGGTAATGGTCTTTCACAAAATGATTCTGGAAGAGGAAAAATATCTGGAAGCCGTGCACGGCGAGGCCTATGCCGAATACAGGAAAAGAAGCGCGCGCTATCTGCGGCTTTGGAAGTAAACCCCGCCCCTTTGTATACCGGACATCAACGACACTAAAGGGTATTATATCCGGTGGATTAAGGCAACACAAAAGCCGGAATCCACAAAACACGTATGAAAATGAAATCGATACATCTTTGATAAAACCCTTTCCGTTGAGATTGCGCCTGCCCCTGTCGCCAAACAGTACAACGGATATCCGGGCCGGACAGCCCCGCGCATAACACCGCTTTCCAACCGCTCCCCCTGCCGGGGGAGGCATTCAAGCCCCGGTAGCGACACGGCCCTTTTTTTAACACCTCCTTTTCCAGACCGCACAAAACAAAAAATCCATGAGCCAATTCATAAAACTATTCTCCCCTTATTTACAGGGGGGATTTTTCCGCCCGCTGTTGTCAACGAAGTATTTTGAAAT
>JALTKX010000113.1 GCA_027006055.1 Calditrichia bacterium | reverse complement strand
GAGCAGGGTATGGGTAAAAGGTTACCCCCGGATTCATCCGGGAGGATGAAAAAGACGCTGAATTCCCGCCATCCGTTTTAACGGATTGGCCTCTGCCGGACATCCCGGCCAAACCATAGCTTACGGCCGTCTTCCTTGTAGAAACGTCATTTTAGGCACACATTCAATAATAAGGTTGTTTGATTTTGGGTAGGTTTTTCTACTAAGGTTGAAAGGGAAGAATAAGGTTTTTGAACAGCCCTGTTTTTTCTTTTGCTAACAAATGCTTTATGTGGCTTTGATGTTCGATCCGTCCATTTCCCAGCAATCGTTTCAACGGATTGGCTGACGACTAACGAGAGTCCCGGATTTCACGGTGCCGTGCTTCCCGAATGACGGACGGTACCGGCCCTACCCCCGGCCCCTCCCCGAGCTTCGGGGAGGGGAGTAGGGGAGGGTAAAAGGTTAACCCCCGGATTCATCCGGCCGGGCGGGAGAAGGTATCCTTTTTCTGTTTATGTGTTCGCTTATCGGCTTCTCCCGTATTTTCCCGTCCAAACGTATTAAATTCCTGTTTATAAAATTTAGCTTGTCCGTCCGTACACCCTTTGGCGGCGCCCGTTCGGGCCAATTCCTTATTTATTGTCAAAAACTTTAAATATGCTTGCTTTCCGGCCGAAAAACTGTTATGATTGGTGGAGTAAAATCCCTTAAAAATGTGTAAAATGGTTTAAAATTCATTAAATTGGACTTATGGCGCGTTACAACTTTACCGGAGAATATAGCTGCTCGCTGGACAGTAAGCGGCGTTTCAATCTGCCCTCGGCCATCCGCAAGCTGATAGGCCCCGAGGCGGAAAGCACGCTGGTGTTTGCTCCCGGTATCGAGGAAATTAACATCTATGTTTATCCGCTGGATGAGTGGAATAAGCTGGTGGCGCGTCTGGCCAAAATACCGATGAACAACCGTAAAGCCCAAAAATTTATTCGCCGTTTTGTGGGTGGCGCATACCAGGTGGCCATGGACGGTCAGGGTCGTTTGATGCCGCCCCGGCGTTTATATGAAAAGGTCGGTATCGATACCGACATGCTGATTCTGGGAACCATCAATAAACTGGAAGTATGGAATCCGGATACCTATCAGGCTTATCTGGACGAAGACGCCCAGAGTTTGGCCGAACTGGTGGAAGAGATCAACTTTACTGATCTGAACACGGATGTATCGATCTAAAGAAGAGACCTACCATCTCCCTGTTCTTTGGCAGGAAATATGTGAAACCCTGATTACCCG
>JALTKX010000112.1 GCA_027006055.1 Calditrichia bacterium | reverse complement strand
AAATTCTCTGGCCGGATCATTGTATTCAAAACAGTCCGGGAGCGGAATTTCATCCGCACCTGGATACGACGCATATTGAAAAGGTGATCTTTAAAGGCACCGATCCCGGTATCGACAGCTACAGCGGCTTTTACGATAACGGCCACCGCAAGGCCACCGGTTTAAAGCACTATCTGGATGAAAAAGGGGTTAAACGGCTTTATGTGTGCGGTCTGGCCACGGACTATTGTGTCAAATTCACTGTTCTGGACGCGCTGGCCGAAGGCTTTGAAACCTGCCTGATTGAGGATGCCTGTCGCGGCGTGGAGCTAAACGACGGCGATGTGGCCCGGGCCCTGGAAGAGATGCGCGCCGCCGGCTGCAGGATAACGGACGCCACCCGGCTGTGATAAAAAACCGGGCGCCAGGCTATTCCTTTTCCTCAAAAACATTTTTCACAAAAACAAATTCCGTTTCCGCTCCGCGACGGATAAAGAGGCTGATGTAGCTGCCGTTGCCGTTCTCAATCCCCTTTAATATCTTTTTAAGGCTGTCCAGCGTTTTCACCGGTTTGTCGTTGACCTTTAGCAGGATGTCGCCGATTTGCAGACCCGCGAGGTCGGCGCTGCCGGCCCGTTCCACCTGAGATATCCAGACGCCTTGCGTGTCGAAGTCCATATTTTTGGCCAGCAGTATATCCTTGGTCAGCTCCTTGGCGCTAAAGCCGATGGATTTCACCTCATAGCTGTCCGCCAGAAACTGGCTGATGGGAGTAGCCGTCAGATGCACCATGGCGCTCCGCATTTTGCCGTCCCGCCAGAAACGCACCCGCGCGGAGTCGCTCGGGAAGGAGCGGATACGATCCCTGAAGTCATCCATATCCTCATATTTTTCCGCGGCGATCCGGATACCACCCAGGCGGGTGATCACGTCGCCGATTTGCAGGCCGGCCTGCTGGGCGGGGGAGCCCTCCATGATGGTGTTGATCAGAATCCCCTTAACCGTATCCGCGGAATAATATCGGGCCATGGCCCGGGTAAAGGGCTGCATGGTGATGCCCAGCCACTTTTTATTATCGCGCTTTTTACGGGCGTAAACGGGGGGCTTTTTCAGCAGCGCCCTTAGGTCGGCGGCCATGCGCAGGCGTATCAGCCCGGAAGCGGACGTACCCATGCTGTTGCTGCGTGTGTAGGCCACGCCCAGGGCCTGCCCCCGGGTGTTCATCACCAGGCCAAAGGAGAGGGCACGCGTTTCGCCGTCGGCCAGGTAGACAGGCCTTAATTGTTTCTGTACGGCATTGATGCGCAGGGCCTGTATATGGGCGGCATTTTGATAGCTGCTGTTCAACAGGTGCAAAAGCAGAAGCTCATCCCCGATGTGCGCCCGGTAGCGGGTGTTAAATTTTACGCCGGAAGGTGGCGTATCCGTTTCCAGACGGATAAAGGCCACATGGTAGTCATCATCCTTGCCCACAAACGCGGCCGGAACCATCGTGCCGTCGGCCAGGCGCACCTTGATATCCCTGGGCGGTTCGCCGGAACCGGAAAGCGAGGCGTTTAAAAAATTAAGCTGGGCGGGAAAGATCGAGGCATGGGTGATGATCAGCCCCTCGTCGCCAAAAAGTATGCCCGATAACCGGCGTTTAACCTCGCGTTTTTGTGAAAGCGACTCCGGGGAATCCAGCGCTTCATAATATTCGATTTGCACCAGAAAGGGGCGGGAGTGCCCGACAATGGCCGGCCAGGTGTTTTCCGCGTTCAGAGCGCCGGCCATAAGGATAAGCAGGGAGAGGATTCTTTTCATTAGTTCTTTTTTCCTTCTATTAGGGCGAAGCGGTTACGTTTTTTTATCCTTAGCATCAACATGACGCTTCTGGTGGAATCGGACACGGCCTCGCTGTAATACTGTTTAAAGGTTTCCAGGTCGTTTACCGCCTTGCCGTCAAACAGAGTGATAATATCCCCCCGGCGCATGTCGGCCTTATCCGCCGGACTGCCGCTTTTAACGCCGGAAACCACAACGCCGGCGCCGCTCTCCAACTGAAAAATCTTTAATAGTCGCGGCGTCAGTTCTTCCAGAGAGAGACCCCACTCCCGGGCGTTAAACTCGGTGCCCTGAAACTTTCCCTGTTCTCCGGTGATTACCGTCAGGCTTATGGGCGCGCCGTTGCGTATCATGTTCAGTTTTAGGGGCAGGCCTGTTTTTTGGTTGGCGATCAACAGCCGTATGCGCGGCAATTCCTCGCGGTAAACGGCGGAAACCGGGCGTCCCATTATGGCCGTCACCAGGTCACCGGCGCGGATACCGGCCTTTTCGGCGGGGCTGTTTTTATCCACCGAGGCTACCAGCACCCCTTCCAGCTCCTTGCGTTTTACGTATTTGCGGTATTTGCCGATCTCCTGCCACTTCACCCCGATATAGGAACGCTCCACGGCGCCTTTTTCCAAAATCTGCCGTACCACAAAGCGCACAATGTTCGAGGGAATGGCAAAGCCCAGATTCTCGCCAAAAACAACCGCCCGGGCGTTGATGCCGATAATTTCTCCTTTAAGGTTTATCAGCGGCCCGCCGCTGTTGCCGGGGTTGATGGCCGCGTCGGTTTGCAGCCACAGGTTGAAGGGGGAAATCATGTCGCCCATATCCTCAAAATAGCGATCCACCGAACTGATAACGCCCATGGAAAGGGAACGGGAAAGACCCAGCGGCGAGCCCAGGGCCATAACCACCTGACCCACATCCACATCCCTGCTGTTGCCAAAAGAGGCGTAGGGCACTTCGTCCAAACCCGCTTTCTCCAGGTCCAGCTTAAGCACGGCCAGATCGGTCCAGGGGTCCAGGCCGATGACCCGCGCGGTGACCTCCTGCCGGGAGGAGAGGGTGCAGCGCACATACCGCGCTTTTTCCGCCACGTGGTTGTTGGTTACCAGATAGCCGTCCGCGCTGATGATAACCCCGCTGCCGGTTACCTGCATCTTTTGTTTTTCACCGCCGCTGTAAATTTCCTTAACCGGCTGAATATGCACCAACGCGGGAAAAACCTTGTTTTTGGCCTTTTGAATTTGGGCGTCCATGCCCTGCGCGCTCAGCATATAAAGCGGCAGTAGAAGGCAATATAAAAGGGTGCGAAGGGATGGGTTCATTTTTTCTTTTCCTTCTCTTTGGCCTGAATATTCAGATGGATGGCGTTAAACAAAACGATAAAATAGAAAAGCAGCATTACAAGAACGGGACCGAACAGCATCCAGCCGGCCAGCCATTGGAAAAGGCCGCCAAGCAAAAGCAGTAACGTGGCCGTGGAAATAATGGATAGAAGGCCGATGCGGTTGTGTATCTGCCGGCGCAAAATTTTTACGGGTTTGTGCTCCTTTATTACAATGCGCGTCTCCATCATATACATCATCCAGGAGACCAGCAGGGAGGCCGCCACGCCGGTGATGCGGGAAATATGCATGATTTCAAGCAAAAAGGAGATTAAAATAAAGACGAAAAGCGGAGTATAGTTTGAAAGATGAGATTTTGGTTTATCCATGTAGCGCTCTCATAAATGATTTTAATGTTTGTTGTGCGGCTTGTCTATTAAGAATTTTTTTAACGAACCCTTCGATTTCTGTATTTATCGCCGGAGTGAAAATAAGAATTTTTGACAAAGGAAAAAAATATTGACATACAGATAAAATATATATAACTTATATCCAGTTTAACAAATAGGTGTATTGATGAGCTACACGCTGACTTTTTCCAAGGCGGTATTGCTGGTTTTATTTGTTGCCGATAAGGTGCGCCTGGGGCAGTATGACTTTGTGCCGACCAAGGTTTTAAGCGAGGCCCTGAATATTGCCGGGCCGACGGCCGTAAAGATTATACAGGCTTTAAACCGGGCCGGTATTATCGAAACCCGGGAAGGCGCCCGGGGGGGCGTGCGGCTGGCCCGGCCGGCGGACAGCATAAGCGTATTGGATATTCTGGAGGCCATAGAGATTAACCGGCCCCTGTTCCGCGACGACTTCAATATCACGATTACCGGTACAAAGCCAACCCTGGGACAAAAGGCCATCGCGGATGTTTTGAAAGAGGCCGAGCGGGAAATGAAAAACAGATTGAAGGAAAAAAGTGTCGCCGATCTGATCGCTGAAATCAACGGTTGATTTTTTTTGAATAAAACTAAATATAAAACATATAAAGTTTATTTATAATATACAAAAAGGAGGACTTATGTCGCATACCATCACCTTTATCAAAACAATCCTGTTGGCGGTACTGTTGTTCGGCGGCTTGCTTGCTCAGGAAAAAACACGTTTTTCCCTGGAAACGGACCCGGCTACCTTTGCCTTTAACGGTTATGCCCTGCATGCCCGCGTGGCCCCGGCGGGCTGGTCCCGTATCCGTCTGGGCGCGGGAGTTTATTCCATGAAGTTTCCCGCGCTGTTCGTCAATATCAACCCGGATAACGCCGACAAAGGCTGGGAAGTCCAACTGAAAACCGGAATCGGGTTTTTCAGCGAATATTTTTTTAACGCGGAGCGCTCGGCCTGGCTGGTTGGCGGTCAGCTTGCCTGGCAAAACTACCTCCTTAAAAACGGCGCCAGCCCCGGAACGCGGGCAGACTATTCCATTGTGTTGCTTATGCCCTATGTGGGCTATCGCTGGTTTCCGCTGAAAAACGGTTTTTATGTGCAGCCCTGGGCGGGACTGGGTTACGCGAAAAAAGTAGGGGGTTCCACGCGTATCGACAGCCGTACATATCAGGTTTCCCCCCTTTTGCCATTTATCACGGTGCATTTGGGATACCGTTTTTAATGATGTGCCGGAAAGGCCCGTTGTTCGCGCGGGCCTCTAACTGTAAAGGAGAAAAATGAAAGAGAAAAACAGCGCCCGCTTTTTCCGCGCCCTGCAGGACGCGCCCTGGTATGGAGATTTTCTGGCCCCGGTAACGGAAGAACTGCTGCAACTCCCGGAAGAGGCGCGTATACTGGATGTGGGGTGCGGGCCCGGTAAGTTGATGGAAGAGGTGTTAAAGGGGGGCATGTATCGCTTTACCGGCGCGGATATAAACCGGGAGATGTTACAGGAGGCCCGCTCGCGGCCCCGGTTGCGGGATGTGGCCCTCGTTCCCCTGGAAAAAGGGGCGCCCCTGCCCTTTAGAGAGGGGGAATTCGACGCGGTGGTCTTTTGCTCGCTGCTGTTTTTGCTGGAGGAACCCTTGTTTTTGCTCGGGGAGGCCCTGCGTCTTTTGCCCTCCGGGGGGAAGATTTTTATCCTGACTCCCAGCGGAAAAAGAAGTCCTTTGTTGCCGGGGGCCGCGCTGTTACGCCCGGTCAACGCCGGTTTTTGGCTTTGGCGCAAGGCCACCCGTGGGCGGGGAGCTAAGTGGTTGGGGAATTCCCCCCCGGAAAAGTGGGCCGCCGCGAATGGTCTAAAATATAGCAGGCGCCTTGTTTTTAAGGAGCTGGCCGTTTTGGAGATTTTGGAGAAGTAACGCAAGGTTCCGGGTGGGAGCGCGGGTGAAGACGCCCAATATTTTAGTGGAAAACAAGGGAAAGAATTGCTATCTTGACATATGTTAAACATGGCTAACAAGCCGGTCATTCGCCCGTTTAAAATTTGTCAGGATTAAAATGTATTTTAAAATCATGCTCATTGTGCATATTCTGGGGGCCACCGTTTGGGCCGGCGGCCATATCGTGCTGGCCACGCTAATCTTACCGGAAGTGTTGCGTAAAAAAGATGCGCGTCTTCTTTTGTCTTTTGAGGAAAAGTATGAACGCATCGGTATGCCGGCCC
>JALTKX010000111.1 GCA_027006055.1 Calditrichia bacterium | reverse complement strand
CTTACATAATAGAGCAGCAAGGCCACGCTTGTTAAAATTATAAAGCCCATTAGGCCTTTTTCGGTGTTAAGCAGGGCCAGCGCCTCTTTGTAAAAATTTTCCAACATCACGGTTCCCCCTGTTAAGGTGCCACGGCCTGCATCAGCAAACCGCAGATGTAGGCGCCGTAAGTGCCCAGGGCATAGCCCAGTACCGCCAGCAGCACCCCTACCGGGGCCAGCGCCGGATGAAAAGCGGAAGCAACGATGGGCGCGGAGGCGGCGCCGCCCACATTGGCCTGGCTGCCCACGGCCAGAAAAAAGAAGGGCGCCCGGATCCACTTACCGACGGCGATCAGCAACAGGGCATGGAAGGATATCCAGACCAGACCGACAATAAACAGGCCGGGTGTGTCGGCAATGGCGGTGATGTCCATCTTCATGCCGATGGTGGCCACCAGAATGTATAAAAACAGGCTGCCCATGGTGGAGGCGCCCGCCCCTTCCATGTTGCGCGCCCGGGTGAAGGAAAGCCCCAGTCCGATGGTGGTGGCGATAACCACGATCCAGAAAAAGCCGGAGGTCAGGCTGTACCTGGCCAGCGCGGGATAATTTTCGGTAATCCACGGCGCCAGGCTGTCACCGATGAGGTGGGCCAGCCCGGTGGCGCCAAATCCCAGGGCCATGATGATGGTGACTTCCGCCAGTTTGGGCACATGGGCCACCTGTTTTTTAAAGTTTTCCACCTTGTCGCGCACTTCGTTGATGGCGCTGCTGTCGGCCTGCAGCCATTTGTCAATTTTTTCATGCCGCCCGGCGCCAAACAATAAAATCGCCAGCCATAAATTGGAAAATACAATATCCACGGGCAATACGGCGGTAAAAAGGTTGTCGCTGACGTTAAACACTTCCTTCATGGCGGTCTGGTTGGCGCCCCCGCCGATCCAACTGCCGGCGATGGTGGTCAGTCCCCGCCAGACGGCGTCCGGCCCGTGGCCGCCCACCACATCCGGAGCAAAAAACGATATCAGTAAAATGGCCAGCGGCCCGCCGATGATGATACCCGCCGATCCCGTAAGGAACATGATCAGGGCCTTCGGGCCAAGGTGCAGGATGGACTTCATGTCGATGCTCAGGGTGAACAGAACCAGGCTGGCCGGCAGCAGATAGCGCGAGGCCACATAGTAAAGCCGGGATTCCGCTCCGGAGACAATACCGAAGGTGTTCAGCAGCGAGGGAATAAAATAGGCCAGCAACACCGATGGCAAAAAGGTGTAAAACTTTTTCCAGAAAGG
>JALTKX010000110.1 GCA_027006055.1 Calditrichia bacterium | reverse complement strand
AGCTTAAGTTTAAAGCGGAGCCCATAATGAAACGTTCCTCATTTTCCATATTTTTAGCCACACTTCTTTTTATCAGTCTTGGTTCCTGGCTTGCCCCGGCCCTGAATGCCGGCGAACAGGACTATTACCAGCGCCTGAAGCAAAGCTGGGTCAACATGCAAAAGGTGTTCGAAACCCTGAACAGCCATTACATGGAGGAGCTGGACCCCTATGCCCTGGTTAAGGCCGGCATCGACGGCATGCTGGAGCATCTGGACCCCTACACGGTTTTTATTGAAGAAGACGGCGAACGCCGCCTGAAGATGATCACCACCGGCAAATATGGCGGGCTGGGTATGGAAATCGGCATGAAGAACAAAAATATCACCATCATCACCCCCATGGATAACGGCCCGGCACAAAAGGCGGGCATTCAGGCCGGAGACATCATTCGTAAAATCAACGGCCGGGATGTCACCGGCTGGAGCACCGGCAAGGTTTCCGAGAATTTGCGCGGCAAGATCGGCGGCACGGTGGAACTGACCATTGAACGCCCGGGAATGGAAGAGCCCATCGAGCTGACCCTGACCCGCGCCGAAATCGTCATCGAGGATGTGCGATACGCCGGCTATATTGCGCCGGGCGTCGGCTATATCAGTCTGGGCGGCTTTACCGACAAGGCCGCGCGCGAGGTTAGGGAAGCCATACAAAAACTCCAGACCGAAGGAACGCTGGAAAAGCTGATTCTGGATCTGCGCGGCAATCCGGGCGGCTTGCTGGACGCGGCCGTTAAAATCATCAATCTGTTTGTCCCCCCGGGGGAAGCGGTTGTCTCCACCCGCGGCTTCCGCGAAAGCGAAAATATTTTTAAAACGGAAAACCAGCCCCTGCTGCCCGATACGCCCCTGGCCATTCTGGTCAACCGCGGTTCGGCCAGCGCCTCGGAAATCGTGGCCGGCGCCCTGCAAGACCTGGATCGGGCCGTTATCATCGGGCCGGAACCCACCTTCGGCAAGGGCCTGGTGCAAAAGGTCTACACCATTGACAACGCCACCCATACCAAACTTAAAATCACCACCGCCAAATATTATATCCCCAGCGGACGTTCCATACAAAAGCGCGATTACGCCGATGACAACGAGGTCATCAGACTGCACGACGCCGACAGCCTGCTGCACAACAACAAGCATAACGTTTATTATACGCGCAACAAGCGCAAGGTTCTGGACAAGGGCGGTATTGAGCCCGATGTTGAAACGGAGAAGGACTCCCTGAACACCTTTATGATCGACCTGATCCGCC
>JALTKX010000109.1 GCA_027006055.1 Calditrichia bacterium | reverse complement strand
AGCATACAGCTCAGGACCTCCTAATTGTATGCCTGAACGAAGCCCGGACTCCTCTTCCGGGCTTTTTTTATACTTCCCTTTGAATATAAGCCGAGTAATCCTTAATGCTCGGAGCATACTCCTTTTCCATCAGGGGCGATGTAATCATAAAATCGGCCGTGGCCCGGTTGCAGGCGATGGGCACATTATATACGATGGCTATGCGCAACAGAGCTTTTACATCCACATCGTGCGGATGCGGGCTCATCGGGTCCCATAAAAAAAAGACCAGATCCACCCGTCCCTCGGCAATGGCCGCCCCCAATTGCTGGTCTCCTCCCAACGGCCCGGATTTAAGCAGAGTGATTTTCTCATCCAGCGGTCGTTTCAGCGTGTTCTCCAGAGTCTCCTTTACCAGGCGGCCGGTGGTGCCCGTGCAAATCAGGTTGTGCCGGGCCAGAATCTCGGCGTTCCAGCCCACATATTCCATCATATCCTCTTTGCGGTTATCGTGGGCCACCAGGGCGATATTTTTCCTTACCTGCATTTAGATTGAACCGTTTCCGTATTTTTTTGTAGTTTGAATTTTTCACTATGGTGCTTAAAATATAAGCGCCCGAAAGATAAATCGCTATTAAAATTCCGTTAGCACACTATGATAAACAAGAGAATCTATCTGGATAATGCCGCCAGCACGCCGCTGGATGAGCGCGTGGCCCGGCACATGATGAAAATCCTGGTCGAAACGCCCGGCAATCCCTCCAGCCCGCACCACGAGGGGCAGCAGGCGCGCATTATCATCGAGGAAGCCCGGGACGCCGCGGCCGCCATGCTGGGCAGCGAAAGCCGCGATATCTTTTTTACCAGCGGCGGCACCGAGGCCAATAACAGCGCGCTGATGGGCATGGCCCGGGCCATGCAAAATCACGGCCGGCACATCATATCCACCCCGGTGGAGCATCCTTCGGTGCGGGCCGCGCTGGAAGCGCTGGAAAAAGAGGGCTTTTCTATCGACTATCTCAAACCGGGGGCGGACGGCAACATTGCCCCCGCCTCATTGAACAGCCTGTTGCGGGACGATACCATTCTGGTATCCGTAATGTATGTTAACAACGAAACGGGTATTATTCATCCGGTGCGGGAAATGGCAGGGATGCTGGCCGGCCACCGGGCGCTGTTCCATGTGGACGCCGTGCAGGCCTTTGGCAAGCTGGACTATAATGTAAGCAACCTGCCCTGCGACGCCCTTTCCTTTTCCGCCCATAAAATCCACGGGCCCAAAGGGATCGGCGGCCTGTTTCTCAGGCATGGTACCCCTTTCCGTCCGCGGGCCGTCGGCGGCGGGCAGGAGGCCAACCGGCGGGCGGGCACGGAAAACATCTCCGGGATTGCCGGCCTGCACAAGGCCATTGAGCTTTGCCGGGAAAGGCCGGAGCACCGGCGGCAGGCGCGGCGGCTGCAAGAACACTTTGAACAGGGTCTGCGGAAAATATATCCCAGGGCGCTGATCCTGGGCGAACAGACCCTTCGCTCGCCCTACATTTCGGCCATTGCCCTGCCGGGAATCGACAATCAAAGCCTGCTGCTCAATCTGGACTTGAGAGGCGTGGCTGTCAGCGTGGGCTCGGCGTGCAGCTCCGGCAGCATTAAGCCCTCGCATGTTATCCGGGCCATCAGCGAAGATGAGACAATTGTAAACAGTACGATCCGCGTAAGCTACAACCGCTATCAGAACATTGACGATATGGATGAGGCTCTCGGACGTTTTAAAGCGGTACTAAACCGGCGGGAGCAGGATGCAATCTGACGACATTAGCGGAAAAGTATACGATACGCGGCTTATAAAACGTATCATCACCTATACCCGGGGCACCCGCGGTCTGGTCGCCCTGGCGGTGTTGCTTATTATCATCGCCTCCTTTCTGCAGCTCCTGGCGCCGTGGTTCACCAAGCAGGCCATAGATATCTATGTCAACCAGTCCAATCTGGACGGGCTCTATACCATCATTATCTGGTATGTGGGCGTTATGCTGGCCATTTTCGCGGTACAGTATGCCCAGGCGCTCACCACGCAGTATATCGGGCAGAAGCTGATGTATAACCTGCGTTCCGAAATCTTTATGCATCTGCAACGGCTTTCCCTCTCCTTTTTTGACAAAAATCCGGTGGGCCGGCTGATGACGCGCGTGGCCTCCGATGTGGAATCCCTGAACCAGATGTTCACCCAGGGCGTGGTTAACATCTTCGGAGATATCTTCCTGTTAATCGGTATTATTACCGTTATGCTGAACATCAACGGCGAGCTGGCTTTATGGACCTTTACGGTGATCCCGGCCCTGTTCATCATTACCATGATCTTTAAACGCAAGGTGCGCGTGGCCTTCCGCGATATCCGCAAATGGCTGGCCCGCATAAATTCCTATCTACAGGAGAACATTACCGGTATGAATATCGTGCAGATATTTAACCGGCAGGAGAAAAACTACAGGGCGTTTACGGATATCAACCGCAAACACACCCAGGCTTATGTGAAAACCGTTTCCTATTACGCCATTTTTTACCCGGCCATAGAATTCGTCAGCGCCATCGCCCTGGCCATCGTGCTGGTGCGCGGCGGCATGCTCAAGGCGGAAGGCTTTGCCACCTACGGCGCGCTGGTGGCTTTTATCCAGTATGCGCAAATGTTTTTCCGGCCCATCAGCGACCTTTCCGATAAGTTCAATGTTTTGCAGGGGGCCATCGCCTCGGCGGAAAGGGTGTTTAAACTGCTGGATACACCGCCCAGAATCACCAGCCTGGACCGTCCGCAAAAGCTTGCCTCCCTGCGGGGGGCCATACGTTTTTCCGACGTCAGCTTTGCCTATAACGATGACAACTGGGTCTTAAGGGATGTCAGTTTTGAGGTGGCCCCTAAAAGCAGTATCGCCATTGTGGGGCACACCGGCGCGGGTAAAAGCACGCTGATAAATCTGCTGGGCCGGCAATATGATATTCAGAAAGGACGCATTGAGATCGACGGGCGGGACATACGCGCGTACGACCTGAGGGACCTGCGCCGCTCCATGGCCCTGGTGTTGCAGGATGTCTTTCTTTTTTCCGGAACCATTCTGGAAAATGTACGGCTGAGCAACGAGCAAATCAGCCGGGAACAGGTTATTGAGGCCTGTAAAAAGGTGAATGTCCATACCTTTATAGAAAGGTTGCCTCAAGGTTATGACACGCGCCTGAATGAACGCGGCTCCAACCTTTCCATGGGTCAGCGCCAACTGCTCTCCTTTGCCCGGGCCGTGGTGGTGGAGCCGGAAATCCTTATCCTGGATGAAGCCACCTCCAACATCGATACCGAAACGGAGATTCTGATCCAAAAGGCTTTGGACTTTATGATGCGCGACCGCACCTCCATCATCATCGCCCACCGTCTTTCCACCATAAAACACGTGGATCGTATTCTGGTATTTCATAAGGGCTGTTTAAAGGAAGAGGGCAGCCACAATGAACTTATGGCCCGGCAGGGTCTCTATTATCAACTGTACCAGTTGCAGTACAAGGATCAGGAACAACAAAAAAAAGAGGCATAAAAAAAAGGCGGGCTAATAAACCCGCCTTTTGTCCATCCGGCTCTATCGGCCGATTATTTAACTTTGATATCGATCAGCTTCGGTTTTTCTTCTTCTGCTTTCGGCAGAACGACGGTCAGGATACCGTCCTTAAACTTGGCGTCAATCTTATCGGTAACAATAGAGCTGTTGATGGCAAAGGAACGGCTGAAACGTCCGTAGCTGCGCTCAACATGATGATAGTTTTTCTTCTTGTCTTCTTTTTCGATTTTCTTTTCACCGCTGAGCGTCAGGATATTGTCGCGGAAGTTCAGCTCAATGTCGTCTTTGGTTACGCCCGGCAATTCGGCCGTCAATATCCACTCGTTGTCGTTTTCTTCAACATTTACACGCGGACTGATTTCCATGTTGCTGGGCTCGAGCATACGGGTGCTCATGAATTCTTCAAACATCCGGTCAAGGTCTTCGTTGATGTTTAAAAGACTGCGACGAGGATTCCATTTTACTAACATAGTAACACCTCCTTTTTTTAGTGTTTTGTTTATTGTTTCAATTTGCCCACTATTTATACAAAGGGCGTGCCAATTTTATACAAAACAACATAAATCCTGTAATAACAAGTGTTTATGCGATTTAGCGCTAAAAATACAATTATATGACAGGGTATGAAATTTTGATACAAGCGGAAAATATGGCGCAAAAGCGCGACGATATGGCTTATATTGTGTTTTTTAGATATATTTCCGGGAAACCGTTAACAGCGGCGGGCAGGCGGAACAGCCATTGCCTGGCCTCTTACAGAAGGGGTTCTTACAGTGACGCGCGGAATGACACCTTATAGCCGGAGCAGCTTTTGTTTGATCTTTTGCAGGGCGCTGGCAAAACCATTCATGCGCTTATTGGTTATGGAGCCGCCCAGCCCGTAGCTTTCCAGCAGTTTTTGTTCATCCAGAGCCAGAATTTCATCCCGGCTGTGATGATTTACCGTATCGCTTAACAGAAAGAGCATGCCCTTAACGATTTGCGCTTCGGAGTCGCCCAGCACTTCCACATCATCGGGAGTACCCTGCACTTTTACCCAGGTTTCCGAGGCGCAGCCGTCAACGCGGTTTTCATCGTTTTTTTCTTCCGCCGGCAGCCCGGGTGACTTTTTAGCCAGATCCACCAGATATTCCATTTTATCCAGACCTTCCAGAAAGTCAAAGGTCTCGGCATATTCCTCAATTTTCTCTTCAATCGTCATTGGCGGTAACTCCGGATAGATTTTCGACACATTTTATTTGAACAGCTCCCTGGCCGACTTTGGCCAGCCTCTTAACATCAACAGAGCCAGCGGCGCCGCCCAATTGGCGCCGCGCTCCACAAAGTCCCACAGCGGCAGTCCGGCCAGGGGCCGGATCAACGCCGTGGAAAACGTCCAGATCACCGCCCAGACCAGCACCAGCCGCAGGGGACGCAACAGGACGGTAAAAGCCACCAGAAAATCCAGGGCGCCGATCATGGGCATCAGCAGGCGGGCCTGGTCAACGGAAAAACCAACGGTGGTCAGGTAAACCAGCCAGGAGGGGCGTACCTGCCAGGCAAAACTGCCGTGACCGATAAAGGTCAGAAAGATGCCCACCCGTAAAATCCATTCTACCCTTTTCATCGCAGTTGCAGTTCGTCTACTTTTTCAAGCGTGTCGGGATTCTTGACCACCATCTTGATGCGCCGGCCACGCACTTTAAAAATAACCAAAGCGTTCTGTGTGGAAAATCCGCTGACAAAGGCAGACCAGGGCAGCTTTTCCTGGGCATAGTAGGGGGCGCCCGCCGCGCCATTGTTTATTTGGTAAACGGTGCGCTTCAGGGTCAGCTTTTTCTCGTTGGGCCAGTTCGCCGGATAGATGGGCGTTTTGGGGCCGATCTCCAGCTTGTTATAGTTATGTTCATCTCCGGTCAGGATGGCCACCACTTTTTTGCTTTTGTTGACGATTAAATCCAAAAGCTGATCCCGGCGTTCTATTATGCCGTATTTTAACGGCTGGCCGGCCACAAAGGGGCGGATGTCATTATTGCCCTTGTACCACATATCATCGCCCGAGTGGCCCCCGTTGGGGAAAAAGGGCGTATGTTCGGTCACAAAAATATGATCGATGTCGGGATTGGCTTCCAGTTCAAACAGGGTCTTTTTAAACCAGGCCAACTGCTGATCCATGATATAGCCGTGAATGCCGCCGCCCACATGGGGAATGGACTTGCGCGAGGGAGAATACCAGTAGTCCGAATTCATGACGATAACAGCCACGTTATCATAAATATAGAAGAAGGCATTCTCCTTATAGGAAGGAAAGTCCATGGTTTCGGGATCGGGATCATACTCCGCGCCATCTTCGCTGACCGGCCCGTTATGCGGGTTTACAAAGTGATCGGCAAAAACCTTTTCCGCGGATTGGCTGTCATAGGGAAAACGGTCAACCGAAAGCCCGTACCGGGAACCGTCGTCAAAAACACGCACAAAAGCCTCATGGTTGCCCATGGCCGGTATCACGGGAAAGTAATGGGCATAGGGTTCAAAGGAACGTTTCCAGTTGGCGTATTGCAGATCCATCTCTCCGCGATTGCTCAGGTAGCCGTTCACCATATCGCCCGTAAACTGGGCAAAAGCCACTCCTTCCTGGCTGTTGAGGGCCATCATTTTGCGCATCACATAAAAGTTGGTACCAAACAGGTCGCGCTCTCCGCCGCCCTGCCCCGACCTTGAATCGGAGGCATAGGAAAAACTGAAAGAGGTGCGGCTTCCCGGCCGGGGCGCCGTTTTAAAACGGTAGCTTTGTTCATTATCGCCAAAGCGGATGGTATAGGTATAATGCGTGTTGGGTTCCAGGCCGTCGATGGGCAGCTCATGATGGGTTTGAGGCTTTGTACCGGAGACCGTTTGCCCGTTTACCGATAAATGGGCCACAAGGGGACGGTTGGTATCAAAGGAGATGGTGGCGCCAAAGGGGCGCAGCAAGTGCACAAAGGGCCCTTCGATGATGGTGTCATCCACTTCAAAGGGACCGTGGCCCTTAAAACCGATTTTGCCGTCATAAAGTATGCGGCCCTTTGTGTTTTTTACGCGATAGCCTATCACGCCCCGGCCGCTTTTTTCCCAGCCGATCATATCGTAGCGGCCGTCCAGATTGCCTTTTATGGGAATATAGGCCTTTCCGTCTTTAATCTCCGCCGTTTTACGAAAATAGACGGGGGTCGGGTGTTTGCTGTCGTGATAGTTTATAAAGCCGTAATAGAGCAGACCTTCCATGCCCGCGCCAAAGTCCAGGGCCAGCCCCTCATCGGTTCCCCGGGGATTGCCGCGCATCTGCTCCAGCGTATATTGCGCCGGGCGCTCCTTCTCATAGTAGCGGTTGCCCTCTATTTCCATATACATGCGCCCCGCGTCTGTTCCCATATTGGAGTGAACGGCGGGTATGGTTGTTTGGGCGCTTAACATAACAGGTAAAAGGAAGAGGAATATTCCTTTTAATATAGAATTTTTCATGTCGGTGCTCCTGATAGTGACCTGAGACACGCAAGCTACAAAATCAAATAGTAAAAAAAAACAGATGCGACGAGGGACGGGAAAGGAAAATCCCCCTCAATAGGGTTCGATAAGCGAGCGGCCGTTTATATTCAGCATATGCGCGGGCAGGCTGCCGGTAATGGTCTGATGCAAGGTATCTATCAGCTTTTTCTTTAAAAAGGCGCGGTTCACCACCAGGCTTATTTCCCGCACGGGCGTCATATGGGCAAAGGGTTTAAGCATTTTCTTCTCGGACTCCTGCAAATCCCAACCGGCCATTTCGGGAATTACCGTTAAGCCCTTTTGCAATTTTACGATGCGTTTCAGGGATTCGATGGAGTCGCTCTCATAGGTAAAATGTATCTCCTTATTTTCCGATTGCTCGCGGTTGCAGATATTAACCACCTGATTGCGAAAACAGTTACCCATGCTGAGCAGCCACAACTCAGCCACCGTCAGCTCTTCCGGCTCAATCTGTTTTTTAGCGGCATAGGGATGTTCGGGGGAGACAAAAACAAACATTTCCTCATAATACAGGGGGCGCCCGCTAACATTTTGATCCTCTACCGGCGTGGCAAAAATAGCGGCGTCCAGGGTTCCGTTTTTCAGGCCGGTTATCAGCTCTTCGGTCTGACCCTCTTCCACATGCAGATACACCCGGGGATATTGCTGGATGAAGTCCTGCACAAAGTGGGGCAAAAGATACTGGCCGATGGTTGGCAGCACCCCCAGACGCAGAGCGCCGCTGATATCGCCCTCATATTCGTGAACGATATCCTTCATTTTCTCCATCTCCCGCACTACCCGCCGGGCCTGCTCTATCAGCTTCTCGCCTAAATCGGTGGGAATGAGCGGCTTTTTACCGCGGTCAAAAATAATGGTCCCCAGCTCTTCCTCCAGCTTTTGAATTTGTACGGTCAGCGCCGGTTGCGTTACATAGCAGCGTTCCGCCGCCTTTACAAAATTGCGCTCGATATCCAGAGCGATGATATAATGAAGTTGTTGTAGTGTCATAATTTTTATTTATGGGTTTATAAATATTATCAATTTGAATTATAGACCTTTTTGTCTTAAAATCATACTGAATTTAAAAACAAGGAGAACAAAATGGAAACAAAACAATTAAATCCCATCGGTTTAGACTCGGCCTATAGCAGTAAAGTTTCGGAAAAGCTGAATCAGTTACTCTCATCCTCGTCCGTTTACTACCAAAACTTGCGGGGACTGCACTGGAATATCAGCGGACCGGCTTTTTTTCAGTTGCATGCCCAGTTTGAGCTGCTCTACACCCGTACCGCCGTTTCGGTGGATGATATCGCCGAGCGCATTCTGACCCTGAACGGCAAACCGCTGCATACCCTGGAAGACCTGCTGTCCAACAGCCGCATTGCCAGCAGTAAAAATGTAGCCGGGGACAAGGAAGCGGTAAAAGTGGTTTCGGACAACATCAGCACCCTGCTTATTTTGGAAAGAGAAATTCTGGCCATGGCCTCGGAGCAGAATGATGACGGCACCGCGGACCTGATGACCCGCCTGATCAACGAACAGGAAAAAGATCACTGGATGATGCGCGCCTATCTGGGCAACTAAACCTTGCGGATAAAAAAATCAAAAGGCCGCTGCAATTGTGTAGCGGCCTTTTTTATTGTTGCGCTTTTTTCCTGTCATTAACGTCTGAGCGCCAGGCGGTGTTTTGTGGATAAAGATTCATCGTTTCACAAAAAGCCGGTTCTATGGATTATGACGGGATACAGCTGAGTATTTTAGACGTCACAATTCTTTATCACTTCAGTACCACCATCTTCCGGCTGGCCACAAACCCGGCGGAGGTTTTTATGCGGTACACATAAATCCCGGAAGAGAGGCCCGAGGCGTCAAACTCAACGGCATGGCTCCCGGCATTTTGGCTTTGGTTGACCAGCGTTTTTATGGCCCGCCCGGCCAGGTCGTAAATGGTAAGTTGGACATTGCTTTTGTTTTTCAGATCGTAGCGGATGGTTGTAACCGGGTTAAAGGGGTTGGGGTAATTTTGGTATATGGCAAAGGTTTCGGGCAGTTCGGGTTCGGGTTCAGGCTCACTCTCCGCCGAGTCACTTACAACCTCAAAATAAAGGGTATCAGACCAGTAGCTATAATCGCCTTCCGATATTGTAAGCTTTACGCCGTAAGAGCCCGATTCGCCGCAATCATTTTCAATTTTTACGCCAGATTCACCATTGGTCTCTTTAATTTCCCCCGCTTCCAGGACGTCAATTGTTCGATAGGACAGGTTGGTCGGACGCACGCAGGCGTTGATTTGCGCCATGGTGATTTTTATGTTTTTAATAGCGGCCACCGATCCGTTGTTTTTAAAATACATTTTAAACCGCAACTGATCATTTGGATTTGGAATAGTGTCCTGGGTACTGTATTCGATGTGATCGATGGTTACCGGGCCTTTGGTGGTTATTCTAAAGGAATTACTAATATTATGGTGCGTTCCATAATCATGCGCTTTAACCGAATAAGAAATGTCAAAAGTACCTTCTTCATCAATAGTAAAATATCCTCCAAAGCGGTTGTCGTTTAAATCTCCATCAAAATGGGCCCCATCATCATATAAGAGAGTGCTGTCTTTTTCATGGCTATCTATAGATCTAGTTAAAACATAGGGTGAAAAATTAGTACCATCGTGAATATTATTTAGTTGAATACTAGTAAAGATGGTATCAATTGTAGGGCTAAATACATATTTATTAATTTTAGGCGACTTCAAAAAAGGTAGATTATTAAGAATTGACCAATGGATTGGTAAGGATAATAAAAAATGATTAATAGCATATGTCTGATTATGAATTGCATCATCTTGAAGAGCAACCATATCAAAAGCATTGTCTATCCCTCTATCAGCCAATTCATTCATAAATTGTTCATTACGACTTCGGTTACTCGCCGAAGCATCATCTAATGAATAACTTGCATGGTTCAAGAAAACAATTTGTTTGATTGAATCCAATTTTTCGTCTGATGCATCTAACAATAACTGAATCGGGCTGTTTTCTAAGATATAGCTGGTATCTCTTGGCCAATCAAACACTGGATGTAACCCCGGGTAATCAAGGAACCATAACCAATCATCAAATTCACCATCAACCTGTGGTGAGTCCAAATCTTTCCACATTAAACTGGCATCATAGCCACCTGCTGACACCATAAAATCGGGATATTTTATGGCTAACAAAAAAGAAGAATAGGCGCCAAGTGAAAACCCATCCAATGCCCTGGATTTATTTCCTTTTTTCACTTTGAAATTATTTTCAATGTACGGTACAAGTTCTTCAAAAAAATAATCACCCATTTTACCTGATCCTAAACCAGAAATATTTTGTGATAAATCAGGCCTGATATGATTAATAGGAACTCCTTCAGCTTCTAATGGACCTTGTGATGGGATTGTTGCAGATGAGAATCCAGGCATTACTAATATTATTTTACCCAGATTCTTATTTTCATAAAGTTGATCAGCAACTGTTTTTATTGTCCGACCATGATAATCCCATTCTGGTTTTAAAAATTCATCTTCATGGCCTCGAAATAAATAAACCACAGACATGGAATCTATTGCTGAATTATAACCTTCTGGCAAGTAAATATTAAAGTTTTTGTCGATTCCCAGAATTTCTGAGGAGATAGTGTGTTTCTCAATTCTGCTTTGTCCAATGACAATCTGTAATATTCCCAAAAAGAGAATAAATGTTTTCTCCATTTTGCCCTCCAACGCGGGTTAACATTTAAACAATTTAAAATCACTTCAGCACCACCATCTTCCGGCTGGCCACAAACCCGGCGGAGGTTTTTATGCGGTACACATAAATCCCGGAAGAGAGGCCCGAGGCGTCAAACTCAACGGCATGGCGCCCGGCATTTTGGGTTTGGTTGACCAGCGTTTTTATGGCCCGCCCGGCAAGGTCATAAATGGTAAGTTGGACATTGCTTTTGTTTTTCAGATCGTAGCGGATGGTTGTAACCGGGTTAAAGGGATTGGGATAGTTTTGAAGCAAGGCAAAGTTTTTGGGCAGGGTGGGTGTACTCTCCGCCAAACCGCTTACAACATCAAAATAGACAGTATCCACCCAATAAAGGTTATTACCTTCGGAAATATTAACCTGTACGGCATGGAGGCCTGACTGGTCACATTCACCCTCAATTTTTACACTATAAGTTCCTTCCATTTTCCGTGAAGCACCGGGCTCAAGCGTTTTTATGGTGGTATTTGAAACGGCAAGGGGAGTTACACAGGAATCTATTTGGATCAGCTCCGCTTTAATATTATTAATCGATGCCGTTGAACCATTGTTCTTTAAATAGAGTTTAAAACGCATCTTGTCACCGGGGTTGGCAATGGTATCCTGCGTCGAATAAACAATATTATCGACAAATACCGGACCTTTGCTGGAAAACCGGTTTACATCCGGGAGAATCTGTATCTCTTCATTCCCGAGGTCTCTGCTTTTAAATGTCAAAGAATAGTTGTCTTCCGTTGGGGGGAGATTAAAATATCCGGAATACAAATTAGAGTCGGATAAGGATAGCTGAATGGAATCGACGATGCTGATCTGAGTGCTTTGCAGATAGGCCCATACCGTCACGTCATGAGCGTTTGGGTTGTGCAGATGCACTTTGGCGGCAAGTTTTGAGCCGGAAAAAGCGGAACCGTTTTCAGTAACGACATGGTAAGGGTATACCTTGTTCTGAATCCACTCAATCGCTCTTTTAACCACGGCGTCTTCATCGTTAACAATATCCTCCTTTGTAAGCCATAATTGTTCGTCAACATTAAACCCCCGATGTATCATATATTCACCGGGGAATCTACGGTCGCCGGTATTTTGGTAAACCAGACGTCCTCTATAAGAGCCGGCTTCATTATAAAAAAAAGATTCGCCGATAAATGCCGTACCTGTGTTGAGTCCGAAGGAACGGGTGTAAGGATGCTGCTGTAAGCGGTAAGCGTTAAAATCACCCGCGCTCCAGCATTGATAACTGGTCAGCATGGCAATGGGATGGTCAAAAATTTCTGGTGTTGAATTCCCCGGTGCTAAATACGAAGAACATTCAGATCGTAAGGTGAGTTTTAAACGATCCGAGGCTGATTGTCTTCTAAATGAAGAGAGATAACATTTATTCTTATTAAATATGATGTTATATCCATCATAAGCTTCGGTCATTAAACCACCGGCATTAAAGCGATAGTCAATTATCAGGCCGCTTATATTATTTTGACGGGTTAAAATATTGATGGCCTCCCTGAACTCTTTTTTTACATTAGATGCATCCCACCAATCATAAACGGCAATATAGCCGATCGAGGTTTGGTCAATTATTCCATATCTGACCCGGGGAAGGCTGTCAACATACCAGATATAGTTTATCTCTTCCACGCCGGGGATGTTTAATTGAGGAAAGGTGGTCAACGAAAGCGTGGCATTAATTAAAGGCTGTACCGATAAAACGAGTGTATCTTGCGTTTGATATTTTACAATGGTCAGGCTGTCAAACAGGTGCCAGTTCATCGGACCGCTTGTTAAAAAAGAATATTCCCGTCCCCGCAGAGATGCTCCCGACGGAGACAGTTTGGTAATAGGGAACCCAATATCAAAGATCTCCCTGTATGAATCTTTCCATACTTTTCCGTCAAATCCTATAAATTCATCGCCGGGTTCAATGCCCAGGGGATGATTATCCACGACGTCATAAAATATCAGAGAGCTGTCTTCAGTTAATGTTACCGCTCCTCCAAAATGGCTGACGTCTTCCACCCCGCCAAAAACAAACAGCGGGGTCCCATATTCTATTTTTGTTGAGTAGACATCAGTATCTCTCATATAGGTATGGTCTTCCATAAGGGCCAGGGAAAGCCTGTCCATAATGGCCGCAAATCTTCCCCGGCTTACGCCCGCCTCAACCTCCGGTCTGTATTTACTTCTATAGCTGTTCCAGTTAATGTCTAAATAATTAAATGCCGCATAGCTTTTGTTGGCATCGCCCCAGAACTTATCGAATATATCAAGCATCTGTTCTTTAGAGAGAACACTTTCCCATGTATTGTCTATTATCGCCCGCCAGTCTTCGGCAGAGTTTGAGCCGGGGGTTTTCCCCTGTACGCGGTACGGTTTAATCTTTAACTGATTCTTTAATAGCGGCCGGCGAATATCCTGGGGAGCTTCTCCCGCGTAGGACGTTAAAAAAATAGCGCATAAAAGGATAATTATTGATTTCATGGCACCCTCACAGGTTTTGAGTTTTACAGAGGTGTAAGCTATCATAACCTGCATCTTTCCCCGGCATTATTACCGGCAGCATATTATTCGCAAGTTAATTCAGCCGATATACTGCCTATTTTAAAAAATCAAACGGCTAACCGTTACCAGATATGTTGCATTCTTTACCAGATATGTCGCATTGGTGGCTTATTTGGGGTATTCCGAGGGGGGTACGCCGTACTTTTTTTTAAAACACTCGCTAAAATAGCTGAGGTTGTTAAAACCGACGCGAAAAGCAATTTCACCAACGGTATGGGTTTTATCGTTGAGAAAAGCCGCGGCCCGCTCCAACCTGTAGGAACGGATAAATTCACTGACCGACTGATTTACAAGGGCCTTAAACTTACGGTGAAGCTGCCCGCGGCTCAGGGCCAGGGCCTCCGCCAGGTTTTCCACCCGAAATTCCGGATTGTCCAAATTATCTTCCAGTATCTGTGTTGCCCTGGTCAAAAAGGTTTGGTCGACGCTGGTAATGCCTAGCTCCTTAGGGTCAATCAAAATATTGGTGGCAAATTTTTTCTGCAGTCGCTGGCGTTGCTCCAATAAATTTTTTATTCGTATTTTTAATTCCTTTCCGCTAAACGGTTTTTTTAGATAATCATCGGCGCCGCTTTCCAACCCCTGTAACTTATCCCGAACACCACCCCTGGCCGTAAGCATGATAAGCGGGATATGGCTTGTCTTAACATCGTTTTTCAACTGATGGCATAGTTCAAAGCCGTCCATAACCGGCATCATCACATCGCATAAAATCAAGTCCGGCATTTTTTCCCGTGCTGTTTCCAATCCCTCGGCCCCATCCCCGGCAAATAACATCTCATAGTCATGCCCTAAAAAACGTTGCAGATAGAGTTGCATGTCATAATTATCTTCCACCACCAGTATCCGGGGCAGGTCACCGCTATCCGAAGTGTAAGACTCTATCACGCCGGGCTCTGTAAGCAGGCTATCTATAATTTTATGGCGGGTCTTTCCATGACGCACCGTTTCATCCCGGGACAGGTGTGCCCTGCCGGTAAAGAAGCTGACTTTGAATTCGGCGCCGTGCCCCGGTCTGCTTTGAACGCTAATCCGGCCGTGATGCAGTTCGACCAGATCCTTAACCAGAGCCAGCCCGATACCGCTGCCTTCATAACTGCGTGTGTTGCCGGACTGCCCCTGATAAAAGCGATCAAAAATATGCTCCATCTGATCTTCGCTTATTCCTATCCCCTCGTCCGCCACGATCACCTCTACATGGCTATCGGTTTTAGATAAACTGAGCCTGATTTCCGAGCCGTCATCCGAAAATTTAAAAGCGTTGATCAGCAGGTTGGTCAGTATTTTTTCATATTTTTCATAGTCGAGATAGACCGCCTGCTTGCTACAGGAACTGCTGAATACCAGACCGATATTACGGTGAATGGCATGGGACTCAAAAGTGGCAAGGATTTCACGGCTTAGGGCGACAATATCCCGAGGCGCGGCATGTAGCTGCAGTTTTCCGGCCTCCATTCGCGCCAGATCCAATAACTGATCTATCAGGTTTTTAAGGCGCAGGGCATTTCGTTTTATAAGGCTATACTCCTCACGGATAACGGGGTCCCGGGCCTGCTCCAGCAGACTGTTAACGGGACCAAGGATCAGTGTAAGCGGGGTGCGGAATTCATGGGTGATATTGGCAAAAAAGTTGGACTTGAGCTCATCCAGCTTTTTACGTGTCTGATAGTCTTTGCGCTCGATGCGGTAGCGTACAAAGCTGGAGAAAACACCCACGCCCAGCGAGGTACTTATAAAAAAGACCAGGAAAACAATCTCATTTGTTGTTAAAGGGTCGGGACGGAAATACATGGCCAACACAAAGGCGGTAACGGTCACCAAAAAAGCGGAGAATGTGTAGGCCAGCGGGATAGAGGTAATAATGGTCACAATAATAAAGGGCAGGGTAAAGCCAAGTGTATAGGGATAAAGGTTGTCTTCGAGAAAGGGGAACATAAGGGCAATTTCAACCTGTATTGAAACGGTAAGCAGCCAAATACCCTCCAGGGAGTAACGGCGGTATTTCTTTTTAGAAATAATAAGCAGGTTGATAATGTGTATAAAAGCCGTGACCAGCCGGAATTTAAGAAACAGTACCCAATTGTCCGGTTCCAGATAATAGTCAAATACCGCCCACAGGGGATTGACAATTACGGCAAAGATAGTAACCCCGACAAATGAAGGATAATTTTTGCGTCTCAGGCTCTCTAAAAAGTTAACCATGGCAATCCGCAACTATGTTAAGATAGTGCTGCAAAAGAATAGATGATTGGAGCCGGGCTTAGCAGATAATATTTTAGTAAGAATAAGAGGGGTTTATTCTTAAGAGCGTAAGCAAAATAACATAAATTGCGTGAAAAGCAAAAAAATATACAGCCTGAATATTTTTCCGATATTAACAAAAAAAAGATTTACCCGGAATTAAGACAAACGGAGAGTGGGGGGATAAAATCTTAAACACTTTTCCCATCCGTTTCCGGAAATAGATATCGCCGATAAGAATCATACCTAAAAAACGTAAAAACAGACTTCGGGTGGCGGGGGGTTATTGTGGTGTTTCGGATGGGACGGCTTAAAAATGTCTTGACAAAAGACTTAGGTCTGTTATATCAGGTGTTTAATAAACCATAATACCGTCCTTGTCCGGGAACAGCCAAACCGCCGCTTCGCGGTCAAATAAAACGGGTTAAGCGGCAGATAAGGGAACATATTAAAAGAAAAAACCGGATTTAAGGATAATGGCGGATATAGCTTAATTTTCAGGAGGTCTCTTCTTAAAAACACCGCTGCTTTTAAAAGCGCTGTTGGCCCAGATAAATTCCGCCAGGGTCAGGCTGACCGGCCAGGTTTCCAACATCAGTTCATCGTCCCTCACACTAAAACGGTACTCCCTCTCAAAATCATAGTCTTCGGTTATAAAAGTGATGATATCTTCCCGGAGGGTATAACGGCCTTTATAAACGGGCTTCAGCGGCAATACGGCCGGATTGGTCAGATAAGACATATAGACACTATCGGCAATTATATAGGCGTTGGTACTATCCTTAACCAGGGAATCCGGGAAATCGAAGCTATGAGCCAAAATGGAATCAAACGGGAAAAAACTTACGCTAAAACGGCCGTTATCCAACTGCAACTCGGCAACAACCTCCGGGGTCGTCTCATCTTCAGGGAGCGGTATCAGGGAGCGATAGGTAAAGGACTCCTGCCAAACCCCTTCAACTTTAGCGGAGTCTTCCGCCTCCTGCCCCGCGCACCCCCACATGAGAACCATGGCGGCCATAATCAAAATACGTATCATATCTCGCCCTTTTTTTCTTTAAAAAACAGCATGTCTAACTATAATAAAATATATTTCCCCGATCAAGTAATATAAAAGCCTCCCTCTTTTTGTATCCTTTTTTAATTCTTTACATAAAAACTATTGGCTATATTTATCACGTCCTTTCAATAACGGAAACTTCGGCCTATGGCGGACACAATCATGACCAAAAAAAGCAGACGTCTCTTTTTAAAATCATTTTTAGGCTTTCTCTCCCTGCCCTTTCTATATCTTGGCAAAAACGCCGCCGACACTGCCCGGCGTTGGAATGAAAACCGTATTCTTAACATCCCTTTAAAGGACATCCGGCCCGGGCAAAATGATTTTGACACGGTTATCATCCTGAAAGACAGGGAGCGGCTGACCGTCCTCTCCAGGGAGTGCACCCACCTGGGTTGCCGCATTCACGCTAAGGGTGACGGCTATGTCTGTCCCTGCCATGGCTCGGAATTCACCCGCGAAGGCAAGGTCAGCCGCGGGCCGGCCACGCGCGACTTACGGAAGCTTGCCTTTAGTAAAACCGGCGACAGCGTGCGGATCAGGGTCTGATATGTTTAGTTCCGGTATTTACAGACGCTTCCTTAAACTATGGAAGCTGGATACCTTCGGCTATTTTGCCGTGGCCATGCTGCTCATCGCCGCCGCGAGCGGTATTGTGCTGGCGCCCTCCTTTAATGTGCAACAGGCCCAACAGTCGCTTTCGCTGATTTTATTAAGCAACCCGGCCGCCTCCTTTTTACGGAACATGCACTACTGGAGCGCCCAGCTTTTCCTCGTATTCACCCTGCTTCATATCTGGGAACACTTTGTTAAAGGCACCGAGAAGAAAATACGCCGCGCCGTTTGGCTGCGACTGTCAGCCGCTTTGTTTTTCATTTTTTATGTGATGATCAGCGGTTTTATTTTAAGGGGCGATGCCGACGCCCAACAGGCGGACCGAATCTTGCGCGCCCTGTTTTCCCGCATTCCCCTGGCCGGCTCCTATATGTTGGATTTATTTATCGGCGATAGCGGCAGCCTGCAATTGCTTTATGTCCACCATATCGCCACGGCCACCATCTTCCTGTTTGTCATATTATACGATCACTCAAAGATTATCTGGGGCAAGGCCAAAACCTTTTTATATGCACTGGCGCTGGTTGTCCCGCTTAGCCTGTTTCTCACACCGCTATTAAAAACCGCCTTTGACCCCATCATCAGGGGCCCGTGGTATTTTCTTGCTTTCCAGGAAATCCTGCACCTCCTTTCGCAACCGCTTTGGGCCGTTGGCGGACTGTCCCTGTTGCTGCTTCTCTTTGGCCTGTTGCCGGAATTCAGTCCATCCGCGCGCCAAAGAATAAAAAGCACCCTGACCGTCTCCGTGCTTTTATACGGCCTGCTGACCCTGTTTGCCTTTTTTTTCCGGGGTGAAAACTGGCAACTGAAATTACCGGGAGAAATCGCCCCCAACAACGAACTTCACTGGGGCGCGGTGTATGCCGCCAATGACAGCCCGCCTCCACCCGTTGCCGTTCAGGGACGCTTTGAAGGCTGCCTGAGCTGCCATGCGGATGTCAGCGGCTTTTCGCCGGCCCACTCTCCCCAGGCTCTGGGCTGCTACTCCTGTCACCGGGGCAATCCCTTTAGCATGAACAAAGACGCCGCGCACAGGGAGATGATTTTGGTGCCGGGCAATCTGAGCAGCGCCAGGCTTAGCTGCGGCACGTCGGCCTGCCATCCGGGCATCCATGAGCGGGTGGAAAACTCCCCCATGAACCGGCTAAGCGGCATGATCGCCGTAAACCGCTTTGTATTTGACGAAAGCGACAGCCCGGACGATTCGCTTATTTCGGTTCATCATCTGGGCTACTCTCCGGCGGACAAACACCTGCGTCAGCTTTGTGTGTCCTGCCATCTGGGGAAGGAAAAAAACCAGCCCGGCCCGGTAACCATGCTTAGCCGGGGCGGCGGATGCACGGCCTGCCACCTGAATTATGATTCCGGGAATGACCAAAGCTTGACTGACGCTCTCCCCGGCGGCGGGCATCCCTCGCTTGATCTCAACATCAGCGACGCGCATTGCCTGGGTTGCCACAGCCGTTCCGGGCGGATTTCCCTCAACTACAAGGGTTTGCATGAAACAACCCTGGAGGCCGTTCCCCTTAACGACACACTGCAACACACGGTTTTAGCCGATGGCAGAGTGGTCCGGCATGTCTCCGCCGACATCCACTTTGAAAAAGGCCTAAGCTGCATCGACTGCCACATCTCCTACGAGCTTATGGGCGACGGCAAACTATATGCCCACAAGGAAGAACAGATCATCGTCCGTTGCGAAGATTGCCACGGCAACACGACGCGCACAAAAAACTATGCCGCCTTTGACGGTGAGGAGCGCCGGATTTTCGATCTGCGTGGTTTCCAAAAGCTGGGACGCACGGTGCTGGCTACCGAAAACGGCAACCGTGCCTTGCTGAATGCCTTTGCCGGCGAAGGGGGCGCCTTTCTTCTAACCAAACTTGGCGGCCGGCGCCTGCCGCTCAAAAAACCGGCCGGGGTTTGCACCCGAGGAGGGGCGCATGGTAATGTGGATTGCGCTTCCTGTCATTCCGCCTGGGCGCCGCAATGCGTCGGCTGCCACACCCGCTACCGCCCCGCCGGAAAAGCGCGGGATCATCTTAGCGGCGACTCCCTTCAGGGACGCTGGCAGGAGTATGTGGGTGAATTTCTGGCCGAACCGCCCACCCTCGGCATCCGCGAAACGGAACAGGGCGCCCGGGTTATTACCACAACGCCCGGCATGATTTTAACCATAGACAAGGATAAGGGGGAACAAACCCTTTTCAAGAGACTTTTTGCCCCCTCCGCCCCGCACACCGTTACCCGTGAAGCACGGAATTGCCTCTCCTGCCATTTTAATCCCCTGGCCCTGGGTTATGGACGCGGCCGTTTTGAAATCAAAAAAGAGGGACGGCGGGCCCGGCTGATCTTTAACGCGGAATATGCAAACCGTCCGGAAGACGGTTTGCCCGAGGACGCCTGGATCGGCTTTATGGAAGACAGTCCGGAAATCCGCGCCACGCGCTCCAATGTAAGACCCTTCAATCCCGGGGAACAAAAACGGATTTTGGAAGCGGGTCTTTGCCTTAGCTGCCATGATAAGGACGCCGCCTTTAAAACCCGGATGCTAAACGGTTTTCAGGCCCTGAAAGCGTCCCGTTCCGATAGTTGCCTTACCCTAAAAGCACCGTAAGCGGGAAAACGGTTCCCATATAAACAAAGCGCCTTTTTACACCATGGACCGGGGAGACCGCCAAACTATACCGAATTACTATAATTTCTTGATATTAAGAAGAATGAAGGCCATTTTCTTATTTCTGGGAAAAAGCGACCGCTTTCCGTGAAGGGAAAAGAGGCGGGTTTTCACCTTTCCGTTAAAAAAAATATTTTTTCAGAATAACAGAGAGGCTTTTAACGTTTAAATAATAACAGACAAATTATTAACCCTGTAAACTCTTTACATTCAAGGCCTTATATGTTTACATTACCA
>JALTKX010000108.1 GCA_027006055.1 Calditrichia bacterium | reverse complement strand
ACGGCAGCGTGATCGGCACGCCCATCATCAACCAGCCGCAGGTGGCCATCCTGGGCGTCGGGGCCATAAAAAAACGGCCGGTGGTGATCAACGACGCCATCGCCATCCGCCCCATCATGTATCTGTCGCTGACCATCGACCACCGCCTGATCGACGGAGCCATGGGCGCGCAGTTCCTGCAACGGGTGGGACAGTTGCTGGAGGGTTACGACCCGGAAATGAGCCTTTAGCCACACAACATTCCGTAAAAAGTGAAAGACGCGGCCCGGCCGCGTCTTTTTTGCTTACGGCCTGTACGGCCGTGTCTACCCGGGCCGGCGTTTATCGTCCACCATCCCCTGGTAAAAAACCGTTTGCGGGGAATAGAGCCATCGGGATAAAAGTTTTACAGACAGAAGACCCTGTCCGCGTACGCGAATCGCGGGCAATGTTAAGGAATTCATAAAGATGCCCTCATTAAAAAAGCATATTTTTATCTGCGAGCACCGCCGCCCGGATGGAGCGGCCAAAAAAAGTTGCGGCCGCCAGAACGGGGCGGAGCTAAAAAAAGCGCTCAAACAGAAACTGGCCGCCCGCGGCCTGCATAAAACATACCGCGCCAACTCCGCCGGCTGCCTGGATGCTTGCGAACATGGCCCGGCCATGGTAATTTACCCGCGGGGTATTTGGTATGGCGCCGTTGAACTTTCCGACCTTGACGCCATCATAGAAAACACCCTGATAAACGACCGCGTTATCGAGCGCCTGCAAATCCGCAAAAAAGAGTAACGGCCCGAGCGGGGCGGAAAAACGCTCCGAAGCGATAAAATGGAACGAGGTATCATAAAATGAAAAAACTGCCCCTGAATGACTATCACGCCAACTCCGGCGCGCGCTTTATCGATGTGCGCGGCTGGCATATCCCGGCGGATTACGGCGACCTGAGGCAGGAGACGGAGGCGACGCGAAACACGGTGGCCTTGTTGGACCGCAGCTATCTGGGCAAGGTGCTGCTTAAGGGGCCCGACGCCCAGGATTTACTGAACCGCATCTCCACCAACGACATGACCCAACTGGTGATGGGCATTATGTGCGACACGGTATTTTGCACCCCCAAGGGCCGCATTGTGGACTACTGCCGGGTGCTGCAATACGACGATCAACTGATGCTCGTTTCCAGCTATATCGACAGCGCCAATATCATAGACTGGATCAACCGCTTTATCATTCTTGAGGATGTTGAACTGCGGGATGCCAGCGACGACTATCTGTGGCTGACGGTTATGGGGCCCGACGCGCACACCTATGTGCAATCCCTGAGCGGCACGCCGGTGGTGGCCGAGGATGAAACCATTTGGATCCAGTATGAGACCATTCAGTTTCCGGCGCTGCTGAACCGCAACTTTATCGTGCCCGCCTACAACTTTGCCCTGCCCAAAAGTCCCGGCATGGAGGTGTTTAAATGGCTGACCGCCTCCCTGAAAGAGTTTAACGGCCAACTGATCGGCGACCGGGCCTTTCAGGTACTGCGCGTGGAAAGCGGCATGCCCGACTGGGGCACGGAACTGACGCAGGACTACAACCCCCATGAGGCGCGCCTGCTGCACGCCGTCAGCTTTACCAAGGGCTGCTACACCGGTCAGGAGGTCATCGCCCGCCTGGACACCTATGACAAGGTGCAAAAATATCTGATGATCATCGATCTGCGGGAAGAGATTTTCAGCGAACCGCCCTTTAAGGTGTTTTATGATGACGAGGAGATCGGCGTGCTGACCAGCTACGCCTTTGATCCCGTAAGCGGGCGTAGCGTGGGTCTGGCCTATATCCGCAAGCGCTATACCGTTGCCGACTTTGACCTGCCCCTGCATATCCGTGAAAACGGCCGCGTGGTTAACTGCGCCATGCGCATCCCGCCCGTGCACGACATGGGTTAATGAAGCGACCCTTTCCTACTTCCCAAATTATTCATAACCGTTTGAATTTGAGACTTCCCGTTTAGCGGCTTATATTGGGATAAAAGAAACTTAACCTAACATATATTCCCGCTAAGCGAAATGCGTTTAGCGGGATGTTGCCGCTGGAATGCAACACAAAGCTCATCGTGGAAACAAGAATAATGAGAACAAGTGCATCCGTAATAATTTTAATTGTATTAATAAGCCTTGCTTCCTGCAAAAAAGATAGCAGCATAAATCCATTGCCGGAAAAAACGAACTATAAACAAGAGATGCGCAATTTCGTACAGGATATTAGTGCTTATGCCAAGGCAATTAATCCGCATTTTGCAATTATTCCCCAAAATGGAGCACAAATAGTCAGCACAACTGGAGACGATACCGGTACCCCCGATGAAAACTACATTAAGGCAATTGATGGCATAGGGCAGGAAGATTTGTTTTATGGTTACACGGCGGATGATCAGGCAACATCCCCTTCCGATAATGAATGGTTAAGAACTTTTTTAGATATGGCTAAAAATAACGGGACTGTAAAAATAATGGTTACCGACTATTGTTCAACACATTTAAAGATGGATGATTCGTATGCACAAAATAATTCATTGGGCTATATATCCTTTGCCGCGGACCACAGGGAATTAGATAATATCCCTTCTTATCCATCGCCTGTTTATAATGAAAATTCCGATACAATCTCAACGTTACAAGATGCAAAAAACTTTCTGTATTTAATAGCACCGGACAATGAATATTCCACAAAACAAGGATTTGTCGATGCCGTTAAAGCTACAAATTATGATTTTATTATAATGGACTTCTTTTATAAGGGAGAAGGGTTTACGGCTAGTCAAATAGAAGAACTAAAACAAAAAGCCAATGGTGGAAGACGTTTGTTAATTTGTTATATGAGTATAGGGGAAGCTGAAAATTACAGGTATTATTGGCAGCCTGACTGGGAAGTGGGCAATCCCTCCTATATATACAAAGAAGACCCAAACTGGCCGGGAAATTTTTATGTACGCTATTGGGATCCAAAATGGAAAGAAATTATCTATGGGAATGAAAATTCATACCTGAAAAAGATACTTGATGCCGGTTTTGACGGTGTCTATCTTGATATAATCGATGCCTTTGAACAGTTTGAAAACTAGCTTGAAATAAGAAAAATTTTGGGTTAGAGCCCATAAACAATTTTGTGTAACGGCCTTTTGTTAGCCGTTCAAATTTACACGGCTTTCATAATGTAATGCTGTTTGATTTAGAGTCCGGGCTGTTGGCTCAATAAACAGTGAACACCCTCATCCGTCCCGGAATGTTTTTGGCCCGCTTATTTTTAACAACGCTCTCAATTCATTTACCGCCTTCCCCGGCAACCGGTAGTCAGGATTTGTATTAAATAAGCGGATCGTTTGCTCCGCGCGCTCTATGCTGTTTTTTAAAGCGACATCGGATCCGTCCGTTGCAAAAATGAGTCTTTGGGGGGTTATCTTTCCCGTTCCGATACAGTGTTTGATTTGCTTATGACATCGGCATGAGTTAGATGGATTCGTAACACCGCAATTTGCATACATAAAGCGGAAAAGCTTCGTCCGGGCTCTGGAAAGCCGTTTTCTAAAAGCCGGCGGCTTAATATTTTGAATATATGCCCCTTCATTGCCATCAAAGCCCAGAATATCTCCCAGTATATAGCTGATTCGGGTTTCCGGGTCCAGACATTGCAACATCCCGTTTGTACACCCTATTTTCATTTCCTGAATAAGCAGATTTCTTTCGCCGTCATTGATGGCATAATCCGCGGATCCGGCAAGTCCTTCTTCCAGCTCCGTCGTGAGCCTTGAAAAGGTCATCTCTCGCTTTTTCTTTTTTAACACATTTAACAGATGATTACTGGCCAGCCTGTAAACCCAGGTAGAAAACCTGCTTTCTCCCTTATAACGGTTAAGGTTGGTAACCAGCCGGATTAACACTTCCTGACTTGCATCTTCGGCATCCTGCGGATGCCAGAGCATCTTCAGGGCTAAATTGTAAATTAAGTTTTCAACGGATTCTACCAACAAGGTCAAAGCCTTTTTATCTCCCCGAAGCGCCTTGCCGACTAATTCCAGATCTTTTTCCATAAGCTTAATTTTCTTCAATCCAGTTTTTAATATGACGGGCTATTGCCCCGGGATGGTCTTCCTGTAAAAAATGTTTCCCATGGCCAAGGTTTATCATCGTCAGTTTTTCAAAATTCTTCCTTGCATATTTCAGTGCTTTCCGGCGGGTAATTATTCCCGGCCGGGCATATAAAATCAAAAAGGGCACTTTCCGGTTTAGTTTAATCAATCCCTTTGCCACCTTGTTGATTTCATCGGCAAAATCACCCTTGCTCCTCTTTTTACCCCCCGGGGGAAAGGTTGCGGGCCCGGGTCCCTCCAAAATCACTTTTCTTTTTTCCATATCCGTTTTATAGGGGTTTAAATAGTAGTCTTTCTCTTCATCGCTCAGCTTCCTTACCACCATTTGCCCGATCATCATTTCGGGGATTTTATTCCTTTTTACGATCCAGTGATAGGCGATTTTTTTATTTCTAAATAACAAAAACATCATTTTCTGCTGAAAGCTTAACTGGCGATACCATTGTTGCGCCGGCATAAAGACCGCTTCAATAAAAACGATGCGCTTTATCCTGTCCCTGTTCTCAACGGCAAACTTAAGTCCCAGGAGAGACCCCAGATCGTTGACGACCAGTGTTATGTTTTTTAAGCCCAGGTGATCAATAAAGCCCTTTAAGTAGTCATATTGTTTTTGAATGCTGTAATCGCCCCCGGGTGGGACATCCGACAATCCGTATCCCGCCAGGTCCACGGCAACAGAACGTCCTGTTGCGGAAGTGGCCGGTACAATATTCCGCCACAAAAAGGAATTTACCGGTATTCCGTGAAGATAAAGTATCGGCTCGCCTTTACCCTGTTCATAGTAATTCATTTCAATGCCGTTTATGGGGACTCTCTTTTGAACAAACAGATTCTTTTCCACTTTTTTCCTTTCTATTAAGCTGAGATTGGCGTTTACCCGATTAGACAACAAATACAAGCGATGTGTGACCCAAAATCATAGCTGTCCTAAATAATTTTTATCACTATTTTAATTGCCATAAAACCAGGTTTACAATAGGGCTATTCTCCATTTTTCAAAACAATCCTCTGGAATTGAGTGAGGAAGGTGGTTACTAAACGGTTGAAACCGTTACCGGGTGTTCTTTTTCTTGTTTTTCTTGATCACCACACTAAAGTGTGGTGTTAATTATTAACACCCGGATTTATCCGGGTGCATGGTAGCGTCAACTGTTCAACATCCGTTTTAACGGATTTCTTGAGTGTGGGGAGGATTCTTTAAGACATGAGTTGCAACTGTTTATTTCTTTATCAGGTTCGTCATTTTAAATTTATTTAGGACGGATGTGACCCAAAATAAAAACCCGTTCCCGGTTTGGGCGCGGAATGTCTTACCGCTATGACTTCAATGGAAGCATAATCACTTTGGAAACCGTCGGCCTCTCTTATAACCGGTCTGCTGTTTTGTGCATGAATAATGGATAAAACCTTTCCTTAAGCTGACAGCCTTAATCCCTTTCCGCTTCCTTAGCGAATGAATGTACTTTACCCCCTGGCATTTTCCCGGCGTATTCTTTCCCATTAAGCCTCTTTTTTTCATAAATTCCCCCTAAACCAAAAAAACACAAGAAACCAATGACCATTAAATACGGAAAATATGAAATCGACAACGGCTTGTACCTGGCGCCCATGGAGGATGTCAGCGACTACCCCTTTCGCATGATCTGCAAAAAGCTGGGCGCGGATGTGGTCTATTCGGAGTTCATCAGCTCCGAGGCGCTGATCCGCGAGGCTGAAAAGG
>JALTKX010000107.1 GCA_027006055.1 Calditrichia bacterium | reverse complement strand
CCCGTTCAAGGCTTTGCGCGCTGCCCACCGAGGTGCCGCCGAATTTTAATACCTGCATGAAACTGCTCTCCCTGTTTTCAGTCAAAAATAAGTTTTAAAGAGGTAAAGCGCTAATATTTTTAAGGAAGAGGGGTGGAAAATGTTAATAATTAATGACAGGTGGTTGTGGCAGTATGGCCGCATACACGGTGAATTGCGGGGAGGAAGAACCTTCCAGGTTTTAAAGACCTGGAAGGTGGGAACCCTGTCCCGCCAATGGCGGGGGAGCATTCCGACATAATCCGGTTAACGGTAGGAAGAAAGTCCATCTATAATAGAAAGGCCTTAAAATAGATGCAAAAAAATCTGGGCAGACAAACGGGAAAAAGTTGGTAGCTATATTCCGCTACCCTGGAATTACGCCTGGTTGTGGTCAAGGACCACAACCGTTTATGCCGCGGCGACCCTTTTTTGCCGAAAGGGCGCTGTTCTCATCTTAGATTCAAAGTCTGGCGAATATCATCCATATAGTTTTTCATGCGAAAATTCTCGGACAGCTTTGAATCGCCGTACTCCATATCCCTTAACAAAATTTCAAGCCGGACCCGCCCCTCTTTTGTCCCGGCCGCCTGGCGCGGCGTCATCATATTCAGGGCCGGTATGCGCATATCCAGCCATTTCCGCCAATATTGCTTCTGTACACTGTGCAGTACCGCGTTCATGGCGTCTTCAGGCAGATCCACCTGCTCTTCGGGAGCATTACCGGAAAATGTGTCCAAAACTTCCCCAACGTCCATTTTTTCCGTTCGCAAATGGCGGGCCCCGCTCCCCAGACGCTTATCTATGCGGCGCATGATCTCCGCCGCCCGCTCCGCGGAATTGACCTCCACCACCATTTCCCGGCCGGTAATAAAAATCGTGCCTAACAGCAGCTCGTCGGCCTCAAATCCTTCCTCCCGTTTCTTGCCGTCAAGCCAGGGAATCTCAACCTCATGCACAAGCCCGTCCCGGGTATAAACGGCGTCATTAAGCAGTGACTGCCTTTTTACGCCCGCCGCCAGGGAGGCCAGGGCCTTAAACGCCTTATGGGCCGATTCAACCTCGTAGTAAATCCTGTGCTCCACCATCGCCTCGCCGTCGCTGTTCTCCAATGCCGGCGGCAAAAGCTCGGCCCTCAGCATTTCCAGAAACAGATGATGCATTAATTCATCCCGGTGCTTATATTCGCCATGCTCCCGCATGCCTTTCAGAATATCCAGAACATGCATTTTTACCATGGGACGCATGGGCACGGGCGACAGGGCGCTGAGTATGTGCATGT
>JALTKX010000106.1 GCA_027006055.1 Calditrichia bacterium | reverse complement strand
ACCTGATGTAATGGTTCCAAGAGATGTAATGTTTCCTTGTACTGCAGTTGGTAGAGTTGTAGTTAATGCTGGAACACTAGAACCATTGGTTGCAAGAATGCTGTTGGCTGCAGAAGATGTTACTTGAATAGCTCCTGTTCCATTACCAAACAATATTCCATTTGATGTAAATGTTGTTGCTCCTGTACCACCCCTTGCCACTGATAATGTTCCTGTTGTATCACTAAGTGCAATACCTAGAGTTGAGGTAGCACTTTGGGTGTAACCTCCTGATGCATTTCCTAATAATATTTGTCCATAAGTCGGAGCCGAAGAAATACCAAGACCTCCATTTGCAATTGGCAATACTCCTGTGACTTCACTAGTTAAATCTACACTAGTGCCTAGAGTTGTTTGTAATGCCCCACCTGACACTACAAGTCCTGTGCCTGTAAAATCTGTAATAGTATCTGTATTGAGAACAATAGAATTATTAAATGTTGCAACATTACCTACATAAAGATTAGTAGTTGTTGCAGTGTCTGAAACTATTAAATCTGTAGTTGATGCACTAGTATTGGCAGTGATGGTTGTAAACGTACCAGCAGCTGGAGCAGTACCTCCAATAACTGTATTGTTTATGGTTCCACCTGAGATGGTTAAAGCATCGTTTATATAAGCATCTGCAATTATTCCACCTTGCCAAACACCAGATGTAACCGTGCCTAACTGCGAGGTGTTACTAACAATCAAATTTGTTGTTGACGCTGTTTGACCAATAGACAGATTAGTACCTGTTGCATTTATAAAAGTCAAATCATCAAACAAACTAGATCCATTTACTTCAAAAATATAACCAACTGAACTAGTACCACTGGTACCAACTAATACAACGTCTGTAGTATCGGTTGGATAAATAACTAAACCATCTGTTGATGTTGCCCATGCACCAGAACCTCCAGCACCACCATTTATATCAGTTGCACAAGCCCAAGCACTACCATTCCATTTTATAATTTCATTTGAATTACAACCATTTTGCGCTAAATCTGTAAATAAAATTGTACCATCTAAAATTGCAGTGGTATCAATAGAGCCACTAGGAATATTAAGAGATCCTGTCACTGCTAAATTTGTAGTAGTGGCACTAGTAGATGTTATATTTGTAAACGTACCAGCAGCTGGAGTAGTACCTCCAATAACTGTATTGTCTATGGTTCCACCTGAGATGGTTGGTGTATTTACAGTAGGACTATTCAAAGTTGCAGTTCCAATAGTTGGACTAGTTCCAAATACTAATGAACCACTTCCTGTTTCATCTGTGACAATG
>JALTKX010000105.1 GCA_027006055.1 Calditrichia bacterium | reverse complement strand
TTTGTTCATGAATGATTCCGCTCAGAAAGCCATTATCGAAGAATCCCGCGCGGATATGAATGCGCGATTGTTTTTTATGCTCTATTTTACGGTTTTTCCCCGTTTATTGAAAGAGAGATAATTTAGAAAGCGGACGTTAAGGCTAAGTGACCCATATCAAGGTTAACCGAAGATTGGATGGCAAAGCGGGCAGATTGGGCGGAAAAAATAATATCGGAGTTTATGTACCTTGCACGCCGGAACAAATAAAACAGGTGATTCGGGAGAGGGGGAGTAAATAATTTTTGAATTATCACGGGAATTTTACAATTTATGACATATCCACATTGTAGCAGCAGGAAAAAGCATGGCTTCGGAAAACGATAAATCCCCGGCAAACTCAAGTTCAGGCGCGGCGAAAAATTTTTATGAAGACCTGATTGAACTCTCACCCATGGGTTTTCTTATCCTGGATGAAAAGGGGATTATCGTCGAAACCAATCCGGCATACTATACAATTACCGGATACCGTAGCGAAGAGCTGATTGGCCGACATATATCCATAATTTCCTCGAAACATAACAGTCCCGCCTCCATAGAGAAGAATATCCGGGACATATTATCCGGCCGGCAACTGTCGCATGTGGTGATCAGCCGCCGCAAGGATGGCAGCCTAGCCCATGTGCGGCTGAATGAAAAAAGGATAACCCTCCCGGACGGGCGTCCGGGGATTATGAGCGTGGCCGAGGATATCAGCGGGCAGCGCGAGGCTGAAATGCGCCTGTTGGCCAGCGAGGAGCGCTTCCGCAAGATATTTATCGATAACGAGGCGCCCATGCTGATTATCAATCCCGGAGATCGGCAGATTCTGGACGCCAACCCCGCCGCCAGCCGTTTTTACGGCTATTCCCGCAAGGAGCTTTCCGCCATGAACATGGGGCAGATTAATCTGCTCGGGGAAAAGGAGCGGGAAGGCCTGATGAACCGGGCGGTTAAGCGCCCCAAAAACTATTTTCAGTTCAGGCACCGCCTGGCTTCGGGCGAAGTACGGGATGTGGAGGTGTACGCCTCGCCCATAGAGGTTGGCGGCGAGCGTTTTATGTTTATTATCGTCCATGATATCAGCGAGCGCCGCCAGGCGGCCCGCCTGCTGGATTTAAGGATGAAACAACAGGAAATCTTACTAAAACTTTCCGCATCCATAAACCAGGCGGATTCTCCCGAGGCCATTTTTACCTTTGCCCTGAATGCCCTGAAGGATGGCCTGGGCGTGGAACGGGCCTCCATTTTGTTGCTGGATGAGAACCGTGAGATGCAGTTTGTGGACTGGGTGGGGCTCTCCGAAGAATACCGGACGGCGGTACAGGGCCATTCCCCCTGGAAGCCCACGGCCCGCAACCCAAAGCCTCTGTATATATCCGATATGGCAGGACATACAAAAACAAAGGATTATATCGATATTTTTAATAAAGAGTCGATCCGTTCCATTGCCTTCATACCACTTACGCATCGTGGCCGACTTATCGGTAAATTTATGCTTTATTATCATGAGAAGCATATGTTCACTGATTTCGAAAAAAACTTCAGTCAAACTCTTGCCAATCAAATAGCTCTTGCCGTAATTCGGAAAAGGGATGAGGAGGAGTTGAGAGCCAGCGAACAGATGTACCGCTCTATTATTCAGGCCTCGCCCGACGCGATTATGTCTCTGGATATGAAGGGCAATATCTGTTTTGCCAATGCAAAGGCGGCCGCCCTTTATGATTATAAAAATCCTAAGTCGCTGATCGGCCGTTCCGGATTCGATTTTGTGCGGAAAGAATATCGTAAGGACGCCGAAAAAATGATCGCTTCGGCTATCAGGGAGGGGGAGTTCCACGGCATCGTTTTTGCCCAGACACGCAGGGGAAAGCCCCGCACGCTGGAAATAAACGCTATCTTGATGAAGGATGGGGAGGGCCGGCCGTTTCAGTTTTTAAGTATAAGCCGCGATATTAGCGAAAGGCTGCAAGCACAGGAAAAGCTGGCGGAAAGCGAGCGTCTTTTCCGCAAGGTGGTGGAGGAAGCGCAGGACGGCATGGCCATGGCCGACGTCAACGGCAGGTATCTGCTGGTTAACCACGCCATGGAAAGGATGACCGGTTACAGTCATGAAGAATTACTGAATATGAAGGTCTCCGATCTGCTGGCCCCCGATGAAGAAATGAAACTGTTTCCCAAAATCGCCGCCGGAAACAAGGGACGCCGGGTCGCGGTGCTAAAGCGCAAGGACGGCTCCCGGTTCCACGCCGAGGTATCGGGTTACCCGGTAGAGATAGGCGGCACCTCCTTTGTTATGGGGCAGGTGAGGGATATCAGCGCCCTGATCCGGGCCGAGGAGGAACGACGCAATCTGGAATTGCAAATCCAACATGCTCAAAAAATGGAAAGTTTGGGCGTGCTGGCCGGAGGGATCGCCCATGATTTCAATAATCTGCTGACCGGCATTTTGGGCAACATCGGTTTGACGGAGATGCAACTGACCCCGGCTCATCCCGCGCTGCAAAACATAAAAAGCATGGAATCCTCCGCCATGCGCGCCGCCGACCTTTGCCGTCAGTTGCTGGCCTATTCCGGCAAGGGGCGTTTTACCGTCATGTCCATCAATCTCAATGAAATTGTGGAAGAGATCGGCGCCCTTCTGGAAACATCGATCTCCAGAAAAGTGCTGCTAAAATATAATCTGGAGGAGAATCTGCCGGCGGTGGAAGTGGATACGGCGCAGATTCAGCAGGTTATCATGAATCTGATCATTAACGCCTCGGACGCCATCGGTAAAAAGAGCGGCATTGTGGCCATAACCACGGGCGTTATGCAGTGTGACGGCAATTATCTGACGGAAACCTATCTGGATGACAGGCTAAAACCGGGCCCCTATGTTTTTCTGGAAGTTTCGGATACCGGCACGGGCATGAGCGAGGAGACACGGCAAAAGATATTCGATCCTTTTTTTAGCACAAAGTTCACGGGCCGGGGCCTGGGGCTGGCGGCCGTGTTGGGTATCATTCGCGGACACAGGGGGGCCATAAAGGTTTATAGCGAACCGGGTAAAGGTTCAACCTTTAAGGTGCTGCTGCCGGTGACGGATAAGGCCATGGAACGCCTGGTTAAGCCGGAAAAGGCCATGGACAACTGGCGCGGACAGGGCGGCGTGTTGATTGTGGATGATGAGGAAACCATCCGCATCCTGGCGGCTGAAACCTTAAAAAGAACCGGCATGACGCCCTATATGGCCGTTGACGGACGCCAGGCCCTGGATGTCTTCCGCAAGCATCAAAAGGAGATTAAAGTCGTTTTGTTGGATATGACCATGCCGCGCATGGATGGCATCGAAACCTTCCGTGAGCTGAGGCGCATCAAACCCTCGGTTAAGGTGATCCTTTCCAGCGGCTATAATGAACAGGACGCCACCAACAGTTTTGTGGGCAAGGGCCTGGCCGGTTTTCTGCAAAAACCTTATAAGGCGGGCCGTCTCATCGAGATGGTGCGGAAAGTGTTGAAATAAATCGGGATGGTTTGTCGTTTAGGTTTTTCATGAGTGGATTAGAGTTAAGGCCGCGTTTTAAGTGGTATGTGGATACAGCACAGGATGTTTTGAACAGGCGTTTTTCCCAATTTCTGCAAAACAATAAAAACGGATGCGGCGGGCAGATGGTGGGCAATCATTTGCAACTGTGCGTTCCCCGGGAAGAACAGCACTATTGGTCGCCGCAGCTCTCCCTGGAAATTCTGGAGGACGATGGCGGCAGCCTGATTAAGGGGCACTTTGGTCCCCGCCCCGCCGTATGGACCATGTTTATGTTTTTTTACATGGGGATAGGTTTTATCGGTTTGATCGGTCTTTTTTGGGGAATGTCCCAATGGACCCTAAAACAGCCGGCCTGGGCCTTGTGGATTGTGCCCGCCGCTCTTTTGCTGGAGGCTGTTTTTTACTTTATTGCCCAGGCGGGGAAAAAGTTGGCCCATGATCAAATGGTTCAGCTCCAAAAACAACTGGTGGATATCATCGGTCAGGAGCCCCGCAAACAACGGGAGAAGGAATAAAAAAATATGATACGTTTTGTTTTGTTTACCATGCTTTTGCTGATGCTGGCCGCCTGCGGCCCGGAGAAATTTAATGAGAAACAATACCGGGAGGAAGTGGAGTCCTGGCACCGGAAACGCATTGAAAACCTGAAAAAGGCCGACGGCTGGCTTACCCTGGAAGGTCTGTTTTGGCTGGAGCAGGGGGATAACACTTTTGGCGCCGCCGACGGAAACGCTCTGGTTTTTCCGGAAGGCATGCCCGACCGCATGGGACGCTTTGTTTTAAGCGATACTGTTGTTACGGTCCATATTGAGCCCGGCGTGGAAGTGACGTCCGCGGACGCCATGCTACGCGAGGGAGAGTTGAAGGCGGATGTGACGGGCGCACCAACCATCCTGAAATGGAAAAGCTACTCCTGGTATGTTATCAAACGACAGGAGAAATACGGTATCCGCCTTAAAAACAGCGCCAGTCCCGTTTTGGCCGGTTTTAAGGGCATAGAACGCTTTCCGGTGGATATAAAGTGGCGCGTGCCGGCGCGTCTTGTGCCGCATAAGGATAAAACAACCATTCCCGTTCCCAATGTTTTAGGGCAGATTGTTAATGAACCGAGTCCGGGCAGTTTACTCTTTACGATCGGAGACCGTGAGTTTAGCCTGGACCCCGTGGCCGCCGCCGGGGATGAGGAGTATTTTATTGTTTTCGCGGACGCCAGCAATGGCGAAACGACCTATGGCGCCGGCCGCTTTTTAACCGTGCCCCGGGTGAACGAAGAGGGAATGACCTGGATCGATTTTAACCGGGCCTATAATCCCCCTTGCGTGTTTACCCCCTATGCCACCTGTCCCCTGCCTCCCGCCCAAAACAGGTTGGATATCGCCGTTACCGCCGGTGAAAAAGTGTGGGGGCATCACGAGTAGCAAAACGGTATGCCCGTATGCGGGAGCTGTTTGCCCGGAGGAGGGTTATGGAAATCCGCCGGGCTGTAAAAGCGCAATTATGTGACCGAATATCAGCTCAACAATTTTTTCTTTTGGCGATCCCTTCCTAAATTTACCACGCAGAATAATTATTTGAGGAAATTGAAATGAATGACCCGCGATATGATAAACTGGCCCAAGTTCTGGTTCATCACTCTACCCGTATACAGCCGGGCGAATTTGCCCTGATTGAAGCAATTGATATCCCTGACGCCATGGTGGTTGCCCTGATCCGCGCCATACGCCGGGCGGGCGGACGTCCCCTGGTGAGCGTAAAGCATAACAGCGTGCAGCGTGAATTGTTGAGGGAAACGGATGAAGAGAACGTCCGTCTGATCGGGGAGGTGGAGTCTTTCCGCATGGATCGGGTGCAGGCCTATTTTGGGATGCGCGGCAGTAACAATATTGCCGAGCTTTCGGACGTGCCCGCCGAAAAGATGAAGCTCTATGAGGAGCATTGGCTGAAACCCGTTCACTTTAAGATACGCGTTCCCAAAACAAAGTGGGTGGTATTGCGCTGGCCCACGCCCTCCATGGCCCAACAGGCGCGCCGCAGCACGGAAGCCTTCGAGCGCTTCTATTTTGACGTGTGTACCATGGATTACGACAGGATGGTTGCTCCGGCCGCGGCTCTGAAAAAGCGCATGGAAGCCACGGATCGCGTTCATATAAAGGGACCGGGTACCGATCTGACCTTTAGCATAAAAGGGATTCCGGCCATCCCCTGTACCGGCGAATTCAATATTCCCGACGGCGAGGTATTCACGGCGCCGGTGAAAGACTCCATAAACGGCGTGCTGCACTATAATGCCGACACCATCTATCAGGGAACGGTGTTCAGCGACATCCGCCTGGAATTTAAGGATGGCAGGGTGGTAAAGGCCACGGCCAACAACAGCGAGCGCCTGAATGAAATTCTGGATACCGACGAAGGCGCCCGTTATGTGGGAGAGTTCGCCATCGGTTTTAATCCCTGGGTGCGCGAACCCATGCTTGATATACTGTTTGATGAAAAGATTGAAGGCTCCTTCCACTTTACGCCCGGTCAGGCTTACGAAGACGCCGATAACGGCAACCGTTCCAATATCCATTGGGACATGGTGTGCATACAACGGCCCGAATACGGCGGCGGGGAAATCTGGTTTGATGATACGCTGATCCGCAAGGACGGTTTGTTTGTTACGGAAGACCTGCTGGGCTTGAATCCGGAAAACCTCAAATAAGAAAACGGCTCCTTTTCTCATATGCATCCCCGGAACCCTTTTCCGGGGATTTTATTTATATTATCCTGTTTTCCGTATTTTACCATTTGTGACTATTGTCATTGTTACTTTGCCCCCGGACAAGGGATATTTCAGTTTATTTTAATCATTCAGGCGTAACGGGGAGTATTTATGAAAAATAAGAGCGTTATCCGTATGTTTCTACATGGAATGCTCGTATTATTTATCGTACATGGATTTGTAAAACCAACGCAATTAAACGCGGCTACTTCCGTTTGGGTTGCCACCGATGGGAACGACGCCTCGGGCGATGGCAGCGTATCCAGTCCCTATGCCACTATTGGCTTTGCGCTTACCAGGATCGCCGCGGGCGACACCCTTCAGATAAAGGGGGGAACGTACAATGAGTCCCTGTCTATCGTAAATAAGGAAGACTTTATTTTTCGCGGCGCCGACGCGGCGGATACCGTTTACGTTGTCGGCATTCAGAGCGGGCCGGTAATCTCCTACGATCCGGGCGCTCAAAACGCTACCCGGGCCATGCGCTTCGAAAATCTGGTCATCTCCCACGCGGACACCTCACTGCGGGGCGGCGGCATGGAAATATTGGGCGGCACGCCCGTGATAAGCGGCGTTGTTTTTCGTAATAATAAGGCCGACAGCCGGGGAGCGGGGCTCTCCCTGTTAAACGCCACAAGCACCCGTCCGCTCATAGAATACTGTACCTTTAATGACAATCATGCTTTAATGGGAGCCGCGCTTTACAGCGAGGGGCCGGTGGAGCTGCGCTACAACCGCTTTTTCCGCAACAAGGCCGCCTCCGGTTCGGGCGGCGCCGTTTACTTTAACAAGGCTTCGGCCCTGCGGGTATACAACAACCGCTTTTATGAAAACGCGGCCGACAGCGGAGGCGCGGTTTATGTTTCTGCAAAATCCACGTTAAACCTGACGCAAAACTTTTTTAGCGCCAACTTCTTTACCGGCAACAGCGCGGCCATGGCGGGCGGCGCTTTTTACCAGACGGGAACGGAAGTAATATCCTCGGTGGTGGAGAATAACACCTTTGCCGAAAATCAAAGCGATCAGGCCGGCGGGGCTCTCTTTATTGAAGCAGCCTCGGGCATACTGCTTCGTGAAAACGTTATTGTGGTGAACAAGGCCCTGGGTGACGGCGGCGCCATCTATTTAAAGAATATCACGTCGGCCACGGTCAGCCTGTGGTCCAATTCCGTTTCGGGGAACCAAAGCCAGGGCCAGGGCGGGGCGATCTACGTCGACAATGTCAGCCAGCTTTCCATAGGCGACGCCTTTTCCCAGCGTAACAACTTCTTTTACAACCGCAATGCCTCGCAGATCAATAATATCACCTCCAAAAGCAGTATTGCCAATCTCAGCCTGGCCCATAACTATTGGGGCACCAATGACCAATCTTCTATCATAAGCACGCTGGACATACCGCAGATCAACACCAGTTGGAGCACTTACGACAACACGCCGGCCGACACGCGCATTAAGCTGGTGGGGGTGTTGCCCAAAATTTGGTTTGCCGACGGTTCCCTTGACTACAGCCTGGCGGGAACGGGCGTGGGGTTGACGCCCATGGCCGACAGCATGGTTATTGTGCGCACCATGCCGGATACAATGCTCACTTTAGACGGGGCGGATGTTTCCCTGCCCAAGAACTACAAGTTTAACTGGCAAAGCACCATCCTGCCCCAGGCGGCGGGTAAGCTTACTTTTCTGCTGGACAGCTCGGAACTGAACTACCTGGGCAATCCCCTGCCCAATACCATTAAGGCCTACTATGAAGCCGGGGGAAGTTGGCAAACCATGCCCACCGCCACCGAAAACGGTGGACGCCGGATTCAGGTCGACTATGCCGATCCGTCCCGGCTCTCCTTCGGCATTGGTGTAAAGGCCAGCGGGTTGGACTCCGTGCTTTATGTATTACCCCGTCCCTACCGCACGGATGTGGATGCCGACGGTGATATTTCCATTGTTTTTCAAAAGGATATGAATCCGGCAACGTTGAACAATAACACTATTTTAATTTATGGCGCCGCCTCGGGCCGCCATGCCGCCCGCTTTGCCTATGACGCCGCGGAACGGCGGCTGCTCATTGAAGTGGATGAGCCTTTTATGGCCGGGGAAGAGGTGACCGTGGTACTGTCCGACCGTATAGAGCAAAGTACCGGAGAACGCTTTGTGGGTTATAGCTGGCAATATACCGTTTCCGCTCTGCGCGGATCGGCCTGGCTCATACCGCGAACGGTTAATCAAACGGGCGTCTATGGCTCTAAATTCCGCTTTGCCGACTTTGACGGCGACAACCTCCCCGAGCTGGTGCGGATGGACGCCTCCTCCGTGGCTGTTTTACAAAGGGATGCCGCCGGCGTGTATCAACTGAGCGATCAGGCCTCCATAGCGGGCTACGATCAGTTGCGCATTGCCGACGTCAACGGAGACGGCACGCCGGAAGTGGTGGTTATCGGTAGTAGCATGATCGAAATTTTCCCTTATGACGCTTCTTCCGGTTTTGGGTCTCCTGCCCAATTGGACGTCAACACCGGTTCTTATCTGGTTGACGCGCGGATTCTGGATTTAAACAGCGACGGCATACTGGATTTTGCCCTGCTGCGCGATTATGTCAGTAATTTTTCCGTGGATGTATACCCCGGACAATTAAGTAACGGTAATTATACCCTTGGGAATCCGTTGACCAACTTTCTGGGCGGCAGCCCTTCGCGTCTGGGCGTTTTGGATAGCGACGCCGACGGTTTGCCCGATTTGTTGGTTAACGAAGTGTCCGGCGTTTCGGCCGTTTCGGTGCTTGTGAATAAGAACGGCAGTTTTTCGCGCAATGAGCTGGCCGTGAATACCTTCGGCAATCAACAGGATCTGCTGGCGGCCAATGTTTGGCAACAGGCGCGGGAAAATGACGAGAAACGTGAAATACTGGTGGCGGGCGCCACCTCGGGCCTGCCGGACCGGGTGGATATTTACTCCATGACTTCCGCCACGGAACTCAGCCTGAATGACAGCCTCTCCTTCTCGGCAATGATTTATGCCGTGGCCGCGGCGGATATCAACTCCGACGGTTTTCCGGATATTTTAACGCTGACGGCGGACTCAACCCTGCATATCCGCTACAGCGAGAACGGCGTGCCCGTTGGACGGACTTCGATGAAACTGGATTTCGGCGCCCAATATCTGCGGGCGGTGGATTTTGACAACGACGGCGACCGGGACATTATGGCCTTTGGCTATGATGAAACGGACACGCGCTGGCAATTATTGGAAAACGATACGCGTAAACCCCGCTCCTGGTGGGTGGATGCCGCCAGCTATAACTCCGCGAATGATGGCGACCGGGAACAGCCGTTTAATACCATACGCCAGGCCATTGCCCGCAGCTTTGAGGGCGATACGGTTTTTGTCAACGGCGCCCAGCCCTACAGGGAAAATCTGACCGTGAACCATAGTTTGACCCTGAGCAGCTGGGACTCCGCACGGGTAGTTCTGTTGCCCGATACCGACGACCTTTTTGCCCGTAACCTCCTGTCCGTATCCGGCGCGGCGGAGTTTCATTTGAGTAACTGGGCGCTGGATAATGACATAGCCGCCGCCGAATGGACCGGTCTTGCCCTGGAAAGGGTTGATTCCGTCAATGTCGTCGGCCTGAGCGTGAAGGGTTTTAAACAGGGACTGGTTCTTAGCGGCAGCGGCGGCCTTATGCAAAATATTTTGGCCGAGGAGAATGAACTGGGGCTAAACGGGGATTCTCTAAGCCTGACGATAAAGTATCTCAGCCTGAAAAACAATCTGATCGGCGGGGCGATTGTAAAACAATCTACCCTGAAAATTGATACGGCGGATATAAATAATAACAACAGCAATGATGTGGACGGTCGCGGCGGACTTGAAATCAGCCAAAATTCCGATGTGACTTTGAACCATGCCAATCTGGAGGCGAACAACGGGGCCAATATCATCCTTAATAACGCCAGCCTGACAACGAGACTGGTATACATGGGTAAGGCGCTGGCGGGAGACTACGGTCTGCTGGCCTATAACAACGCCCGGCTCACCCTGGATAACAGCGTGGTGGCCGATAACGCCCAAACGGGACTTCAGCTTAACAACAGCAACGGAGAGATCGTCAATTCGCTGTTTATCGGCAATGACTCCCTGGGCCAAAACGGCGGCAGCGCGGTGGTGATTAATAACGGCAGCGATTTTTTGATACATAATTCCATTTTTGTCAATAACAATACGGCCGTTAACAGAATCAACGGCACGGCGCGGGTTCGCTATAATAACTTTTGGGCCAACCAAACCGACCTGAACGGCGCCACCGCCGGAGCGGGCAACCGCCAAACCGATCCCCTGTTTGTGTTTAGCTATAACCCTTTGGGTATCAAGCAGGGGGTAAACGGCTTTGAAAACCTGAAGCTGGCGGCGGGCTCTCCGCTGATAGACGCGGGCGATCCCACGCTGAAAAATGAGGGAACCGACTCCCGTTCCGACATCGGTTTGTACGGAAACCTGGGAGCTCCGTATATGATCGCCGAATATCCCCAAACCCGGGTAACGGTGCTGGATTCCAGTATAGAGCTTGCCTGGGACGTGCCCGAAACGGAGGACGCACGTTCGCTGTGGGGCGGCCTGGCCGTTTTCCGGTCAACCGGGGAAAATTTTATCCCCGATACCTTAAACCTGGTGGCCGCCGTCGGCAGGGATACCCTGAGTTTTGAAGACCGCTCCATGGTTTTTGGCACGGACTATTATTATAAACTGGCCTATCTGGATACCAACGGCGCGGCCATCGGTTATGCGCCGCCCATAAACGGGCGTATTGATTTCGGCGCTTTTGCCCTGTTCCGCGATACGGTGAATGTTCAAATGGGGCAGGGGGACAGCCTGATCCGGCCGTTAAGGGTTAAAAACACGGGTACGCTTCCCGTGTCCGTTGTCGTTTCCCGGCCGACGGTTAGTTGGCTTACGCTCAGTCCGGATACGCTTAATATAGAAGTCGGCGCCACGGAACAACTGGCTTTGCGCCTGAATGCCACGGGGCTGGCCAGGGACTCCCTTTACAGAACCCGTTTTAATCTGCGCATGGCCGGTAACGCCGATTCGGAGAAAACGGTTTTGCTCAATCTGTTGGTTTCCTACAGGGACTTGCTGCGACCCGCCACCGCCATTATCGGCAGCTATCCCGATACCATACGCCAGACGGGGGTGACTATCCGCTTTACCGGGGACGATACCAGCAACAGCACCATCGGCACGCCGCGAAAGCTGCTGCGTTATGAATACCGGCTGAGGCGCTTTAACAGCAGTTACCAGGTAAGCGATACCGCCCGGGGAGAATCGGTCTCTTTTTATCCTCTGGAGGAAGGCCTGTACCGCTTTGAGGTTGCCGCCGTGGATACCGCCTTCAACGGCGGTTTGGGTAAGAACAGCGTTTCGCTCGATTTTGCCGTGCGGGCGCCAAAATTTGTAGTCCGTAAAAAACGCTGGCAATTCGTTTCCCCGCCGTTTGATCTTTCCGCCATGCCGGAGTTGGACCTCTCTTCCATACGGGCCATAAAATACTGGAACTGGGACGGCTATGTGGACGCCGACCCCGATTCGCTTGTTCCGGGCAGAGCCTACTGGATGGTCAGTGAAAAATTCATGGCCCTTAAAACCGCCGATGCCGTTCCCGTTCCCAGCGATTCCGGCCGGGTGATTCCGCTTAACCGGGGCTGGAACATGATCGGCGCTCCCTGGAACTGGGATATTTCGATCGATGATTTACAGATTCGCGCCGCCGATGGTCTTTATTCCTTTGACCAGGCCGTGAACGACTCCCTGATAAACGGGACGCTGCTGTATTACGACAATTCGGCCCCGGGAATTGAGCCGTATCTGCCCATGAAGGGCAAGGGGCTGCGCAAGCACTCCGGTTATTGGCTTTATGCCTATCAACCGGGCGATTTGTATATTGAACCCCGGCCCTATCTTGAGGATGAAAACGGCAGTCTGGAAAAGAGCGCCCGTTGGCTGGCCGCCGATGACGACGCCATCTTTAAATTGCAGGCGCAACGGGGTGATGAGCGCGTGGAAAATTATTACAGCATACTCACCCAAAAGGAAAACTACCCCTATATTTACCGGGGGGCGATAGAACCGCCGGCCATTTCCCGGCGGATACGGATGTTTGCCCGTAGAAACAATCTGGCGCATCTTTCCGACTTTGCCACCGGTATTCCGGGAGATTCGGTAAAACAGTGGCAGATCATTGTGGAGATTCCCGAAGGAAAAGAGTCCACCCGCCTGAGCTGGGAACGCTTTAGCCGCGGCGATGATATCCATTACTTTTTGTATCATCTGGAAAAGGGGGAGTGGTTTGATGTTTCGGAGCGTTCGGAATATGACCTGGGGGAGGCCCGGGGTAAGCAGCACTTCCGGCTTTATGCCAGCCGCAACAGCGATTTTTCGCCCAGGGTGCTTCCCACGCGCTTTGAACTGGGGCAAAACTATCCCAATCCCTTTAACCCGGAAACGACCATCCGCATCCGCGTTCCTTTCTTTGCCAATGACAAAAACGCCCGCCTGGCGGTATATGATGTTTTGGGCAGGAAAGTGGTAGAGTTATTTAATAAAAAAGTTAAAAGTGGCGAAATTAAGGTAAAATGGGACGGTAGAAACAGTTTTGGTGGCCAGGTTGCCAGCGGAATTTATTTTTATCGTTTTGAGGCCGATAAGTTTGTTGCTTCGAAAAAAATGATATTAATCAGATAGAGGTGTTGTATGAGACGCATGATTCATGTCCTCTTACTCTTTTTGTTCCTGACCGGCGGCGCGTATAGCTGGGAAAATACGGCCCGCGTGAAATTTATGCTGGGTAAGGTAGAGCGCCAGCAGAAAAACCAAACCTCCTGGAACCGTTTACGGTTGAACAGCAAGGTTTTCAGCGGGGACAGAATTAAGACCTCTGTAAATGCCCGTATCGAAATTGAGATGCCCGACGGTACGGTGGTTCGGGTCGATCAGAACAGTATTTTTGATGTGAAAAGCATTAAGACCGATGAAGATGACGGTGAAGATGAAATGAGTTTTTCCCTGTGGGCCGGCAATATTTGGGCCCGCTTTAAAAAGATCGTCAGCGACCGCCAGACCCGGCGCATCGAGTCGCCCAGCGCCGTTGTGGCCATCCGGGGCACCACCCTGGAAGTGAATGTGGATAAGCAGCTCACCACCCGGGTCAGCGTGGTGGAAGGCAAGGTGGCCGTAAGCTCCAGGGAAGCCGGCGGCGAGGTGCTTGTGGGCAGCAATCAACAAACGGTGGTACGCAAGGGCCAGGCGCCCCAGCCGCCCAGCGCCATGCCGGCGCGTCGTAAGTCCGCGCGCGGCGCCTTTACCCTAAAAGTGGATAAGCCGCCCCTGCAAATTACCGATCCTTCGCTAATCAGCGGGGGGCTGCGCGTGTCCGGCAGCACCGTACCGGGAGCGACGGTAACGGTAAACGGCTCTCCCCTGACGGTGGACGCCAACGGAAAGTTTAACGGCCGGGTTCCCGTTGTGGAAGGGGCCAACCGTTATACGGTGGAGGCCCGCTATAAAGGGCAAACGACACAACAGAAAATAGCGGCCTTTGTCAATACCAAAAAGCCGCGGATAAAACTCTCTTCTCCCCTGGTGACCGGTTATCTGAATAAACGCGGCTATAGTCTGAGCGGCGCTGTTTTTGACGAAACCCCGCAGGACAAGGTAAAGGTGTATATAAACGGCGAGGAAGTGGCCGAGGTGAGGGGCCGCGGCAGCTTTAACCGAACGGTGATTCTTCAGGAGGGGCAGAACAACATCCGGCTGACCGCCCGCGATCTTTCCAAAAACAGCACGGAAAAAACACAGAGCATATTTTTGGATACGGTAAAGCCGATAATCACGGTTACCGAGCCGGCACAGCAAAACTTTATCCGCCTGGAACCGCCCGGCCCGCCCCGTTTAAGCAAGCGGGATGCTAATCGCTTTACGCAAATCATTCGCGGCGTCATTATCGATCCCGAACCATCCTCGGGATTGCAACGCCTGGTAATTAACGGTAAAGAAATCAAGCCAAATTCCGATGGTAGTTTTGAAACGGAAATCAACCTGAAACGCGGCGAGAATCGCCTTGTTATTCTGGTGGAAGACAAAGCCGGAAATATCGGACGGGATGCTAACCGCAGGATTATAGTACGATAATAAGATGATGCTGAATAAATACCTTCTTCTGCTACTGGTCTCAAGCGCGCTGTGGGCTCAAAAGAGTATAGACTTTTCCGGGCGGGTATCGGTCAATACCCTGAACACGGTTTACGATGAAACCTCGCCCATAAAGCCCGATTCCGTGGCGGATGAAACGTATGGCAAAACCACCCTGATTCCCGGCCTGAGCCAGTTTGTGAACCTGGCCCTCTTTGCCCGCACTTCTACCCTGGATATCAGCCTTTTGGGCGATATCCGCAACAACAGTTGGAACCGGCTGGACTTCAGCAATCAAAATACCATAGACCGTCTGAGCCTGGCGGTGCGTTACGGCGATCATGAGCTGGTTTTGGGTGATTTTTACCAAACCGGCAGTGATTTTTTTATACAAAGCCGTGAAATACGCGGCGGTCGCCTTAACCTGAATTTCGGCCGTTTATGGTCGTCCCGCTCCTTTTTAAAAACAACGCTGATGGGCGGCATTTCGGAACGTAAGCTTGCCGTGGGCGCCCGTTCCATAGGCTTGTACAAGCAGTTTGAAAGCAGTGGCATCTATCGCCGTACCCTGGGCGCCGCCTCCATGCGCATCGGGGAAACGGGCCGTTTTGACATAGGGCTGCATTTTCTTGTGGCCCGCGATGATTCATCCTCTATCTCGGCGCAGGAAAACGAAGACGGACAGTCGTCCCTTAATGCGCCGATTTTTAATCGTAATGCCGGATTGGATTTTAACGCCTTTTTCTGGAAAAAACGGCTTAAATTTTTTGGCGAGGGTTTTTACAGCCTAAAGGATACGCTGGGGCAGGGCGGCAACAACGACCTGACTTACAAGAGCGGGCTGGATTTTAGATACAGCCTGTACAAATTGGTTGCCTTTTATTATCGCATCGGTCAGGAATATTATACCGCCGGTTATCCTTTTCTGCTTAATGACCGACAAGGTTTTAAGGTGGATAATGCCTTCAGCATTCCCCGTTTTGGCATCCTTGGTCTGGATGTGGAGCAATATCGTAACAACCTTAATAAAAAAACGGATACGCCCACAACGCGAACCCGCCTGGCGGACCTGACCCTGACCACCGATATAAAGCGCTGGCCGGAGATAACCGTGGTCTATGGCTACCGCGATGATTTAAGCGACTCGGTTTTCGACCTTGAAAACAATGAAACAAAAACCGATAAGATTTCCCGTAAATATGAACTGCGTCTTTCGCAAAGCGTGGGGTTTAACCGTTTCTCCGCCAGCGGTATTTATTTGGACCTGGATGACTACAGCAAGGTGGCCGGCAGCGCTCCGCTTGGAACCCGCCAGCTTATCGGCTCGGTCAACTTTTATACCCGTCCCGCCAAAAACTTTTTCGTGTCCGGCGGCCTTGTTTACAGCGAGCTGAGCCTGACGGACGGTAAAAAAAATAAAAACTATTTTCTGTATGAAAGCCACCGTTGGGACATTATTCCCATGCGCCTGATTTTTGAGGGCAATGTTTCGGCCATTAAAAATGACGCCAGCGGCGGCGGCACCGAGGATATGCTTAGCAACTACTGGCAGCTCAGCGGCCAGCTTTCTCTTGAATATTTCTTTGTTCCCAGCTTCTCCATAAAGTTTATCGGCGGAACAAACCGGCGCAATATGGCTTATACCACGGCCGAGGCCCTGCAGGTTTTAACCGATCCCGATATAGACCCCACCTATTTTAATGGAAATGAATCGTACAATGCCCTAATTTACGGCGTTGAATTCAATTGGATGTTTTAATAACAGCGACAGACCATGTTTAATGGATTAGATTTTTACAATCTGTCTGATCTTTTCTCCGAGGAAGAGAAGATGATCACGCAGACGGTTCGTCAATTTGTAAGCGAACAGTTTATGCCCGTGGTGGCCGGCCACCATCGTTCCGGAACCTTTCCCATGGAGATCATTCCCCGCCTGGGAGAAATGGGCGCGCTTGGCGTAACCCTCCCGGAGGAATATGGCGGTCCCGGATTAAGTTACTTTATCTATGGCCTGGTGATGCGGGAACTGGAGAGGGGCGACAGCGGACTGCGTTCCTTCGCCTCGGTGCAGGGCAGCTTGGTGATGTTTCCCATATACCGCTATGGCAGCGAGGAGCAAAAGCGGCGTTGGCTGCCGCCCCTGGCCGCGGGCGAAAAGATCGGCTGTTTTGGTTTAACGGAGCCCGATTTCGGCTCCAATCCGGGAGGAATGCTTACCCGGGCTAAAAAAACGGCAGGCGGCTGGCTGCTGAACGGCAGTAAAATGTGGATAACCAACGGCTCCATAGCCGATGTGGCCGTTGTGTGGGCTCAAACCGATGAAGGGGTGCAGGGCTTTCTGGTGGAAAAGGATTTCGAGGGCTTTAACACCCGGGCCATTGAAGGTAAGTTTTCCCTGAGGGCCAGTATTACCGCCGAACTCAGCTTTGCGGACTGTTTTGTCCCCGAGGAGAACCGGCTGCCCGGTGTTAAAGGACTGCGCGGGCCGCTCTCCTGTTTGAACGAAGCGCGGTACGGTATTGCCTGGGGTGTGACCGGCGCCGCAATGGCCTGTTATGACGAAGCCTTAAATTACGCCAGGGAGCGCATTCAGTTTGATAAGCCGATTGCCGCATTCCAGCTTACTCAGCATAAACTGGTGGAGATGGTGAGTGAAATTACCAAGGCCCAAACCCTGGTGTATCAGCTGGGGCGCATGAAGGACGCCGGCCGGGCCCAACATTTCCATGTATCCCTGGCCAAGCGCAACAATGTGGCCATGGCCCTGGAGGTGGCCCGCTCCGCGCGTACCATCCTGGCCGCCAATGGAATTTCGGATGAATATCAGACCATCCGCCATATGCTTAACCTTGAATCGGTTTTAACCTATGAAGGTACCCATGAAATTCATACGCTCATTATCGGGCAGGAAATAACCGGAGAAAGTGCTTTTAAGTGATGCATAGTTCCAATAGTGCCTACAATATCCTTTTGGTGGAAGATGAGCGGGTAACGCGCAGGGCGATCAGCCGCTCCTTTGATAAGTATAACTTTAACTATGTGGCCGCGGAAACGGTTAAGGAAGCCACGGATTTTCTGAAAAGCCGTTCCTTTGATGTGGTTATGAGCGATGTGCGTCTGCCGGACGGAACGGGGCTTGACCTGCTGGACATGCTGAATAATTCCCTGCTGGATGTGCCGTTTATCGTTATCACCGCCTCCGAAGATAAAAACCTGATGCAGCAGGCGCTCTCCATGGGTGCGGCGGACTTCCTTTCCAAGCCTTTTAATCTCAGTAACATTCCAACCATAATAAACCGCAATATAAAGCGGCGGATGATCTCTCATTCAAAAAACAGCAAAAAAAATGTATCCGTTTTGCTGAAGGCGATCAAGGCCCTTATCTCGGCGCTTGAAGCCAAGGATAAATACACTTCCGGGCACTCCATACGCGTGGCCCACTACGGAAACCTTATGGCCGACAGCCTGAAGCTGAATGAGAATGACCGTTTTACCCTGCAGCTTTCATCCCTGTTGCATGATATTGGTAAAATCGGCCTGCCGGACGCCATACTCAACAAAAAAAGCTCATTGCTGGCCGATGAATATCATGAAGCCAAGGAGCATGTGATTATCGGGAGTAAGATAGTGGGCAATATCGACGAACTGCATGATGTGGCGGCCATTATCCGTCATCATCATGAACGATATGACGGCAGTGGCTATCCCGATGGTCTGCGCGGCGAGGCCATACCCTTTCTGGCCCGTGTTTTGAGTATTGTCGACTCCTTTGAGGCCATCGTCTCCCGCAGGAATTATTCCGAGGCGCAATCTCAAAGCGACGCCATTAAAGAAATAGAAAAAAATGCCGGTACACAGTTTGATCCCCTGTTGGTGAGAACATTTCTGGAAATCACAAAAAGACCTGAATTCTCCAAAGCCTCGGAACATTTGTCGGATATAGATTTTTAAGGCTTATTTGTGATCTGTAAGACAGGATGTGTTGCGGATTATGCCGAGTTTAGCTTTATCCTGAATACCCCAAACGGATGCTTATTACGGTAATATCCATTTTAAAGGAAAGGAGGTATGACACCCACCCATTTTTTTTCTTATTAACCACTCTATTTGTAGGAGATATTTTATGAATCGTACTATTGTTTCATTTTTACTTTTTTTACTGCTCGTATCTTTTTCCCAGGCACAAGGTCTGGAACATATGACAGTAACCGCTAACACGGAAGCACCGGGCTTTGCCGGATATCAGCAGCGCGAAATCGTTGTTAAATTCAACCGGGACATGGTGGAGCGCATTGTTCGTCAGGCCGATTTTTCCAAAGGGCTTACCGGGATTGCAAATTTGGATGCTTTAAATAAGCGGTTTGGTGTTAATGCTTTGTTGCAAAAATATCCAAATCTGACACCTCGAGTTTATCAGGGACGGACAATCGATCCCCGGGGCTGGTTCCGTGTTTCGTTTAAGGCGGATGTGGATGTTGAGCAGGTTGTACGCGCCTATAAGGGTCTGCGCGGCGTTATAGACGCCCAGCCCATTGGCATTCACCGCATTAGCGCCACGGCCAATGATCCCAACTATGTGGATCAGTGGCATATGAATCAGGCCAACGACGCCGATGTGGACGCTCCCGAAGCCTGGGATATCGAAACGGGCAATACGCAAATTATCGTTGCCGACATGGATACGGGTGTTCGCTATTTTCACAAGGACCTCGGCGGCGCCGACGCCTCCTATGACACGCCTGAAAATTCCCGTGGTAACATGTGGATCAACGAAGCCGAGTTAAACGGCGCGGATGGCGTGGATGATGATGGTAACGGTTTTGTCGATGATTGGATCGGTTGGGACTTTGTGGACAACCAAACCGGATGGACCGGCGAGGATGTGGACACACCGGATAACGATCCCCGTGACTTTAACGGGCACGGTACGCACGTGGCCGGTCTGCTCAGCGCCATCAATAACAACGGATACGCGGTAACTTCCGTGGCCGGCGGCCGCCTTAATGGTTCTCAGGCCGTAAACGGCAACGGCGTTAAAATCATGGCTCTGCGTATCGGTTGGTCCGGACGCTTCTTCATCTTTGAAGTGGGCTATATCGATATGGGTCATGCCGCCGACGCTTTCTATTATGCCGCCAACAACGGCGCGCGTATCGCGTCCTGTAGCTGGGGTTCTTCCAACACGGGCGGTCTGGGCGATGCCATCGACTATTTTGTCGCCGGAGGCGGCCTGGTATTTAAAGCGGCCGGTAATGATGATAATGAAGATTCCGACTATATGCTGGATCGTGCCGATGTTATTGGGGTAGCATCCACCGATCAAAATGACGTGAAGTCGGATTTCAGCACCTACGGCACTTTTGTGGATATCTCCGCGCCGGGTACGGATATCGTTTCCACCTATCATGATAAGGATGATCCTCAGAATGATAAAGTGGCCACTTTAAGCGGTACCTCCATGGCCACCCCGCTGACGGCTTCCGTGGCCGCTCTTATCTGGTCCAAGCATCCGGACTGGACAGCGGATCAGGTTAAGCAAAGACTGTTTGATACCGCCGATGATATTTACGGTATTGCCGGAAACAGCGCCTATCAGGGTAAGCTGGGCGCCGGGCGGGTGAATGCCTTTAATGCCGTTAATGACGGCGGTACCGGCGGCCCCACGGCCCCCACCGCCAACTTTACCGGCTCGCCCACCAGCGGCTGCCCCACATTGACGGTAAACTTTACCGATCAGTCCACCGGCGACATTACCGACTGGAGCTGGGATTTTGGCGATGGTACCACCTCGACTCTGCAAAACCCCACTCATGATTATGCCAATCCCGGAAGCTATACGGTTTCCTTAACCGTAACCGGCCCGGGCGGTAGCGATACCAACACCAAAAATAACTATATCACCGTGGAAGACCCGGCCGTAACCGCCAACTTCTCCGGAACGCCCACCAGCGGGGACG
>JALTKX010000104.1 GCA_027006055.1 Calditrichia bacterium | reverse complement strand
ATCGCAATGGCTGGACGGCTATGTGGAGCTTTTTAACAAGGTGCTCGATCAGCTTACGCTTTATCTCGGCTATAACTCCAGCCGACTCAACGAGCGCATCGCCGGGCTGGCCCAACAAATGTTGCCCCGGCACCTAAGGGGAGAGCTCTTGCAGGATCTGGCCCTGAACAGCCTGCTGGCCACAAAGGAAGTGGACGCCACCCTGATGGGAATGCGCCACCGCTCCTATGTGGATGACGCCGTCAGACTGATGCGCCGGGAACACCCGCCCCTTTCACTGAATAAGTGGCGCAAGTGGGCCCAGGCCCTAAAATCCTTTTAAGCCCGCCGATGGCGCCGTTTTGGGGAGAGTCAAAACTTCCGCGCCGGATAGCCTCAAAACAATCGCCAGCCCCTTTTACGGAAATGCTTTTTTAGCCATAGCCTTGCCCGCTCATAATCGGGATAGGCCTGCTCCAGGGCCTTAAAATGCGGCGGATGTATGCGGCGGCGGCCATTTACCCTTTCCACCGGAATGGCTACATGCAACATCTCATGATAAAGAATATAGCGCACCACCCAGGCAGGCACCTTCCGGCCATCCAGATTTTGGCTGACCACAATCAACTTGCGGCCGGCGTCATAAAAACCCAGACGGGTGGTGCTGTTGTTTTGACTCCAGCCCAAATGAGGCTTGGGCAGCTTGCCGTTAAAAAAATCCCGGTTAAGGTCGTCAAAAAGGGTATCCAGATCAAAATAGCGCCCCCTGCCCGTATAGTGTGACAGGTCCGCCGGGGCGGAAGTGGCGGGGGGCGGGGCCAGCCTTTCGGCATACGCGTTGTATAAGCGGCGCCAGCCCGGGTCCAGCCGGTAGCGGAACAGATTGGCAAAAAGGATCACAAACAAAGCCCGGAAAACATCCGCCGGCGCGGCGTTCAGACGCTCGGACAGACGGATAAAAATGACGCCGTCCCTTAGACGGATGGTGTGCTTGAGACCGCGGTAGGGATAAAAGGAAACCCGCACCGGATAGGCGCGGGCTTCCTCAAAGGTTTGCTTTACTTCCTCGGCCAGGGACTGAATTGCAGAAAGATCAGATATCAACCGACGCTCCCAAATCAACAACCCGCGCCTTCAAATCCATCAGGGCCACTTTGCTGACAAATTCATGGGGATCGACATCGATCATATCAAAGGTTTTGTAGTGCATGGGAATGGCCAGATCGGGCTTAACCAGGGCCACGGCCTCGGCCGCGTCATCGATGCCCATGGTAAAGTTATCACCGATGCAGACCAGCATCACGTCCACATGCTGATGACGGCCGATCAGCC
>JALTKX010000103.1 GCA_027006055.1 Calditrichia bacterium | reverse complement strand
TGTGCCTTAACTATATTTAAAGTATGGTTTTTTAATTTATTGTTTTTATTATGGTTTTTGTGGCGGCTTGAGTGCGTGTTTGGGTTTGTAAAATACCATGCACAAAATATGGGCATTATGTACCCAAAAGGTGCGCAAATTTAATAGGTTTCAGCAGCTAGTTTTTGAACCAGCGGCGGCTTAATTGAGTAATGACCTTGTCTGCATAGCGAGAGGAACCCAGGCTGCCGTTATAACGAGCCAGTGCACGCTTCAGATCACCTTTTTCCTTGTCCATATAATATTTCAAAATGGTGCAGCCCATGCGCAGATTGGTGGATACATCCATCAGATTATCATCCGGGTGGCCGATTTCATCCAGCCAGAAGGGCATAACCTGCATCAGCCCCTGAGCGCCGGAGCGGGAAATGGCAAAGCGGTCAAAACGGCTTTCAATATCAATGACAGCCAGCACCAGTTCCGGGTGCAGACCGGCGCGGCTGGCTTCCTGATGAATTTGACGCAATAAATCCAGGCGGCTTTGCAAATCGGGGATACGCTTTTCCAGACGGCCCGCCATATCCAGCAGCCAGACCTCTGCATCAAAACGATCTTTGAAACTGCTGGCGGCATTCACCGCCTGGATCAGTCGTTGGCGCAGCTCCGGGTCAGCCTGCTGAGAGCTGGCGATAGAGAGGGCAGGGATAAACAGTAACAGGTAAAGGCTGATACAAAGTCGTGAGCGCAAAAGCCCCCTGCTTTGAAAAAGAGGGGGCGAGGGCGATTTCAATTCCCCCGCTGTAAAGGGGGTGGCTGTATTGCAAAGCCTGTTCATTATAATTGCTTCAGAAACGCCATCAGTTGATCCCGTTCGATCTCGGTGGATTTTTCATCCCGGCGGCCCTTGTATTCCACCTTGCCCGCATCCAGGCCACGCTCACCAATCACCAGTCGATGGGGAATACCAATCAGCTCGATATCTGCCAGCATGGCGCCTAAACGATCCTTATTATCAAATAATAGAACATCAAAACCGGCGCTGGTTAAATCCGCATAAATGGTTTCAACCGCCTGCTGCACCTTTTCAGACTTGTGCATATTGATCGGCGCAATGGCAATATCAAAAGGCGCAATGGCGGCCGGCCAGATAATGCCATTGTCATCGTGATTCTGTTCAATGGCGGCGGCGACTACGCGAGTTACCCCGATACCGTAACAGCCCATGGTCATAATCTGCCGTTTGCCGTTTTCATCCAGCACCCCCGCATCCAGCGCCCGGGAGTATTTATCCCCCAGCTGGAATATATGGCCCACTTCGATACCCCGCACAATG
>JALTKX010000102.1 GCA_027006055.1 Calditrichia bacterium | reverse complement strand
TTAATTGCGAAAGAGCTATCCTTATATTGTTTGTCTTGTCCTTTGTTATGAGGCGTTGAATTGCTTTTCTTTCATTAAAAGGGGACATTTTTTTGTCAAGATCAGACCATAGTATTCTAATTTTTACATTTTCCTTCGCTTTTTGAAGCAGCCAATCTTCTAATGTTTTTCTACCAACCGGTGTCTTTAACCTCATTGACCAAGAAGTAATATAAATATATTTTTTTGCCTTGCTGAACAATTCAGCCATCTTTCCAAAAATTTCCGGACCATCGACCAAGGGCGTGAGATTATTTTCTTGAACTGATATAGCAATGCGAGAGCGATTTTTAATAGATGTGATTCTAAGACGCGAGTTTCTTGCATATGGTTCACTATTCTCTACGGTCGTATTCATATCTCCAAAATCCTGTGATCCAAGTCTTCTATTTCAATATTGATATTACCAAGAATGACATCTTCAAAAGTGGCGCTTCCATCAGAAGTTGTGCGCACGCACTTTGTTCCTTTTGGGTCGGTTAGTATTACATTCACTTCGTCGTGGATAAGATTTCCTTTTTCGTCGGTAACATCTATTGTCAAAGTTTTTGTTAAATACAGTGGGCTTGATCTGTTAGGGGAAGATACTCCATCAACAGTTACGTCAAACCTATAGCAAAGTGGCCCGTGGCCTGCATCTGGGTTGTCTAATTGAAGATCACGACATGCGTCAGACGTGCTTCTTGTCCATTCTGTTGTGTAGTGTCCGGTTCCATCATTCAAAGAGACGGTCACTATGTCTACGACTTCCTCTGTGTTGTCAGGATCAATCTCATAAATTGTAATAGTGGCGATTTCACCTCCATTAAAATTTTTCACGGAAAAACATATTTCCGCAGGCTTCCCGACAGGGACTTGCGTTTCACTCCAGGCGAGGTTGTACACCTTGGGTGCGTCCGGATCTTCGAGGGTGTCGATGATTTTTGCCGACAGCGGCGCGGTGACGCTCGCCGGGGCGGGGATGCTGGGGCTGCCGATGGTGTAACTGACGTTGCCGTTGAAGGTCACGCCGCCGGCGCCGCCGAGGCTGACTTTCCTGCCGTAGAGGTGGACGTTGCCGGCGGTGTCGATCTTGAAGCCCCCGCCGCTCTGCTCGAAGGTGATGTCCCCGCCGCCCTTGCCGGTGATGCGGATGTCTTTCGCGGCATTGATGGTGACGTTGTCGTTTTGCACCGTGACATGCAGGCCGTCGGCGCCTCGGAGCGTAATTTTCGCGTTGTCGGCGGCGTGGATTTTGAGGTGGCGGCCGGCGGTGAGTTCGGTGTTCTTGCCGGATTCG
>JALTKX010000101.1 GCA_027006055.1 Calditrichia bacterium | reverse complement strand
AACACCGTCTATTTGGAACTGAACTATACTTTTTAATGAAAACGAGGATGGCATGAAACGCATAACTCTGACACTTTTGCTTTTGTTTTTGTATACGGCCGCCCGGGCGCAACAGGCGAACCTTAATTTGGATAAGGCCCGCTATGGCTTTGAAGTGGCCTCGCCCACGGCGCGCGGACTGGCCCTGGGTAACAGCGGTCTGGCCGCGGGGGGCGTTCTTTTGGCCGCCAGCCACAATCCGGCCCTGCTGGCCCGGGCCGACAGCGGACTGGTTTTGCAGGGTGGCGGTGATTTCCTGTCGCTTCAGGAAGACCGCTCTTTTCCCTATTATGATAATTTTGGCGGATTTGTCGATTACGGTTCCTACTATTTTCAGGACAACGGCTACTATAATTTTTCGGCACAACTGGTCTACAGTCTGAAAGGGCTGATAAAGGATATGCCCCTGGCCCTTAGCCTGGGCTGGATGCCGTTTATGGATTTTAATTACAACTACTTTGAAGAGGTACGCTCCACCAGTTTTGGCGATAAGCTGCTGGCCTACAATGAGTTTAGCGGCGAAGGCGTTTTATACGCCCTGCCTTTTACCGTTGCCGCCGCTTTTGACAATTTTTCCGTGGGGCTGAGCGTGGCACTGCTTAACGGTGATGTGACCACCGTAAACCGCGTGATCCCCAAGGCCCTCGGTCTGGATTCCCTGGCGCGCGATGCGGTTCTGCAACGGCAGGCCCTTAACACGCCGTTTTATATCAATGCCGGTTTCAGTTTCCGCGTCGATGAGCGTCTGAGCGTCGGCGGATCGTTTCGCAGCGGTTTTGAGTATCAGACGGAGAACCTGTTGACCAGTGGCGATAGCAGCCAGACCCTGACCCAGGCGGTTGCCTATCCCGCGCGCGTGGGCATGGGCTTCGACTATCGTTTTCGTAATATTTTACAGGCCCGCCTGATGGTTGACTTTTACTATAATTTCTGGAGCGCTCTCACCGATGATCTCTACAAGGCTCCGGACTACAATGATACCTACAATATCCGGGTGGGTGTGGAACATCTCTTTTTTAACGATTTTGCCTTCCGCGTGGGGTACAGCTTTGAAAATATGCGCGAAAACCGTGAGTTGACCAAAACCCTGTTAACGGCGGGCCTGGGTTACCGCTGGAAGAATGTCGACCTGAATCTGGGTCTGGGATTGACAGCCATGGAGTTTTATCAGGCCGATCTGTATGATGACGCCGCCTATGACTCCAATGTCTCCACCAGAACACAAAACGATTTGGTGAAATGGAACGAAACCTATGGCAAACTCGACTTTGTGATCCACC
>JALTKX010000100.1 GCA_027006055.1 Calditrichia bacterium | reverse complement strand
GGAGAGTAACGTCTCGCATAGTCAACCGGACGATAGTATGATCCGGTCATAGAGAAACAGTTCACCCGGTTTTATCACGGTTGGAAACTTTTCATTGCCCCTGTACCAGGGCCGGTAAATGGAAACGACCAGTTCGCTGCAATAGTAACGGCTGGGATAGTTAAAACCCACGGTTCCCAGAAAATCATAATCCCTTCCCACCAGTTTGCGGGCCCGTTGCCAGGCGGCAAGACCATTCCGTGAATTCTGCCACCTGGGCCTGATGATCAGCAGGCGGTAAGCCTTATCCACAAACTCCGCAAGGCTGCTCAGGTGTACGCCCCGGCCTTCTGCTTCTACAACCCGCTGACTGTCGGCATTGTAAATAGCCACATGGCTCAGGGGAATGCCCGTGGCGTTGGCCACCAGGTTATCCACGCCGTGATAGCCGCGTATCACCAGCCAGTCGCCCGTTTGCGCCCGTTGAGCAACCTGCCGCATTATTTCAGCGTTTTGTGAACGATGCCGGGCGTCATCCGTTTTTTTTATCACCGGCCGGGCCAGGCAGCCGTAAAAAAATATCACCGCCCCGAGGGCCATAAAATAAAACAGCTTTTTTTTATGCACGCTTCCCCCTTAATTTTTTAAGTTGCAGACCTTACACATCCAGTTCCTGCGGCAGGCGGACGCGCAGATAGCCTTCGTCCTTAAACACGGCCATCACCGGCTCCCCCTTAAACTCCAGGGCATAGTAACCCCGGGGCAGGCTTTTTTCATCCACCCGCCCTTCCCTTGTCAGAGTTTTGAAATCATTGTCGCTCAGACGGATGCGGCGACGGGTAATACGGTGGCCCAAAGTCTGAATCGCATGATGGGTCAGCTTCCAGACGGGGCGACGTTCCACCCCAAAGAAAAGACCGCCGCTCATAAAACGTTCCTCCGGCAGATAACTCTCCCCGGCGCTGCTCACCCACAGACGCTTGCTGGTACGCCGGAATCGCTTGTCGCGCCAAAAGAGCGGGTCGATACCCCAGGCCTCGCTGATAGCGGTCAGCACATCCGCCACCCGCGGATCATTATGGGGAACAAAGGAGAGGTTGTATTGCGCGGGGGCGTCATGGTGATTATAATACCGCTCCGTTTTTCGCAGGCGGGCCACAAAAAAACCCTCCATGTTGTGTGTATGGGGCCAAACCCGCTTGCAACGCTCCAAAAGGGCTTGCCCCTCCAGGCGCCAGCCCGGATCAAACATTTCCATGCCCACATGTTCTATGCCTTCCAGTTCCAGGGGATAATGCTTCAGGGTCCAGTCGATGATGGCCTCGTTCTCTTCCGGGGCCACGGAACAGGTGGAATAAACCAACCGTCCGCCCGGTTTAAGGCTTTTTATGGCCGAAACCATCAATTGACGCTGTACATGGATCAGCTTTTGCAGGCGCTCGGGCGCCCACCAGCCCCATATCTCGGGATGGGTGGAAAGCGTGCCCAAACCGCTACAGGGCGTATCCAGCAAAATGGCGTCAAAATATTCCGGCATCAGCCGACCAAGACGCTCACCGGGCAAATTGTAGACGGCGGCGTTCATCACTCCCTGGCGCAAAATATTGGCGTTCAGGGCCTGCAGACGATCACGGTTGACATCATTGATAACCAGTTGTCCGCGGTTTTCCATCAGGGCGGCCATTTGGGTGGACTTGGAGCCGGGCGAAGCAGCCATATCCAGAACGCGCTCGCCGGGCCGGGGATTAAGGACCAGCGCCGGCAATTGTGAAGAGGCCCCCTGAAAAGTTACGCGGCCCGTAAAAAAGTCCAATGTACGCCCCAGGGAAAAGGGCGCCTTTCTCAGCAAGAAGCCATCCCCGGTATAGGGCAGGGGCTCAAAGGAAAAGCCCTGTTCACGGTAACGGTTGAGCAGTTCTCCGGGCTCCTCCAGACGCAGGCGGTTTAAACGGATCGTGCGCGGCTCCGGAGGGGCCGCCAGAAAAGAGGACAAATCAAGTCCCTTTAAGGTTTGCAGATAAGAAATCAACGCATTATTTTTAATCATCAAAAATCATCAACCTGTTTATGGGGAGTTTACAATTGGACAAAGCTCATATTGCCCAAAAAGCCCCTTTTGCCATTGAAGCACAAGAGGGACAAAAATATGCCTGGTGTTCATGCGGGCTTTCCGCCAGGCAACCGTACTGCGACGGAAGCCATAAGGGAACGGATTTTAAACCCGTCACGGGGAAATTTGAAAAAAGCGGCACGGTTTGGCTGTGTGGCTGCAAACAGACCGGTAACGGCCCCTTTTGCGATGGCAGTCATAATAACTTAAATGATTAGGCTTCCGCCGCCATGGCCGGCACGATCTGTCTTTTTAAATTCATATAGTGCCGCCGAGTCAAACGGTTGGAGTAGGCATTGAACATGGCCATGACATACTCCCGGCGGATCATATTGCGCGGAATTTTAACCTTTTCATGTCCCAGCAAAGCCAGCGTATTTTCCTGGATTTTTTGCAGGGTGCGCATGGCCCAGAAAACCGGCAGCATACAGAACAGGCGGATTTTTTTCTCTTCCTTGGGAATCAGCAGGATATAATCCAGGGCCATGTCCAGGTGATTAACCGCCTTCTGAATCAGCTCGTTAAAAAGCTGTTCGGCCCTGTCGGCATTTTCCGCGTCAAAAATCGTTTTTCTGTCCAGCTTATATTTTTCCAAAAGTTCGTCGGGAATGTAGGATTGTCCCCGGCGCAAATCGGTGGCCATATCGCGGATGATGTTGACCATTTGCAGCCCCTTGCCAAAGGACTCCGCCAGCGGCTCCAGCTTTTGACGTATGGCCGGAGTGATCTTTTTGGAATAAAAGGAAAAGAGCGCCGTAAGCAGATAGCCGACGGTACCGGCCACATAATACATATATTCGTCCAGTTCCTTCATCGAACGCAAAAAGGTAAAGGCGCGGGTCTTTTTATCCTGGGCGTATTTTTGCATACCCATGGACATCTCCACCACCCAGAAAACAATATGCTTGCGCAGGACGGGTGAGAATCCGTTAAAAACCTGCATAACGCGTCCCACATCATGGGTAAGTTCATCATCGGCGCTGTTGCGCGGCAAAACATCTATCTTCCGTAAAAACTGTTCCAGGGCGGACTGTTCCCCGCGCACCAGACATACATAAATATCCAGAATGGCCTGTTTCTCCCTGAGGGGGATATGTTCGCTGTCCTCAATGGTATCGGCAATACGGCACATCAGATAGGCCACCGTAACCGGCAGTTCCAGCGCGGCCGGCAACATGCGGATGGTGGGCGCAAAGGTGCGGGACACTTTCGGCAGCATCCCCAGACAATACTCTTCATTAGTGGGCGTCATGGCGTTCATCATCTTGTTTTGATTTACTTATGTTAACTGGTCGTAAACACGGCGCATCTCCACCGCACTTAACATGGCGTCCCAGCCTTTGTTCCCGGCCTTGGTGCCGGCGCGTTCCATGGCCTGTTCGATGGAGTCGGTGGTCAGCACGCCAAAAATGACAGGTACAGAGCTGTCCAGGGCCACCTGGGCGATTCCCTTGGCGGCCTGTCCGGCCACAAAATCAAAATGGCTGGTGGCGCCGCGAATCACCGCCCCCAGGCAGACAACCGCGTCATAGCGTCCGCTGGCGGCCGTTTTTTTAGCCGCGGGAGCCAGTTCAAAAGCCCCGGGTACCCACACGGCGGTAAAATCATCGTCCTTTCCTTCATGGCGGCGCCAGCAGTCCAGCGCGCCGTTGAGCAGCTCTTTGGTGATAAAGCTGTTAAAGCGGCTTACAACCACGGCAACCTTCAGTCCCTTTGCCGACAGCCGTCCCTCAAGTTGTTTCATTTTCTTCTCCCAGGGTCAAAAGATGGCCCATTTTGTCACGCTTGGTTTCCAGATAAAAACGGTTCTGCTTTTTGGGGGGTATCTCCACCGGTACCCGCCCGGTCACTTCCAGATTAAAACCCTTTAAACCTATCAGCTTTTTAGGATTATTGGTTATCAGGTTTATTTTTTGCACGCCAAGATCGCACAGAATCTGCGCGCCCGCGCCATAGTCCCGCAGGTCGGCCTTAAACCCCAGGCGCTCGTTGGCCTCCACGGTATCGTAACCCTTTTCCTGAAGCTCATAGGCCCGTATTTTATGCTTTATCCCGATGCCGCGCCCTTCCTGATTGAGATAGACAAAAACCCCGCGGCCCTCTTCGGCAATTTTCCTAAGGGCAAAATCCTTTTGGTCTCCGCAATCACAACGGCTGGAGTGAAACACATCGCCGGTCAGGCATTTGCTGTGCACGCGCACCAACACCGGCCGACCGTCGGCAACATCCCCCATAACCAGGGCCACATGGGTCTCGCCGCTGATCTCATCCTCATACAGATAAAAATCATAGTCGCCGTATTCCGTGGGCATTTTTGCCCGGGCCACGCATTTCATATACTTTTCATGGGCGCGGCGATAGGCGATTAAATCGGCAATGGTGATGACCTTCAGGCCATGCTCGCGGGCAAACTCCTGCAAGCGCGGCAGGCGGGCCATGGTGCCGTCGTCATCCATAATCTCGCACATAACGGCCACCGGCTTCATTCCGGCCAGGCGGCAGAGGTCCACGCCCGCCTCGGTATGTCCGGTACGCCGCAAAACGCCCCCTTCCCTGGCGGTGATGGGAAAAATATGGCCGGGACGGGAAAGGTCTTCGGGACGCGCGCCGGGGTCGGCCAGCGTTTGCAGGGTATGGGCCCTGTCCGCCGCCGAAATACCCGTTGTGGTGTTTTTTGCCGCGTCCACGCTCACCGTAAAGTTTGTTTTATGCAGAGAGGTATTGATCGTGTCATGAACCATGGGTTCCAGATTGAGACGTTTGGCCACATCAGAGCTGATGGCCGCGCACATCAGACCGCGGGCATGCCGGGCCATAAAATTAACCGATTCCGCCGTGGCGCTTTCCGCCGCCTGGATGATATCGCCCTCATTTTCCCGGTTGGGGTCATCGACGACGACCACCATGCCCCCCTTGCGGATATCCTCGATGGCTTCCTCGATGGTATGGATATATTCAGACATCATCAAAACCCAGTTTTTTAATTTTTTCCGCGTTTAAACCGCCCTGCTCCAAAAAGGATTCCAGATAGGTCACTATTTGCCTGGCCATTATATCGATTTCGACATTTACCGCATCCCCCACATGCAGGGATGACAAGGTGGTTTGCGCCAGGGTGTGGGGGATCAGTGAAACGGCTATGCCCGTGCCTGTTTTTTCGGCAATGGTCAAACTGACGCCGTTCAGCCCAACGCTCCCTTTTTTCGTCATGTATTTCAACAAGGGCCGCGCCAAATTTACAAAGATAATATGGTTGGAACCTAATTTTTCAATCGAGGCTATGCGGGCGGTACCATCCACATGCCCCTGCAATACATGACCGCCCAGACGGTCGCCCATGCGCAGGGCGCGTTCCAGATTAACCCGCCGTCCGGAACGCCACTCCGAAACCGTCGTTTTTTGCCAGGTTTCCCGTACCACATCCGCGTAAAAACGACCTTTCTCCAGCTTTACCACCGTCAGGCACACCCCATCCACGGCAATGGAATCATCGACGCGCGTTCCCTCCAGAACCGTTTCCGCCTCTATAACCAGGCGGTGATAACCGTCGCGGGCGCGGACGGAGAGCACCGTGCCCGTTTCCTCCACCAAACCTGTAAACATATCAATATTTCCTTATGATTCCGCTAAAGAGCATATCATCGCCCGTTTTTTGCCAACGAAAAGAAACAAAAGGGGATGTTTCCAAACCCGCCGCCGGCAGCCGTAACATATTTCGTCCCCTGCCCAGGGTTTTTGGCGCGTAAAACAGTTCCAGCCGGTCGGCCAGGTCAAATTCAATCAATTTACCTTGCAGGGAGGGGCCCCCTTCCACCATAATGCTTTGCACGCCCTGCCCTAAAAGATAGCGCAAAGCCTTTTCCCAGCCCTTTTCCGAGTTTTCCCACTCCACGCCAATCAGCCCGTTTTGCCGGATCAGTTCCTCCTGCGCGCTCAGGCTTGCGGCCGGACTTAAATAGTAGGTGGGCCGCCTTGAGGCGGTTTGTACAAGATAAAGCTCCTTATGCAGATTCTGACCGCTATCCACAATAATGCGCGCCGGAGAGCGCCCTTTTGACAGACGTACATCCAGCCGGGGATTGTCGGCCAGCACCGTGCCGATACCCACCATAACGGCGTCATATTCCGCGCGGAAACGGTGTACTTTTTTGCGGGCGGCCTCTCCGGTTATCCAGCGGCTGGCGCCGTCATCCCCGGCCACAAAGCCATCCAGGGTTTGGGCACTTTTTAACATCAGATAGGGCAGGCCATGGCGCATGGCTTTTATAAAGGGCTGATTAAGCAAACGGCATTCTTCCTCCATAAGTCCCAGGTGAACCCGGAGGCCTTTTGCCTGCAACAGCCGAATCCCGTCTCCGGCCACCCGGGGATTGGGGTCCTGCATGGCCACGAACAGCTCCTTTAGTCCGGCCCGGAGCAGCAACGGCGCGCAAGCCGGGGTTTTACCATGAAATGAGCAGGGCTCCAGGGTAAGATACATTGTGGCGCCTTGTGCCTCTTTCCCCGCCATGGCCAGAGCATTGGGCTCGGCATGGGGGCCTCCGTACCGGGCATGCCAGCCCTCGCCGACAATCCGGCCGTTTTTAACAAGAACAGCCCCCACCAGGGGGTTGGGACTCACCCTCCCCCTGCCCTTGCGTGCCAGAGAAACGGCCCGCGACATATATTTTCTGTGAATATTATCCATGAGGTCGTTGTATTGGGGCTCTTATCCGCCCGGTTGAGCGATCGTTACACTTAAGCACAAAGAAGGCGAGTATATCGCCCGCTCACTCATCATCGTCTGTGGAAATATTAATCCGGGGCATGCTGTCCGGGTCCAGCTCCAGGTTAACCCCGCGGATTTCAGGCACGGTCGGCAACAGTTCCTTCCGTACAAAACGCCGGGTCTCTTCCACCAGCTCCCGCAGCCGTTCGCCCTGTCCTTCCAGACCGTTAGCCGACTCTTCCAGCTTTTCCGCTTCCTGTTCAAGCTCGCATTCCATCTTTTTTTCCACCTCTTCGTCAAAGCCGGAAAAAACATACTCCACGGCATGTCCCACGGCCTTTGCCGCCAGGCGGGCGCCGGCCAGCCCCACACGCACGCCCTTGCTGCCCATGCTGTTACGCAGGTCGTAAATCTCGTACATTTTATTATAATATTCGCGCAGGTATTCCCGCTCTTCAGAGGAAATATCCACCTTTTTGGCGCTCAGATAGAGGTTGCCCTCCTCGTCCACTTCCATCAGATAGCTGTCATTCTCCCGCGAACAGATCACCAGGTTGCCCTCTTCAAACAAAAGATAATTATCGGCGTTGATGTTCATCTGTATTTTTTTAATTTTCTGTTTGATTCCGTCATCGGCCTGGGCGGCAAACAAAAGACCCGCTAAAAGAATCAGCCAGGGTATATATCTCTTTTTCATGGTAATTCCCCTTTTTGTACCTGAAAGACTACGCTCCTTTTGGTTCATTGTTGCGTTTTGCGGCCTTTCCCCTGTACTTTGAACTGCATTTTAACAGAAGGCCGTTTATATTACAAGAAAAATGATGGAGCCCCGCATGATAAATTCCGGTGATCTTTCTTTTCTGGAAAATTTTAAAGACCGTATCGGCTATGTGTTGGATACCAATGTGCTGTTGCATGACCCGGCCAGCATCTTTCGTTTTGACGAGCATATCGTTCTGATATCCCTGCTGGCGCTGGAAGAGATCGACAACAAGAAAAACGATCCCGGCATCGGTTACAATGCCCGGGATATCAGCCAAAAGCTGGAACAATTGTTGGACCGGGCGGATGAAAAAATCAACGCCCTGCATATCCCCAACGGTAAGGACGGTTATCTGGCCTTTGTTTCCGGTCAGCTTTCAAAAAAATTTCCGGCGGAGCTGTCGCTCGGCTACAAGGATAACGCCATGATCGCCCAGTTGATGGGTTTACAGGAGAGGTTTAGGCAAACAAAGTTTGTAATGGTGACCAAGGACAGGAACCTGCGCGTAAAATGCCGGGCCCTGGGCATCGCGGCCGAGGATTACCGCCATGATAAAATTTCCGAGGAGTATCTTTCCAGTTTTTTTCAGCCCATCAAACAAATCCGGCTGGAAGAAGATGACATCAACGCCATTTTCAAGGGTAAGCACTCCTCCAACTGGAGCTTTAACTACCGCCGCCGTTGGCAATTGGCCGAAAATGAAGGCGTGGCCCTGTTTGACCCGGCCGGCCAGCTTTTTGGCATGGGCCTGCGCAAAAAAGACAAAATCCGCTATTTCGACTATTTTTCCACAAAGGTGATGGATACCTATCCCAAGGTGTTGGATGAGGAGACCTGGCAACATAATTTTGAACAGGCGGTCTGTATGAACCAGGCGATGGATGACGACATCCGCATCCAAATCATCATCGGCCGGGCCGGAACGGGAAAAACCCATATCGCCATGGCCGCCGCCCTGGAGAAGGTCTTTCAGGAAAGAAAATACGACTCCATCAAACTGATAAAACCGATCGTCACCAAAAGCAGGCTGGGGGAAGATATCGGTTTCCTGCCGGGATCGGTCAAACGCAAGCTGATCCCCCGCATGCGGCCCTTCATTGAAAAGCTGCGCCAGTTTACCAACGAAATCGACTCCGAGGAGAGCTACAAGAAATTGTTGGACTCCGGGGTGATCGAGCTGATCAACCTGGCCGATGTGCGCGGCGCCGACCTGGCCAACTCCTTTGTTATTTTTGACGAAGCCCAAAATGCCAACCCCTTTCAGATGCGCACCCTGGGAACACGCCTGGGTGAAAACACCAAGCTGATCGTGCTTGGCGACCCCACGCAGATTGACAGTATCTACCTGGACAAATACAGTAACGGACTCATCAACCTTTATGAGAATTCACTTCAGAACCCGGAACCCTTCATTGCCCGTATTTGCCTGGTGCAGATGGTGCGTTCCCATACCAGCAAATGGTTCGACAACACCCTGAGTCGCCTGTAAATGAACGAACGCTTCATGCTTAGCGCCCCTCAAACCGGCCGTTTCCGCCGAAAACTGCTGGAGTGGTTCCGGGCCAACAAACGGAGCCTGCCCTGGCGGAAACAGAAAGACTGGTATCCCATCTATCTGGCCGAGATAATTTTACAACAAACAACGGTGGAACAGGGCCTGCCCTACTATAAGGCTTTTATCGGCCGCTTTCCCGCTATCGACGATCTTGCCGGGGCCAGCCAACAGGATGTGTTAAAGCTGTGGCAGGGTTTGGGGTACTACGCCCGGGCCCGCAACATGCACAAGGCGGCCGGGATTTTGGTCAGGGAATATCACGGTCGCTTCCCGCGTGACTATGAACAGGCCCTAAAACTGCCGGGCATCGGGCCCTATACAGCGGCGGCCATTCTTTCACAGGCCTATAACCGCGTGCTTGCGGTGGTGGATGGCAACGTCAGCCGCGTCATTACCCGCCTGCTGGCCCTGGAAGATGATATACGCCGGACTGACACCCAAAAAAGGATACAACATGTTGCCGACCTGCTGATCAGCCGAAAATATCCCGGCGACTTTAACGAGGCGATGATGGAGCTGGGCGCTCTGGTCTGCACGCCGCGCGCGCCCCGTTGCGGGGCCTGCCCCATTCGTTTTTATTGTCGGGCCCGCGCCCAGGGCAAAACCGCACACATCCCCTACAAATCACCGCCGTCTCCAAAACTTAAACAATATCATCTGGTCATGATCCGGGAAAGGGATAGCCGTTTGTTGCTGCAACAAAGAAGCGAGGATGGCCTGCTGGCCGGCATGTGGGGCTTCCCGGTCAGGGCTGTTTCGGAAAAAGAGCTGAAAAACCCGGAGGAGCTTAAGGAAATCGCTTTTAAGCGCGCTCTACTGAAAAAGATATCCTCACCGATGCGCCATGTCTATTCGCACATCGACCTGAAATACCGCGTGCTTTGGCTGCGGGAACCTAAGGAAAGCGCGCGGGATAAGGAAAAGGGCTGTTGGCTGCAACGTCATGAACTGGAAAGCTACCCCATTCACAAGGCGCACCTTAAGGCGCTGGAATGGTTTGACAAACAAAGCACCTCTTAAAGGGCTTTGTGCCGGGCAGAGTATAAAAACATTGTCCTGCAAGGCGCTTCCCCGGCGCTTAGTAGCTGAAGCCCCAGGAAAGATAAAACTGTTTCCGGCCGAAGGCATTTTGCCCCCAGGCGATATTTAACGGACCTAATAGAGTTTCCCAACCCACGGAGACGCCCGAGGCGGCAAGAAGCTCGGAAGTTCTCAGGGACAGGGAGGGTTGCTGCCAGACGTTGCCCAGATCATAACGCACGCCGAGATAAACGGGAGTTATAATTTTAAAGGGCAGGCGCCAGCGGTAACCGGCGCTGAGGATCATCATCTGCCGGCCGGAACGTTCTTTTTCCAGCAAGCCGTAAAACTGACGGAAGCCGCCGATACGGAAATACTCCGAAAAGGGCGTGGAAATATCGGCCAAACCGCCGTCAAATTTTAAATGCAGCACATGATTGGCATTAAACAGGTGCGAATAGGTTTCCAGATGGAGGCGGATCTTACTGTACCCCTGCTGGCTTTGCAGCAAAACGGTATTGCCGCTTTCCCATTCCCAGTAATTATACTCCCCGCGGGTAGGAAAATCTATGCGATCGCGCTTATCGGTAACGGAACGCAGGGCAAAGGAACGTAGTTGCAGGGTGCGCTCCGGAGCAAGCAATCCTTCCTCAACCGAATTGCGCACGCGTTGCGCCTTAATCTCCGCCGAAACCAGGCCAAAGCGTTCTACCTGCCGGCCCAGCAAAAGCCGAATACCGGCCCGTTCTTCCCGGTAGCGCCCCTGATACGGCGTATGCCAAAAACGGGGATTAACCTCCCAGGAGTAAAACAAAATGGCGCGAAAGGTGAACAGAGAAGTGAATATCCTTTCCGAGCGGAACCGCAGCCCCAGCCAACCGTCGCGATTGCCCACCCGCGCCTGGGCCTTGGCCTTTACTCCGCGTCCCAAAAGGTTTTCATCGGAAAGTTCAAGATAGGCCTGAAATAGACGGTCATTGTCCCCTTTCCCGCCAAACTGCAGGCGGACGGAGGGCTTTTCGTCCACATGAATTTCCACATCCGCGGTTTGTCCGTGCCGCTCTACATCGGCGGTGACGCGATTGAACAGTTGTGTGCCATACAGGTTGGCCAGACGTTTTTTTACCTCCAGCCAGTTAAAAATGGCCCCGGGCCGTATCTGAAACTCACGGCTGATAACGTAGGGCCGGGTATTTTTATTGCCCGTCACCGTTACCTTGCCAAAAACGCCCTCATTGATAAAAATCTTCAGGATGCGGTTCGTGAACTCCACCTTTTCTATCTCCATCAAGGTATAGCCCCGGGCATGGTAAAGCTTACGCAGGCGATCGAAGTCATCGTTCAGAATACGGGCAATGGGCACCTGCCCCACCTTGCTGCGCATGGAATCCATCAGTTCATGATGGGTAATATGAACATTGCCGCGAAAAATAATGGTATCCATGGGCGCCAGGGATTCAAAAAAGTAGTGCAATTCCCGGCGTCCGGCCATATAACGGGCCGTAACCTTTTTATATCCGCCGTCCAGAACCCACCTTTCCATACGCCGCGACAAGGTCAGCACGGAAAGGCTGTCCGCTTTCTCCCCGCCCGGCAGCGCCCTTTCCAAAAAACGCCCCGCTTTTTTTTCAAAGGATTTTAGTCTCTTATGGATATTTTCCAGCTTTATATGGGCCTCGCGTTCCCCGGCCCGGATAAGGGCCTCTGTCTGGCTGAAATCCGTATTGGTCGATCGCGGCAGATCGGGGGTCAGTAAAACGTCCACATCGCCGTATTCCTTAACATTATTACGGTCGGTCATGATGGTGGTAACCTGGTCGGCCACCTCCCAGGGGGCGTTCAACTCATCGCGGGAACGCAGCTCGGCACTGACATCGGCGGCGATAACGATATCCGCGCCCCACTCCCGGGCCACGGAAGCGGGCAGATTGGCCTTCACACCCCCATCCACCAACAGCAGGGTATCCCAGCTAACGGGAGAAAAAAGCAGGGGCACCGCCAGAGAGCCGTTTAGGGCGGCGGCGATATTCCCCCGGTCCAGCACAATTTTACGCCCATGAACAATATCGGTGGCCACCGCCCGGAAGGGGATTTTAAGATCGTCAAAACTTTCCTTAACCTGGTATGGCGCCAGCATAAACAGATCGGAAAGAACATTAAGCACCTTTTGTCCCGGCGTAACGGCATTGGGGATATAGGGCTTCCAGTCCTGCAAACGTATGGAGGCAATGTAGCGGTCCTGTTCCTTTTTTTGTTCCAAAAACAGATTGGAGCGGGAGGCGGTGTCGCGGAACATATCGCCCCAGTCAATGGTATGGAAAAAGCTTTCAATCTCCCGGGCGGAGTAGCCCGCCGCGTAAAGACCGCCCACCACCGCGCCGATACTGGTGCCCACAATCAGGTCGGGCTGAATGCCGGCCTTTTCCAAAACCTTCAGCACCCCGATGTGGCTGATACCCCGCGAGCCGCCGCCGCTGAGCACCAGGGCTATTTTGGGCGAGGGGGGGAAGTTCTCCGACGAGACCACCCGGATATGACCATTGCGGAAGCGCGTTTCCTTTACAAAAACCTCCTGGGCCATGGAAAAAAAGACGGCCATTAGCAACAATGGCAAAACCAGGCGCGGATCGGGTCTCATTTTTCCGGGTCGCTTATTTCTGCTCATTGGAGGTCTCACCGTTACCCTGTTGTTTTTCGCGGATCAATTTACGGATATAGGCTTCTATGGAACGCTGATATTCCGGGGCGTATCCTTCCCGGTAGGAGTTTCGTAGCGCCTCCTGCAACTGTTTCAGATAAGCGTTTTCCGCCGGAGAAAGACGCCCGGGGTCCACGGCCTGATATCTTTTTGCTTTTTGTGCTTTTCGTTTTTTGGAATACTCGCGCTCCCTGACCGACTTTTGGGCGTCCAGCATGCGTGAGAGTATCCGTTGCTGCCGCTCCACCGTTTTGCGTGAAATGCCCTTTTTCAGCAAATCCTGAACCACCTTTTCCATTTCCTCGCTCAACTGCCCCAACCTGCCCAGTACATCGCCGCGGTTGCCCATTTCACCGGCGATTTCCCGCATGGCCTGTTGCAGGGCCTGCTGACGGGCGGCCAGCCGTTTTTGCAACCCTTGTTGCTCCGGGGAAAGGCGCCCCCGGTTGCCCTGTTGCGCATTAAAAAGCCCCATGGTTTCGCCGTTCAGGTTACCCTGCATACCGGCCATTTGCTTTAGCTGCTCCATCAACTGTTCAAAGCCCGTGCCGCCGGGAGATTTCCCCAGACGGTTCAGGGAGCGTTGCATTCCCTGAACGCCGCGGTTGAGGGCTTCCATGGCCTGGCGCTGGCTTTGGGCCGCGGGCATGGCCCGCCGTTCGCTTAAATCATCCAGACTTTTGCGCATCTGGCTCTGGGCCCGGGCCATGTCCCTGTTCAGGCTTTGCTCCATAAAAAATGTCTGTTTGGAAAGCTCAATCATCTCACCAATGGTTTTTTGCAGATTTTGCTGAATGCGCGACTGCTTGCGGGCAATCTCCCGTAACTGATCATCCACCCGCGAGGCGTTCCGGCTTTGGCGCTGCAAACGTTCCTGCTCAAAGGACAGCTTTAGCAAGTCCCGTGTTACGGCCAGCATTTTCGACTGCACCTTTTGCTTATGGCTTTGACGCATATTATCCAGGCTGCCTTGCAGGCGCTCCTGCATGGAACGCATGTTTTGTTGTAACTCCGCCGATTGTTGAGCAGCCTGCTCCCGTTCCCCTTGTTGAAGCGCTTTTTTTATTTCCTCGCTCCGCGCGGCCATCTGCGTGCGCTCCATTTCCTTACGCGCCTCGTTTAATCCTTTGGCGGACTCCCTAAAAGATTGCAGACGCGGGTTTTGCAACATATCATCCAGCGAGCGCTCCATGTTTTTTAGCTGCCGGGTTTGCTGTTCCTGCATCCCGGCCGTGCCTTCTTCTTTCTTTTCCAACCGTTCGCCTATCTGCTGCTGTTTTTCCGCCAGTTCCCTGGCCTGTTGAGCCAGGCGGTCCAGTTGCTGCTCCATCTGTATCTGTTTGAACAGTTCCAGGGTGCGTTCCAGGTTCTGCTTAAAGTTCTCCTGATTTTCCTTTAAGGAACGCAGGGCTTTCTCCACCTCCCGGGGGTTGGATTTTTCCATGGCCTGTTGCAGTTTTTGCATGGCCTCCATCAGCTCCGGCGGCGCGATCTGGCGGAACATATCCTGCAACTGCTGATATTTACGCAGCATCTCCTCGCTTAATATCTCCCTGTCTTCCAACTGCTCAACCATTTTTTGCAGTTCCTGCTCTATTTTTTCCACCTTTTCCCGCAGCTTCTTCTGTTCATCCAGAGTGTGTTCGATACGCTTTTTGGTTTTCCAGTCCATCTTTTCCGTTCGCTTCAAATCGCGATGGATTTCTTCCAGTGTTTTCTTTAAATCTTCCGACCGGCGGGCCATATCCTCCATGTCATCGTTACGCTCTTCCGTCTTTTCCGCAAAATCCTCAAACAGGTCATCCAGGCTGGGAAAAAGCACCTTGTAACGGGCGCTGCGGGCCACGCCCGGGCCGCTTACGTTGTTGCCGTCCATGGCCTGGGCAAAGTATTCCATCTGATCGCCATAAGCGATCGCTTTTTCCGAAAAATCAAACAAAATACGGCCATGACTTTGTCCCTCATTCTCTTTTATGGAAAAAGGCTTTTTTTGCCAAAGTCCCGTATCGCCGGAGGCGATATGCCGGTAATACAATACAATGCCGGCAACGCCGAAATCATCGCCGGCCAACACCTCAATCGGCAGGATATCCTCGGGTTGGGCCTCAATATCCATTCCCGGCGCGGTGATTTCCACATAGGGAGGACGGTCTTCCAGCATTTCCACCCTGTAACGCAGAGCCCCGCGATTGACCAGGGAATCCATGGACAGCAGGGAAAAGCGGAATTGCCCGCCCCGCATAAAAACCCGCCGGCCCTCGGCGTTAAAATTGTGTACCTGCAAATTAAAACGGGAGGAATCATCAAAAACCATACCGGCCGCGCGCAGAGCCTTATTGGCCGTTAGTTTAACATAGAGCTCGCTGCCGGGCAGAAGGCTAAACCGGGTATCGTTAAGTCCCTGGGCCTGCCGGGGAAGTTTACTGTATGGAGGCGGAATAACCTCCATGCGTAAATTCTTTACAAAAGGCGGTTCCAGGACATCGACCCGGAATGTATCCGAGACAATCCGCCCCGCGTAATCATCATTTTCCATATCCGCCGCCTGCACCCAATAGCGGAAGTCGTTGAGGTTGTTTTTCAAAACCACCGTGAACCGGTTGTTATCCTTTTTTATCATCGGATAGGGGCGCGCTTCCCTTCCCTCCCGGCGCCAGAGCCGCAGCCCCTCCGCCCGCGGCCCTCGGTAAACGGCGCGGATCGTCAAATCCTCACCCCTGTACACCGTGGCCGTTCCCGGTTTAACATCCATTGTATAGGCGGGAATATCGAAAAAAGCGGCCCAGGGCGCCACCATGCGCAGCGCCGAAACGCCGAGAGGCCGACCGATCAATCCGCCCAGCAGGGCCGCGCTGAGCAAAAAAACAATGGGCAGGGCCGGTGCGGGCATGTAGCGTTTCAGGGGCAGGGCTTTTTGCAGGGCGTTAAAATCACAACGGGGAATCAGCCGGCCGATAGCCGCTTCCCGGTAAGGATCGGCGTCCCCTTCTTTGTTATGCTGTTCACTCAATTCCACCGTATTCAGCCACAGGTCATCGCTGCCCGTAAGCTTATCCGCCAGACGGGCAAAAGTCTTTAATGAGGCCGATTTTTTCCGGAGCCGCCCATCGCGCCAGGCGGGGTAAATCCTATAGGCCATAAGGTAAAACATAAAGGAGAGCTGTAACGAGAAGAACCCCCAGCGGCTAACACGGGAAAAATGAACGATGCTGTCCAGCAGGGCCATGCCCAGCCAGGAGAACAGAACCAGCAGAGAGGCCGTAAACAGAGCGCCCCACAAGCGCAACCGGTAGTGCCGGACGGCCTGACGATATAATTTATCAACAAAAGGTGTATGGTTCATGACATTAGTTCGTCAGCGCGTAAACAAGTATATTTAAGGCCATCTTTAAGGCCTGCCCGCGCACACTCTCCGGGTCCTTGTGAATTTGAGCATCCTCGCAACCGTCTGAAATATCCGTATTAAAAGAATAAAAGCAAACCAGGCGTCCCTCATAAATCAGCCCCAGCCCCTGTGGCGGGCCGCCGGCATGTTCATGAACCTTGGGCAGGCCGTTATTAAAATCATATACCGCATGGTATATGGGATGACTGAAAGGCAAGGGCGTAAAATCCAGTTCGGGGAAAACCTTTTTCATGGCCCGGCGGAATGAGCGATCCATGCCATAGTCGTCATCGGCAAACAGAAATCCGCCCCGGGTTAAATAGCGCCTCAGGATGGCCGCCTCCTGGTCATCGAACACCACATTGCCGTGTCCCGCCAGATAGGCGATGGGCGATTGGGAGAACTCCGGGTCTTTTATTTTTGCCGAAGTTTCCCTTGGCGCCGTCGGCATCCCCAGCCGTTTCCGCGCCTCGGCAAGAATATTTTTCCAGGTTGTTTTGTTTCCGTACCAGTCGCCGCCGCCCTGATAATGTATGCGCACCGGAGCGATAACCTGGGCCGGAACATCGGTAAAGATAAGAATGCTTGCGATAAGTATGGCTTTATACATAAAAATCCCGTTGTAATAACGGGATTTTACATTAAAACAGGGAAACAGTTCAAATAAAAATATAATCAGGCGGATGTGGCGAACTCATAGCGTTTGTTACGCTTGTTTAGCTTCAGTTTTGCCAGCTCGGAACGAACGGCAAACCAGCCGATGCGCGTAAAGCCGTACCGGGCGGTATTTAATTCGCGCTTTATTTTAAGGCTGCCGAATTCGGGATTCTCCTTGACGATGTTTTTTATCTTATCCTGCAGGGTCATATCGTTAAGGCTGATCTGCTGGGTGGTTTCCACCACGTCGTTGCTCACCGGTTCCGCTACCGGGGTGGAAGCCTGTTGCGGCGCCTTCTCCACCGGTTTTTCCTCGGCCTTGGGCAGGGAAATCTCCTTGGCCACCGGTTCCCCGGCCGCCTCGGAACTTTCAAACTTATTTACCGCGTCTTCCACCTTGTCATAAACATCCAGAATGTGGTGAAATTCCAACAATTCAAAGATTTCATATACATCCGGCACCATGCGCACCAGCTTTAAATCGCCGCCGTTTTCACGGATGGATTTAATCTCGCTGATAAAGATACCCCAGCCGGCGGAACTGATATAATCCACATTGCCCAGATCGACAATGATATAGAACCGCCCCTGCTTTAACAGGGAATTGAGGGCGCGCTCCAGCTCGGACGATGTTGTCGTGTCAATATAGCCCCCAACCTTTATTATCGAAATATGATTTCTTCCACCACTGACTTCAGTTGAAACCTGAATGCCTTCCATTCAATCCTCCTTAAGGGAATGCGCGTTACTTCTTTGATTTGCCATCCGGTTTTTCTTTTAAGAGCGCCGTGTTTTTTACTATCTGTTTTCGAGCAATCTTTTTGCGTACATCCGCCAGTGACCCCGACGTTGCGGCCGAACCCGGATTGGATTCCCATTTTTTGTGTAAAAGCGCCAAAGTGTTGACCTGTTCCAGTATACTTTGGCCATCTTTTAATATATTTTCTTTTTCCAAGAATTTCAATACACTTTCTGTGCGCTGCCTCAACGCTTTATTGTCCATTGACGAAGCGTGCTTCTGCAAGGCTTCGAGGGACAGCTGCCCCTGGTGCATCAGCTGCGAAAGCTCGGGCATTTTTTTCAGTATCGGGTTTTTTGTAACAATTTTCAGGATTAAATTCATTTTTCTTAAGGTATCGGCATTGTTGGAATGTTCCAGCAAATCCGCCTGGTGCTTCCTCAAGGCGGCAAAGTCGTCCGCGCAGGCGGTAAAGAAACTTTCGATAAGTGACTGTTCTTTATTTTCAGCCGCTTTTTCGCTTAATTCCGCGGGAGTGGGCGTGCTTTCTTTCGCCGGGGTCGCCTTCGCCTCAGGCTCTTTTTCCCTGACGGGAGCGGGGGGCGGCGGGGCCGTTTCCACCACGGTGGCCGTTTCTGACTTTTTCTCCTCGGCCGGCGCGCTTTTTATAATGCGCACAAAGGGTTTCTTTTCTTCCTGCTTAGGTTGCGCCGGGGCCTTGGGCAGCGGTTTTGTTTCGGCGCCGCTTCTTTTTTGTATTTCACCCTCGGAAGACTCAAAATCAAGAATAACCTTTCCGTCCAGGGTAAGCAGGGGCGTGCCGGGCTGTTTAAGCCGTTTGTTTTTCCCTTTTTCCAAAAAGCGTTTACGCAGGGCATAGGTATTGAGCCGCAGCTTTATCAGCTCGTTATAGATACGCCGTTCCTCGATTTCCACAAAGCCGTACTTTTCGCTGTTTAAAAGCCTGGCGATGCTTTTGGGCCCCAGTTTGGGATTGTTGCGGATGATATCGAATATTTTTGCCTTCACCTCGATGGAAAGGTGCTTCTTCTCGATATAGTCCTGACCATCCAGAAAGGTTCTCAGGGCCTCCAGCCCGCCCTCGTCCACAATGTTCTTGTATTTGTAATATTGATACTGGGAAATATTCAGTTTCTCGCAGGCATCCTTTACCCGGTAGCCCTGCTCGATCAGCTCCACCATCTGCTTATGGGTTTTGTAAATCACCTCGCCGGACATCATCTTCTCTTTAATGGCCACAAAGGTGATGTCGTCATTCTGCTGCGCGCCGCCGGTAAAGTTTTTCAGATCATCCTTGATGCTTTTCACAAATTCGGAAACATCCAGATGGCCGTTGTTACGAATCGATTCCAGAAAGCGCTCTTCCCGGTATAACTCCCGCTGATGGTTCATGGCCTCGGTGATACCGTCCGTGTAGAGCACCAGGATATCGTCTTCGCGCAACCGTATGGAATCGGTTTGTATTTTATTGTCAAAAAGTTTTAAATCGGGGAGTTGTATACCCACCGGAAATCCCGAGGGGTTAAGATAGTATGTCTGCTTCGCCGACGAACGGAATAAAATCATCGGATTGTGCCCGGCGCTGGCATAATGGATCACCCGGTTGCGCGAGTCCAGAATCACATAAAACATGGTCACAAACATGCCGCGCTTCATGTCGTCGGTTACAAAACGGTTTACCTTGGCCAGCACATCGGCGGGATTTTTATTCCCCCGGGATTCCAGCCGCAGGGCCGTGCGGATCATGGTCATAATCAGCGATCCAGGCACACCCTTACCCGACACGTCGGCCACGATGATACCCACGGACTCCTCATCCACCTCGACAAAGTCGAACAGGTCTCCGCCCACCTCCTTGGCCGCTTCATAGTAGGAACCGATATCAAAGCCTTCCACGCTGGGAAAGTCGCTGGGCAACAGCATCTGCTGGATTTCCTGCGCCACCTGGAGTTCCTTTTGCAGCTTCTGCTGCTCCATAAGGTTTACCTGCGCCGCGTGAAACTTCTGGGTCATTTCATTAAAGGCCTGGGCGATTTCACCAATCTCGTCGGAAGCGTCTATGTCGATCTCATCCTGATCCACCTTTCCGCGCACCACCTGACGCACCCAGTCCGCCAGGCTGTGAAAAGACTTGAGCACCTGGGTGATCAGCAGAAAGGAGCCCACATAGCCGATAACCAGCAAAACCAGCAAAACGATGAGCAGCACCATGCGTCTTTGTGCTATAATTTTATCGATGGTGGCGTCACGCACCCATATGTGGGCCACGCCCAGCAAGGCGCCCCGGCCGGATATGCTTTCGCGGATTTCACTGTAAATGTCGTAGACCATCATCGTGTCATTCAGGGCGTAATGCATCACCACGCTGTTATTCACGGTATCCACCGTAACGCCGCTGTCGGGCGGGGTGTAGATGCGTTTCAGGGGCGTATCCTTTAAAAGAGTGCTGCGGGCGATCACCCGGCCGTTAACGTCCACAATAAAGGCCTCGTCTATCAGATCGGGATGATTTTTCTTTAAAGAGCGCGTTTTTTCAAACAGGGGGATATACTGATCGCTGATAAAATCATCGATGGAATTATCGGCCAGGGTTTTGGCGTTGCCCGCCGCCGTGACCAGGGCCTCATCGCGCACGTCGTCGGAAAGGTTGATAAGAAAAAAACCGAAAATGGAAAGGATGACCCCGGTGATCAACAAGGCCGATACGAGAGAGTATTTCGCCCTCATGGTCAGCCCGTGCCAGTATTCGCTGATCTTATTCCCGGAAGATTGCTCGCGGTATTTTGTCAGCCTAAATTCGTTGCCCCGTTCGGTAACGGCATAATGGATATCATCCATCAGCTTGCGCATCATCAAAATACCCAGACC
>JALTKX010000099.1 GCA_027006055.1 Calditrichia bacterium | reverse complement strand
AGCGCGAGGCCACATAGTAAAGCCGGGATTCCGCTCCGGAGACAATACCGAAGGTGTTCAGCAGCGAGGGAATAAAATAGGCCAGCAACACCGATGGCAAAAAGGTGTAAAACTTTTTCCAGAAAGGTGTTGTTAAGGATGATGTATGAAAGATAAGCGCTAAAATGCTGATCAAAATACCGAATACAACGGCGTCATTGCTTATCAGGGGCATGGTTTCTCCCGGTTAAATGACGAAAACTACATAGCCCCTGTTTAGGAATCAAGCATCAATCATCGGCGGCGCCGTTATCGATCCATTGTTTGATGATGTTACGGGTATCGGCCGGCAGTTTGCCGGAAGGGGGCATAAAGGTGGTGCCCTCTCCGTTAAGCTTAAACATGATATAGCTTAGTCCGCTGTTGCCCGGTTGAACCCGTTTCAGGGAGGGGTTTTGGGTGGCGTTAACATTGACCAGATTTTGGTAGGCAACGTCCTTTTCCAGGCTCAGGCCGGCGTTGGCGCTGCCGCCGCCATGGCATCCGGACAAGGCGCAGTTTCTTTGAAAAACCTGGCTGTTAATGCTGCTGAAGGTCGGTTCCAGCGTGGCGTCCGTTTCCAGGGTAGATTTTTCCGAACACCGGCTAACTATTAGCCCGCAGATAAAAAAGAGGGCGATTGTTCTTTTCATGGTACTTTCTCCCGGTTGGAAAACGTTTTTCACTTGCGCCCGGCGTTGTAGGCCATTTTCATGTATCTGTCTCCGGCGGCCAGTTCATCCAGCATCTGTTGCAGCCGTTTTTGCCGGGTCTCTTCTCTTTTAGCCCTTGTAATCCAGCCGATATAATCATTCTGCTGATAGGCCGGCCGTTGATAATAGGCCTTTTCCAGACCATGTTTGCGCAGGGCCTTTTCGACGTCATCCGGCATGGGATGACGGGGGCGTTTTAACGGGGACATATCTCCTCCCTTTTTCCTGAAAACGCCCTTTGCGGCAGAATCATTCCCGTTTACCGCAGCAACACCATCTTGCGGGTGGCAATCTGTTGCCCGCTTTTTATCCGGTAATAATAGACGCCGCTGCTTAGCCCGCTCATATCAACTTTTAGGGCATATACGCCGCTTTGCTGAAAATGATCAACCAGGGTTTTCACCAGGCGGCCGGTCTGGTCGTACAGAGTGATGGTTACCTGTCCGGCAAGGGGCAGGCGGTAACGGATGGTGGTGGCCGGGTTAAAGGGGTTGGGGTAGTTCTGTTCCAGTTCAAAGCGCTCCGGCCGCGTAGCGGAAAGGCGCTCCAGCTTGGTTGGCGTCAGTCCCTCCTCCGGCGTTTCCAGCTTCTTATCCGTGTAAATATGGAATTCGCCCGGCTTGAGGGATATGGGCGCATTGGGATCCTCCACCTGTATGCTGTCGCCGGTAAAGTAGTCGTACCAGATACCGCTGTTTTTAAACTTTGGATCGATGCTGCCGTCCCGCACGCCGAAGTTGCCGATGATCGAGGCGTTCAGGTCCCAGTTTTTTATGGTGATGCGTTTACGGGTACCGGCCATGGCATACTCCACGGTGGCGCCGGGGGAACGGAAGGCATGATGATTGTTGCGCAGTTTTAACAGCGCGGCAAAGGTTTTATACAGCTTTTGGCGCTCCGACTGGTAAAGATAGTCCCAGCGTACCGGCTTGTTGCCGGTACGCCCGTTATAGTCGATGCTGTAATCGTAGCCCAACTCGCCGAACTGCCAGATCATTTTGGGGCCGGGCAGGGTTAAAAAGAAGGCCGCGGCCAGCTTCACGCGGTCCAGGGCCGTTGCCAGCTCCGTGACGTCATAACCGTTGTAGCTGTTGCCATATTGCAGGTTTTTAAACATCAGGCGTTCTTCGTCGTGGCTTTCCATGTAGGTCATCAGGCCCGCCTTGCTCCAGCCCCGTTCCTTGTAATATCCCCAGCTTAAATCGGAGGAATAACCCATGGTGGCTTCGTTGTAGCTGTAATTTAAATTACCCCACAGCAACATGCCGTCGCCGGCCAGGACGGTTTCCTCGCTGTTATCGGCAAAATGCTCCAGAATCACATAGGCGTCGGGATGCTTTTCCCACATCTTGTTGGCCATGCGCCGCAACAGGGCGATGCGACTGCCGTCAAAGGCGCTCCAGGCGGCCACGTCGTCGCCGGTATATTTTTGGGTAAAACCCTTGGAAAGGTCAAAGCGAAAGCCGTCCACATGGTATTCGCTCATCCAGTAGTCGAGAACACGGTCAACCAGTTCCTGAGTTAAAATACTTTCATGATTAAAGTCATAGCCCACATTAAAAGGGTGGCGGGGGGTAACGTTAAACCAGGGATTGTCTTCGGAAGGGGGGCCGTAGGTCCCGTCCGCGTAAAGGCGCACCATGGGCGACTGACCGAAGGAGTGGTTAAGCACAATATCCTGAATAACGGCGATGCCGCGGGCATGGCAGGAATCGACAAAAGCCTTGAAATCATTTTTGGTGCCGTAATATTTATCCACGGCAAAATAAAAGGAGGGGTTGTAGCCCCAGCTTTCATTGCCTTCAAACTCACTGAAGGGCATAACATGGATGGCGTTGATGCCCATATTCTGCAAATAGTCGAGCGAGTCGATAACGGTTTTAAAACGGTGATCGGCCACAAAGTCGCGCACCAGGAGTTCATACACGACCAGTTCTTCCTTTGGCGGTGGTTGATATCCGGCGTCGTTCCAGATATAGGCGGTTTGTGCCGTTTGCAGCACGGCCACGGCCTGTTCCGTTTTTCCGGCGGGATAGGGTTTTAAATTGGGGTAAACCGATTCGGGAATATAGGAGTCGTTCCACGGGTCGAGGATTTTATCCGTATAAGGGTCGGCGATACGTATCTCGCCATCCACCAGATACTGGAAGGCGTATTCCGTTCCCGGAGAGAGGTTGGCAACCTCCAGCCACCAATGCACATGCAATGCGTCCACGCTGTCCTTTTTCAGGGCATAGGCCTCGTCAACCATCCAGTCGTTAAAATCGCCCAGAAGATAGACGTGTTTTTTGCCGGGGGCCAACAGGGATAGAACGGCGGTTGTGGCGTCCTTGTAATTTATACCGTCAATAGTCCCCTGGGGGCGGGCGCTGTTTTCCACGGGAGCGTTAACCATCAGGGCTGTACGGGCGGTATCTTTGGCGCCGCCGCTGTCGGTAGCGATTACGGTAAAAACGGCCATCCCTTCCACGGGGGTAAAGGTGTAGCTGAGGGTATCGCGGGAGGTGGAGTCTACGGCCTGATCATTTAAGTAAAGCACCTGCCGGGCCAGACCGTCCGCTTTGGTAAAAGCCGCGCTTTGCACCGTGTAGCTTGTTCCGCCTTCGGTAAAAGCGGGGGAGCGGCGGGGATCGCCAAACGTGTTGTCGGCGCGCGGGGCGATAAAACTAACGCTGATATTGCCTTCCGCCATGTCCAGAAAAATATCGGCGCCGCCGTTATCCCGGCCGGTTTTGGAGCCGTTGCTGTTACGAAAGACGAAACTGAGCTGGGTAATTTTTTTAGACTGGGGCACGCCGTAATAGTCATAGGGATTGCCGATATTCAGTTCCCACAGATCGGTGCCTATTTTACTTAGTTTGGCCTTGCTCAGGTTAACGTTCCAGTCGGCGATGACATATTGCCATGTCCCTTCGCCCTCGATGGTTACGCCGGTGTGGGCGTAAACGTCATCACCGCTGTAACCCTTAAGCCCGGCGTCGCCCTGGCTGGCGTCAAAAATGACCTTAAAGGTGTCGTCGGCGCCGGCATGGGGCGGGTCTGTTTGTACAACCTGGGAGTAGCTCAGGCCGGTGAAAAGGGCCAACAGAAAAAATAAACGCATCTAAAGTCCAATCTTTTTTAATGATGAGGGCTCGATCCATAAAGGGATTCAGGCCCGGGACCGGTGAATATACTGAGATTTACAGGCGCAACGCAATTTTAGTGACTCTTTTCATAGTGACGTAAAACAAAAAAGTTCCCTTATATAATGATTTGTATGGATAATTCCGACAAAGTAACTTGCGCGGGTTAAAGCGGGAACTATAACACAGAGGGATTTTTATGCCAAAAGCGATAGGAATACTTACCTCCGGCGGCGATACGCCGGGTTTGAACGCGGCCATCCGCGGATTGGGCAAGGCGGCCCTGTATGAGTATGACATGGAGGTGATCGGCTTCCGCGACGGTTTTCGCGGTCTGATGGAAAACCGTATCATGCGCCTGGACAGCCGGGCCCTGTCGGGTATCCTTTCCCTGGGCGGCACCATACTCGGCACCAGCCGCGATAAGCCCCATCGCATGCCCATTGGCGATAAGGTGCAGGATATGACCGAAATGATATACCACAACTATCAAAAGCATCACCTGGACGCCCTGGTATGCATCGGCGGGGGAGGCACGCAAAAGAATGCCCTTAAGCTGGCGGAAAAGGGCATGAATGTGATCACCCTGCCCAAAACCATCGATAACGATGTGGTTAAAACGGACGTTACCTTCGGTTTTGACACCGCCCTGGGTATTGCCACCAACGCCATCGACCGGCTGCACACCACGGCGCACAGCCACCATCGCATCATTGTGGTGGAGATCATGGGACACAAGGTGGGCTGGCTGGCCCTGGGCGCCGGTTTGGCCGGCGGCGCGGATGTGATTCTCGTGCCGGAAATACCCTATGACGTGGAAACCATCGCCGAGGCCATTATGCAACGCAGCCGCAGCGGCAAAAGCTTTAGCATTGTGGCCGTGGCCGAGGGGGCGATCAATAAAAAGGATTTGGAATCCGCCGAGAAAAAGGAGGGCCGGAAAAAGCAAAGCGAGGCTTGTCTTGAATCCGGCACCCTGAAGCTGGCCCAGGAACTGGAAAAACTGACCCGCCTGGAGTCGCGGGTGACCATTTTGGGGCATCTGCAACGGGGCGGCACGCCCAGCGCGCGCGACCGGGTGCTGGCCTCACACCTGGGCACGGCCTGCGCCCGTTATATAAAAGAAAAAAACTTTGGCAAAATGGTGGCCATTCGCGGCGAAAGCACGGAAGTGGTGGCGCTGGAAGAGGTGGCCGGTCAAAGGAAGTACATTCCCCTGGATCATCCCTGGCTGGACGCGGCCCGTAAGGTGGGCACCTGTTTGGGGGACAGCGCCTGACAGGCTCAGTTATAGGGGATTTTTAGAATAACCCGCGTACCGTGGCGTTCCGTGTTTTCATCGATGCTTTCGCTTTCAATGTGGATGGAGCCGCCCTGGGCCTCGGTGAATTTTTTGGCCAGAGGCATACCAAAGCCCGTTCCTTCCTCGCCCGAGGTGCCGGGACGGTGGGTGCGTTTATTTTCATCCCAAATGTTCCGCCGCAGTTCCTCGGGAATGCCCATGCCGTGATCTTCGATTTCAATGCGCACAAACTTTTCGTTTTCAACGCGGGAGCGGATATGGATGGACTCTCCGGGAAAAGAAAATTTTATGGCATTGCTGATCAGGTTGCCGAGAACATTCTGATTGAAGCTCAGCGGGTCTACCAACAGATGATGACCGTTAAGCCGGTTGTCAATCTCCAGGGAGAGCTGTTTTTGCTCAAGCCGTTCGGCAAAGATATCCCGCACCTCGTGCAACAGGGCCTCTATTTTAACTTCCCGGATATCCGGTTGCAGCTTGCCGCTTTCCAGGGCCACCTGCCGGCTGACGCTGCTTATCAGCTCCGTTTGTCTGTCCACGGACTCACGAATCTTTTTTAGTCTTTTGGTCAGGGATGCGCTAAGGCCCGTTTCCATCAGGGCCAGTTCGGTTTGTCCCAATATGCGCGTCAGATAGTTCTTCAGATCATGGCTGAGAACGTGCACCAACGTTTCCCGTTGCCGTGAAATTTTTTGAATCTTATCATTTTTCTCTTTCAGGCGCGCGGCCAGTCCGGCGGTTTCCCCCAAATTGTCGGTGGCCCACAATGCCAGCCCCTGCATAACCAA
>JALTKX010000098.1 GCA_027006055.1 Calditrichia bacterium | reverse complement strand
ATAAGGAGACCTTTAAAGAGAAACACGGCGTGGGCCTGGGCTTTATGTCCTTTTTTACCAAGGCCTGCACGCTGGCCCTGAAAGAGGTGCCCGGCGTTAACGCCATGATCGACGGCGATCATGTGATATATCATGACTATGCCGATATCGGTATCGCCGTGTCCACGGAAAAGGGACTGGTGGTTCCCGTCATCCGTAATGCCGAATCCCTTTCCCTGGCTCAGATCGAGGCGGAAGTATTGCGCCTGGCCCTGCGCGCCCGCGACGGCAAGCTGACCATCGACGAGATGACCGGCGGCACCTTTACCATTACCAATGGCGGTGTCTTCGGTTCGATGATGTCTACGCCGATCATTAACGCGCCGCAATCGGCCATTTTAGGCATGCATGCTATCAACGACCGTCCCGTAGTGGTTAACGGCGAGATTGTTATCCGGCCCATGATGTATCTGGCCATGTCTTACGATCACCGCATTGTGGATGGCAAGGAATCGGTGACCTTTTTGAAGATGGTCAAAGAGTTGCTGGAAGACCCGGTGCGCATGTTGTTGGATATCTGAGTTCTTTAGGAGTAAAAGGCTTTTTCTTTTCCGAAAAAGCCTTTTTTTATAAAAAAAACCCGCCTTGCCGAAAAGACAGGCGGGTCCGGATTCCCCAAAAGACAGAGTCCTGTAATTTACAAGTTCTCGGTCTTTTTCCGAAGTTCCATGGAAGCGGAGTAAAATTCTTCCAGCTCCATAATTTTGAGGTAGACAAATCCGCGGGTGGAACGGATGCGTGAATCGTCATTGCGATAGAAAAAGTCGCGGCCCAGCAGCTTTTTCATTGTCTGATACTGTTCCACTTGTATTTTTTGCGCCAGGCCGCTAAAGGGTCCGTCATATTCATAGCTGGGGAAGGAGGCCTCCCGCTGGGAACCGAAAGCATTCATAAAGGCGTGATCCAGAATGGCGCGGGTGTTGTGGGTCACCGGCACAAACAGGTTGGCCTCGCTGGGATGGTAACGATACCACACGTTGCGGTAGCCCCATATTTTTATATCGGTTTTTCCCGTTTTTTCCACATACAGCTTTAGGGCTTCGGTGACGGCCTGTAACACCTTGTAGTGGGTATCCGGCCCGCTGCCTTCGGGGTCAAAGGCCACGCTGATCACATCGGGATTGATCTTCTCCAGAAGGGCCAGTACCGGCTTCACATCGCGCTCGATGGTCGGCTCTTCGGTAAAGATATCGCCCTTGTAAAAACCAAGGCGGGAATGGATGACCGACTCGGTGGAAAAACCGAAATAGCCCCACAGGATATCCGCTTCCCACTCGCGGGTCATGC
>JALTKX010000097.1 GCA_027006055.1 Calditrichia bacterium | reverse complement strand
CGGGCAGACCCTCTTTCCGCCGTAATGTTATGGTTCTAACCCGGCGGCCCGTAAAAAATTCCCCTTCCTTTAAAAAGGATAAAACCGTGTTAAAAAAAGAGCAGACGCACAATCAGCGCCGGCGCGGTGGCCGTGGCCAGCGAAAGCAGGGAGCCGATCAGGAAATATTCGGCAAAGGGGCGGTTGTCCAGATCCTTAAAGCGGGCCAGGGATTTTATGGCCACAACAATGGCGATGGCGCCGGGCTGGTTAAACAGTACCATCACATAAAAAAGCAGCCGTTCCAGAATGCCGATAAGCCGGCCGCGTTCATATTCGTCCATGTCCTGTTTTTCCGGATGATCCTTGTGCACGGGCGTGGCGCGCACGGTATTGAGCACCAGGCGGATAAGGATGGTGGCTTCCTTTACGGTGTAGAGCATGGCCGTAAGGGACGCCAGCCACAGGGTACTCACCGTATCCGCATGCAACAGGCGTTCACGCAAAAAAACGCCCACGGCGGCCAGCGGATTGGCGGAAAACCAGTCCCCGGACGATAGGGGCAACATCCTCATCAGGATAACGACCAACACCAGTGCCAGCGAGTGCAGCATAAAGGTGAGCAGGGGCCTGCCCCTTACGCGAAAAAGGCTGTCTGTCAGTACCATTAGGATATGGAAGAAGATCAGCAGGGCCGCCCAAACCATGTTTTCCCAAAAGATCACCCCCCACAGGCTCCAAAACAGGCGGTAGAGGATGGCGCTTCCGCCGGCCTTCTGTTCTTCGGTCAGACAGCGGATATCATAAAAAAAGAGCCGGCCGCTCCAGTAAAGCAGGATAAAAAAGATCATAGCCCCGGCGTTCATTCCTGGGCCTCCCTCCATAAAAGTTCAATATGCCGGCTGCTGTCCACCGTCAGCCCAAAGGAGGGATCGCGGATGATCCGGGAGATGGCCGGTTGGCTGACCTCCAGGCGGCGGGCGATATCTTTCTGTTTCATGCCGCGGTGATGATACAGATAGTAACTTTGCTTCTTCAGGAGTTTCCATGAAGCGCGTTTCAGGCTCATCCAGTGCAGCAACAGGTTGATGGTTTGCGTATACGGCGCTCCCGCGCCCTTAAAATGATAGATAAAGCCGCTCTTTCTGGCGGTTTCCAGGGCTTCGCGCGCGTTGTAAAAGGCCGGCCCATCCATGCCGATGGCCGCCTTGCGGTTTATCTGCGTGCTTATGCCGCCCAAACCGAAACCATAACGGAAGGGAATATAGTTCATGCTGAATTCGAATTGGGCCAGTAGCTCAAAAACAGGACCGTCCGGCGGCAACACCACCTGAAACTCATCACCGATGGTCAGCGTGGGAGGAGAAATAACCCTGTCCGCGAATTTGAGGGCGCTATATCCCAGCGCCGTCTGGAAGCGTTTTTGCAGGGCCGCCCGCTCCTGCCGCAGACGCGAGCGGATGATGTCGCCGATGATTACAAGATACAATCTGTTTCCGGCCATAACCCCTCTTGTTGTTTTTGTACCGATATAAATAAAATATATTATAAATAGATTACGGTAAATGTTATAATATGCGAATATAACAAAAATATTTATAAAAGCAATTATATAACTAAAAAAGTTAAAAATAGGAAAAATAACAAATAATGTTATTTTAAGGAGCCTTCAGTATCCGTGACGGGAACGCCCTTGTCCAGCAGGCCTTCCAGCTCCCGGCGTGTAAGTTCCATGCGCTCCAGATGTTCGGCGATGAGATTAGCCTCCCCGGGCAGGCGTGACTGTACCCGGCCTTCGATGATATAGGGCCCGTGCCCGCGCAGCAGCGCGCCGTAACGCTGGTAAACCGCCGGAAACAGCACCGCCTCAAACAGGCCGTGGCGGTCTTCCAGCGTCAGGAACTTCATCTGTTGTTTGCCGCCCGTGGTTACCCGCCGCGAGGTTACCAGCCAGCCGGCGAGCCGCACCCTTTGGTCTTGGCGCTCTTCCAGGGTATGGGAGGGGGTAAAACGGGAAAAGTCTATGTGTTGCTCAAACAGAGCCAGGGGGTGGTCGCTGACGGCAAAGCCCAGCAGTTCCAGTTCGTTCAGGATGCGCTGATAGCGGTTAAAGGGGGGCAGGGCCGCATGGCCGGCGACAAACAGGGCCAGCTCCGCCTTGTGCCGGTTTTTAAAAAAGAGTTTTTGGAGCAGCAGCAGTTGCGGGGCGCTGGGGTGCAGTCCGTTCAATGCGCCGCACTTAATCAGGTGTTCCAGCTCCTTTTCCCCGGCGCGGCTGCGGCGGATAAAGTCGAACAGGTCCTTAAACGGCGCGGCGGCGCGTTCGCGCATGATGCTCCCGAGGGTGCGCTCCGTCAGTTCGGCCACGGCGGACAGTCCGCAACGGATGGCCTGCCCTTCCCGGCGGAATTCCCGTTCCGAGAGCCGGATATCGGGGGGTAAAATGGGGATGTTCATGCGCCGCGTCTCCTCGATATAGGCGGCGCGGGAATAAAAGCCGCCCTGGTTGTTCAGCACGGCGCACATATATTCCACCGGAAAATAATACTTTAAAAAGGCCGTCTGATAGGCGATGGTGCCGTAGGTGGCCGAGTGGGCCTTGTTAAAGCCGTAGCCGGTAAATTGTGCCAGCCAGCCCCAAAGCCGCTCGGCGTCTTCTTCGGGCAGGCCCCGGCTTACGGCGCCCCGTACAAAGGCCCGGTGCAGCGTCAGGAACTCTTTTTTGGTGCGCGACTTACTCATGGCCCGGCGCAGGGTATCGCCCTGGGCCAGGGAAAGCCCGGCCACCTGATGGGCGATTTTCAGCACCTGTTCCTGATAGATGATGATGCCGAGGGTATCCCGCAGCGGTTCCTCCAGCGCGGGATGCATATAGGTGGTTGCCTCCAGCCCCGCCCGCCGCCGGATGTAACTTTCCTTCATGCCGCTGCCCGAGGCGCCGGGACGGATAAGGGCCACGGCAACGATGACGTCGTCCACGTGCTCCACGGTCATCTTTTTCAGCAGGCCGCGCATGGCCGGGCTCTCCAACTGAAAACAGCCCATGGTATGGCCGCCGCGGATAAAGGCGGTTACCCTCGGGTCGTTTTCGGGAATGGCGCGTAAATCCAGGGGGGAAAGGGTCGCTCCGTTTTTATAGAGAAAGCCGGGCGCCTTTCCACCGGAAAAGGAGCGTTCTCCGTGCCTGGCGGCGTCGCGGCTCACATCGCGGATGCAATCGGTGATGATGCTGAGCGAGCGTACCCCCAGCAAATCCATCTTAACCAGTCCCAGCGGCTCGATGCTGTACATATCGTACTGGGTCACCACCAGCCCCTTGCCGGCCTCCTCCAGCGGGACATGGCGGCTCAGTTTCCCCGGGGCAATGATAAGACCGCCGGGATGAATGGAGAGATGGCGGGGAAAACCGGTCAGTCGTTCGGCCATGGCCATGATCTCCTCATACAGGGGCAGGTTATGGCGCAGGGCGCGCAGTTCGGGCAGGCTGTTTACGGTCTCTTCGATCCGGGCCGGGGAGCGGTGGGGCAGATGCCGGGTGAATTTACCGATTTCATCCTCGGACAGGCCGTAGGTTTTGGCCACGTCGCGCAGGGCCGAGCGGCTTTGAAAGGTGTTAAAGGCGCAGATCATGGCGGTGTGGTCGCGGCCGAAGCGCTCATAGACATAGTCGATGACCCGGTCGCGGCTTTTCCAGCAAATGTCAAGGTCGATATCGGGCGGATTGCGCCGTTCGGGGTTGAGGAAGCGTTCAAAATAGAGATTGTGGCGGATGGGGTCCGCCTGGGTAATGCGCAGGCAATAGGCCACCAGGCTGTCGGCCGCCGAGCCGCGCCCCACGCAGGGGATATGTTCCCGGTGACAAAAATCGACGATCTCCTTAACGATGAGAAAATATTCGCTGAAGCCCATGGCCTGGATGGTGTTTAACTCATAGTTCAGGCGTTGGGTAACGGCCCGGGTGAGGGGACGGTAACGTTCCGTGGCGCCGGCAAAGCTCTTTTTCCACAGGCAGGAAAAACTGCTTTCCCCGTCCGGCAGTTCCACCGAGGGAAAAATGGCCTTTCCCAGTTTAAAATGGAAATTACAGCTTTCCACGACCTGCTGCGTGTTTTCCAGCGCCCGGGGGAAGGGTTGCAGCGCCCGGCGCATTTGCCGGCCGGATTTAAAATATTGTTCGGCGTGAGCGGCGTCGCTAACCTTTTCGCGGGTGCTGTTGTGTCGGATGGCCCGCAGGGTGCGGTGCAGGGCGGCGTCACGCATGGAAATAAAGCAGACGTCGTTGCCGGCCACCGGGCTTACCGCGTTCTCCAGCCCCAGGTCGCGCAGGCGCAGGTTAATTAATGTGTCGGTGGGGTCGCACTGCTGGAGCTCCAGGTAAAAATGGGGGCCAAAGAGGGTACGCATGCGCCGGACGTAATGCGCGGCCTTGTCCGTTTGGCGGTTTTTCAACATGCGCCACACGGCGCCCCGCCTGCCTCCGGAGAGCACGGCCAGTCCTTCCTTGCGGGCGGCGACGTCGCTGATATCGAGGGAAAAGCGCCGGTGCCCGCCGCGCAGATGGCCCCGGCTGAGTATGCGGCACAGGTTGGCGTAACCCTCGTCGTTGCGCGCCAGCAGCACTAACAGGCTGCCATCCCGCAAATAGACTTCCGCGCCGATAAGGGGTTTTATGTCATAGTCCCGCGCCCGGCGATAAAACTCCACCGCCCCGTAAAGGGCGTTGCTGTCGGTCAGCGCCAGGGCCTTCATCCGGTGCCGCGCCGCCGCCTGTACCAGCTCCTCCGGAGAGGCGGTACCGCTGAGCAGACTGTAATAGCTGTGGGTGTGTAAATGGCTGAACATCATCTTTCTTTATTGCTATAAAAGGTGTACAAAAGTACATATAAAATATATAAAAAGAAACAGCACGGAAAAATTAAAGGGCCGCGCGGCCGGGTATGAAAAAAGTTTTTCTTATAGTGCGGAATGCTTATCTTTTTTAAAGTTAAACAGGGATAGCCCCCATGAAGCGCTTGCTCCTTATTTTGTTTCTGATCGCGGTCACGTTTTCGCCGGCCCAAACGCCCAACGCCATTCCCAGCCGTCCCCGGATAGGTCTGGCCCTTTCCGGCGGGGGCGCGCGCGGCTTTGCCCATATCGGCATCCTTAAAACAATAGACTCGCTGGGATTGCCGGTCGACTATATTGCCGGTACCTCCATGGGCGGGTTGATCGGCGCCCTTTACGCCATCGGTTACAGCGGAGCGGAACTGGAACGCATCGCCCTGGAAACCAACTGGAATCAGCTCTTCTCGGATCAGCTTCCGCGCAATATTTTGCCCTATCCCGAAAAAAAGGAAACCGACAAGTACCAACTGGTGCTGGGTTTAAAAAACCGGGAAATCCAGTTGCCCAGCGGTTTGATCCGCGGGCAGAAAATCACCCAAATGCTTTCCCGGCTGACCTATGCCTTTCAGAATGTGAAGGACTTTGACCGGTTGCCCATTCCCTTCCGTTGCGTGGCCATCGATCTGATTTCATCGCGAAAGGTTGTGCTGAGCAAGGGCTCGCTGTCCAAGGCCATGCGTGCCACCATGAGCCTGCCGACCATTTTTTATCCCGTAAGCTGGGGGGATTCGCTGTTGATCGACGGAGGGATGATGGATAACCTGCCCGTGGATGTGGTGCGGGAGATGGGCGCCAATATCGTTATTGCCGTTAACGTGGGCGAGCCGCAAAAGAGCAAGGAAGAGCTCAATAACATTATCGATATTGTGGGGCAGATATTTTCCCTGGCCAATACCGAGGCCCAGGAATGGGCCCTGGCCAACGCGGACCTGGTGTTGACGCCCCCCCTGGGAAGCATGACCGGCGCGGATTTTGACAAGGCCGATATCCGTCGCGCCATACGACGCGGCCATCGCGTTGCCGCCGATTCCCTGGCCGCCCTTTTGGAAATTCGTCATATCACCGATCCGACCCATATCCATAGCGCGGACAGAGCCGTTGTGGATTCCACCCGGCTGTATGGCGTTCAGATTGCCGGAAACACTACCTTGCCCTTTGCTCTGATCGACTCCCTGCTTGGCCTGCGGCCGGGAATGCTCTTTAACGCGGATACGCTGAAGGCGCATATGTACACCTTACGTCGCAGCGGGTTGTTTAAAACCATAAAAGGCAGTGTTCAGGCCGTGGACAGTCTGCACTATAAAGCGCTTATCACCGTTACGGAAACGCAAAAACCCCATATTGCCCGCGTCACCATCAGCGGACAGAAGATATTATCGTTCCGTTTTATTTATAACCTGATCGGCATACATCCGGGAACCGTCTTCGATCCCGAGCTCATCGACCGGCGCATTACCCAGCTATACAGCCTGGGCTATTTTGAAACCATATATTACGACATAAAGCCCCTGTCCGAAAACCGCATAACCATCCATTTCCATGTGTCCGAAAAACCGCGCCGGGAATTGCGCGTGGGCATAAAATACGACGATTTGTACAACCTGACCATGGCCATCGGCGTTCAGGGCACCAATGTGCTTATACCCGGACTGAGGATGGAAAACGAGTTGCTGTTCCCGGAATATTTGGCGGCGCGCTTTAAGGTTTTTTATCCGTCGCGTTCCCTTACCTTCCCCATTTATCCCTTTGTGCATCTCGGCTACAGGGATATTCCCATCGATATTTATGATAACCGGGCCCATCTGGTGGCGCGTTATCCGTATCGATCCGCCGATTGGGCTGTGGGTATCGGCGTGCAGGCCGGTTCCTTTATCAATGCCGAACTGGAGCTTAATTTCGAATATATGGATATCGAACCGGAAGTGGCCCTTCCCGATCCCGTTTTATTTCCTTCCTGGAAGAACCGTCTGCGCACCTTACGTTTCAGCAATATCATCGATCAGCGCGACAACACCCTTATTCCCCGGCGGGGCTATCTGCTTTCCGCCAAATACGAGGGCAGTTTTGTACAGCTTTTATCATCCGACCGCTATTATAAATTTAACATTATTTTCGAGAACTATCTGAGCCTCACCGCAAGGCATACTGTCCGTTTTTACGGTTTTTACGGTCAGGCGTCGCAGGATATCCCCGTCTATAAAAACTTTTACCTGGGCGGTCCCAAAAATTTTGTCGGTTTGGAATACTTTCAGCTTACCGGCCAAAAGATAGGCATTGTGCGCCTGGACTGGCGCTACCGCTTTAGCGAACGGTGGTACGGCACGCTGATTGCCAACAGCGCCTATGACGAGCGCCGGCAAAACGAACGTATTGTGGGGGGCACGTTTCGCTGGATGCATGCCCTGGGGGCGGCCCTGACCCTGGATACGCCCTTTGGTCCCTTTGAAGTGACCTATGCCTATAATTTCAACTCTTTTTATGCCAATAAAAATAACGAAAGTTATCTCTATTTTCGGGCGGGGTATAATTTTTAAGGCGCGGCAGGCGTCACCGGGGGGAGGAGGTTTTAAAATCTTTTTCGGTAAAGGCAAATTCCGCCAGTTTCCGGTTCTTAAACACCGTGACCAGCCGGGCTTCCTGCTCCATAAAAAAACCGTGAATCTTGCAGGGAGCGGGCAGGGGGCAAAAATCCTCTTCCAGCACGCACTCGCTGATCATGCGTCCCATGCCCATGGCTTTTAAGATGTCATAAAGGGTGATTTCCCGGGGGGAGAGCCGCAGACGGACACCGCCGTATTTTCCCTGTTCCGAGGCCAGCAGGCCGCTCAGGCGCAGTTGGTAAACAATTTTTGTGGCAAAGGGCTTGCTTACCAGCAGGCGCTCCGCCAGTTCCCGCACGGGAATGGGTCTGGAGTCGCCATAATGACCGGCTAAAAATCCGCAAATACGGATGGCGTGATCATATTCTTTTTTCAGGGAGAATAACATGGGCCCGCCTTTTTTTCTCTATTTAACCGAAACGGTATAATATAAGATGCGCCGCTTTGAGACTCAAACCATAAAAGAGCTCACCTGCCTGCTTGTTGCACTTTTTACGGGAAATGGCTAATATGTTTACCCACGTTCCTAACATCATTACGGAGGTTTTATGAAGAGGCTGTTTGTTTTACTTATTCTGTTTTCCCTGTCGGTTCAGGCCGGGGAATATGGCGTTTATCAATTTGTTCTTACCGGGGTCAAGGGGGATCTGCCCTCCATTACCCAAGGGATAACCGGGCAGGCTTCCGCGGCCGGCTTTAAGGTACTGGCCAGCTATGACTATGGCGTGCCGGAGGATTGCGGCTATAAGGGGCATCTGATTTTACTGAATGACTCCAGCTATACAGAGCAGTTGATGGCGGCCAACCCGCTTACGGCGCCCTTTGCCGCCACCGATCGCATCAACATATTTCAGGATGAGGCCGGTACCCATATTTCGGTGGTCAATCCCCATTCCATCAACCGCACCATGTTGATGGACGATGCCAAATATGAGCAACTGAGCGCAAGCCACCTGCAAAAGCTGCGTGATCTGATCATGGCGGCGGCGCAGGGAACCCCCTCCACAAAGGAATACGGACAGATGCGCGAGGAGGGCTTTATCTCCAAAACCATGGGCGTTATGGCCGGCGGCGCTTTTTCCGAAAAGATAGAGGATGTTTTTGTTGTTAAAAACGCTCAGTGGCGGGATGTGGCCCAAAAGGTGAGCGAGGCCCTGGCCCAGCCCGGCCCGGAATGGGGTATGTATGCCGCCTTCAGCCTGCCGATGGAGAAATACGCCATGAGCATCATCGGCGTTACCGGAAGGAAGATGGAGGCCAGGTCTTTCGATATCGTCGGCGCCGGTGATGACGAGGAGCGCGAGGATTACGATTGCGCGGGGATCGCGGACGCGGGCGCCTATCCCTTCAGCCTGGTGGTGGTTCAGGATGGCGCGGATGTGAAGGTACGGATGGTTACCGCCATGTATCGCATGAAGATATTTTTTGAAGACGCCGGAAAGTGGGCCTTTATGAAAAACATGACCATGCCCGGCTCCCTGGCCGATGAAGTGAAGGCGATGATAGAAAAGAAGCTGAAATAAAAAATTGCAGCCCCAAAAAGCGAGCTTTCCGGCTCGCTTTTTTTATGGTCGCTGCTTCATCCCCGGGGAAAACAGCGGAAGCGGCGCTTTTTGCTTTGTTGCCTTCCCTTTTATATTTTTAGTTCTTCATCCATTCAAAGCAGGGTTCCGGCCATGGAAATCATCATTATGGTCAGCACCGTTTTTATCGGTTATATGATCATGTACCGTTTTTACGGCCGTTTTCTGGCGCGGCGGGTTTTTAGTCTGGACGCGCAACGGAAGACGCCCGCCGTAGAGTTTAACGACGGCGTGGACTATGTGCCCACGGCCAGGGAAATAATCTTTGGTCATCATTTCACCTCCATTGCCGGTACCGGGCCGATTGTGGGGCCGGCCATCGCCATTATCTGGGGCTGGGTGCCCGCGCTGCTATGGGTCTTTCTCGGTTCGGCCATCATGGGCGCCGTGCATGATTTCGGCTCGCTGGTCATCTCCCTGCGCAACCAGGGTAAGTCCATTTCCGAGGCCACCGCGCTGTACATCAACGCGCGTACCCGTGTTTTCTTCTTCATTCTGGTTTTTCTGGCCCTGTGGATTGTCATCGCCATCTTCGGTCTGGTGATTGCCGTCATCTTTGATATGTACCCCTCGGCGGTGTGGCCGGTGTGGCTGCAGATACCGGTTGCCATATTCCTTGGGCGTATGATTTATCACCGGGGAAAAAACATCACCCTGTGGACGCTGGCGGCCCTGGGGCTGCTTTATGCCCTGGTGGTGTTCGGTTACTATTTCCCCTTTACCATGCCCGCCGTGGCCGGCATTCCGCCAACGGGCGTGTGGACCATCCTGCTGCTGATTTATGCCTATATCGCCTCGGTGCTGCCGGTAACCACCCTGTTGCAACCCCGGGATTTCATCAATGCCTATCAACTGATTACGGCCATGGCCCTGCTGGTGCTGGGCGTGCTGGCCTCGGTCATCTGGGGCGGGTTGGAAGTGGTGGCGCCCGCCGTACAGACCGCCCCGGCGGAAGCGCCGCCCATGTGGCCTTTTTTGTTTATCACCATCGCCTGCGGGGCTATATCCGGTTTTCATTGTCTGGTCTGTTCGGGAACCACCGCCAAGCAACTGCGCAGCGAACCGGACGCTCTTTTTGTCGGCTACGGCTCCATGTTGGTGGAAGGAGGGCTGGCCACCCTGGTGATTATCGCCGTGGCCGCCGGAATCGGCTTGGGCTACACCACCGCCGACGGGCAGCACCTGACGGGCGCAGCCGCCTGGAACAGCCATTATGCCTCCTGGGTGGCGGCCAAGGGTCTGGGCAGCAAGGTGGGTGCCTTTGTGGATGGCGCGGCCAATATGATGGCCATGACCGGATTGCCCCGGGGCATTGCCGTGGCTCTGATGGGCTTGTTTGTCGCCTCCTTTGCCGGCACCACCCTGGATACGGCCACGCGCATTCAACGCTATGTGGTTAGTGAGCTGGCCACGGATTTAAAATTCCCCGCCCTGCAAAACCGCTATGCGGCCACGGCGGTGGTTGTCGGTTCCGCCATGCTGTTGGCGTTTGCCTCGGGCGCGGACGGTAAGGGCGCCCTGGCCATGTGGCCTCTGTTCGGCGCGGTTAACCAAACCCTGGGGGCCCTGGCCCTGGTTATTGTCACCCTCTATATGAAGCGGACGAAAAAGGGCTGGCTGTGGCTTACCGGCGGTCTGCCGGCCTTGTTTATGAGCGTGATGACCCTGTGGGCCGGTATCGACAATCAGATAAGTTTTGCCTCTTCTTCGCTTCTGCTGCAAAGCGTTAATATCTTTATCATCTTTGTTGTGGCCTGGATTATTATCGAATCCCTGCTGGCTTTTTTCGGTTTGGTTAAACACGGCGGACAAACGGCCGAATATTGAATTTAAGGTAAAATTATATATTCTTTTGCAGAATGCCGGGCATGAGGCTATATTGACCTGTTATGGAAGTTTAAGGCTTCCGCTGTATTTATTTTTTTAGGAGAGTCGTATGTCGACTAAAGTTCATTTTCCGGGAAAAGCCGAATTCTATAAGGAGCTTAAGACCCGGATCAATTCTTATTTTACGGAAAAGGGGACAACACCAACGGGGGGCAAAAAGCTTGCCTTTAAAAGCGTGATCGTGATCGGGTTGGTTGTTGTCAGTTATGTCTATCTGGTCTTTTTTGCCCAGGGCTGGATCGATACACTTATTTTTTCCTTTTTGCTGGCGCAGGGCTTTGCCCTGGTGGGGTTTAACGTAATGCATGACAGCGTTCACGGCAGTTTCGCGCGTAGCAGAAAAATTAACAAAATCATGGGTTACACCATGGATATTCTCGGAGGCAACGCCCGCCTGTGGTACCATAAACACAATGTGCTGCACCATACCTACACCAATATCGCCGGCATGGACACCGATATCGAGTCCAGCGGCTTATTGCGCATGAGTCCGCAGCAGGAGTGGCGTCCCTGGCACCGTTTTCAGATTTTGTATGCCCTGCCTGCTTACAGCCTGCTCACCATATCGATGGTATTGTTTACCGATTTTCAAAAGTTCATCAGCGGGCGCATCGGCCGCTACAAGCTGCCGAAGGCCGGCGTTAAGGAATCGACCCGCTTTTGGCTGATGAAAGCCTTTTATTTTTTCTATGCCCTGGTGCTGCCCATGTTTTTTCATAGCTGGTGGGTGGTGTTATTGGTCTTCCTGCTGGTGCATATGATTCTGGGATTCACCTTTTCCATCGTATTTCAACTGGCCCATACCATGGAGGATAACAGCTTTCCCGAGCCCGATCCCAATGACGGCGCGGTGAAAAACGAATGGGCGATTCATCAAATTGAAACCACGGCTAATTTTGCCACCCGCAGCCGCTTCCTTTATTGGTATATCGGCGGTCTTAACTTTCAAATCGAGCATCATCTGTTTGCCAAAATCAGCCATGTGCACTATCCGGAAATCAGCCGGATCGTACGTGAAACATGTGAGGAATTCGGCGTTAAGTATGTTGAGTATAAAAGTATGCTCTCGGCTTTGGCTACCCATATCAAGTTTATTTATCATATGAGCAAAAAGCCTTACGCCGCGTAATAGAAACCTTTCTAAAGACGTTTCTTTTTTGAGGGATGGTGACTCATAATCACCATCCCTTTTTTATTTTTCAATGCTCCGCCTTCCCCGCCCGTGGACAAAAACTAATCACAGCTCCCATAATGTTTATTATTAAGATTTAGTAGTCCGAAAAATAGATAATATTAATCTCATATAGGAGCAGCATTATGAAGAATCTGTTTTTGCTTGTTTTTGTTTTTATTGCAACGGCCCTGCTGTTTGCCGGCACGCCCACAAAAGCGCAACTGGATAACGGTAAGGCGGTATTTAATAAAATTTGTTTTGCCTGCCACCGGGATGGCGTTGCCGGCGCCGCGGCCATAACCAATAAAAAGCGCTGGCAGGAAAACGCCGACAAGGGCTTAAGCACTCTGGTGCACAGTGTAAAAAACGGCGTGACCAACGGTAAATACGGTACCATGCCCCCCAAGGGCGGATGCATGGATTGCAAGGATGAAGATTTCAGGGACGCCATCCTTTATATGATCCATGAAAGCGGCGCGACCTTGAAATAAACCTAAGTAAAACAGATTAAAGTCCACGCGCATTTTTGGAAAAGTAGAGCACGCCAATGAAATTAAAAAGTAAATTCCGTATCCTGACCGTCATGCTGTTTGTTATTTTATCCACGGTAATCGTGGTGTTCCTTTACAATCAGTTTATGATTGTGGATGTTAATGAACAGGCCTTTAGCGGCATAAACAGAACAGAAAGCACGGCCTATCTGCAAAACCTTTTGCATGAATTCAGGGAAACGGAACTCTCTGTTTACAACCCGGTGACGGGCACTTCTCCCGGGCAGGCTAAAAGCCTGCTGCTCATAAAAAAAAATGTATTCACCGTTATTCTGGATAACTGGAACGTGCCGGACTCTATTCTGCTTCCGGTAAAGAGCGCGGCACAAAACTATTTTTCCCGCGTGGATGCCAGCATAAAAGCCGTTTTAGGCGGTTCTCCGGAAGCGATTGCCGAAGCGGCCCGGGCCGCTTCGGAGGCCTTTTCCGCCGTCATGTCACGCATGAACGGTTCTTCCACCGCCTTAAAGGGAGAATTGATGGAACACCGGCATCAGGCCGATGTGCTCATGAAATACGGCAATATCGCTATCTCCGTGCTGGTGTTTATCAGCCTGGGATTTTTATTTGTAATGGACATGCTGTTAAAGCGGAAAATACTGGCGCCCGTTTTGCAGGCCCGCGAGGCGGCGGAGGAAATGGCCAGGGGCAGTCTTGATATCGAACTGGAAATAGAGAATGATGATGAGATTGGCGACCTGGAGCGGGCCATGGAGAGCTTGCGCAATGTGATCCGGGAAAAAGCCCGGGTGGCCGAACAGATTGCCGGGGGTGATTTATCGGTTTCCATAACCGTTTTATCGGAGAATGATGTACTGGGCCGGGCCATGGAGAACATGAAGCGCAGCCTGAGGTCGCTTTTGAGGGAGGCTTCCTCTCTTATTGAGGCCATGAGGAAAGGGGAGTTGGAGCGGAGAGCGGATAACAGCAGCTTTTCCGGCAGTTGGCAGGAGCTGCTAAATGAGATGAATCGCCTGGTGGAGACCTTTATCGATCCCCTGAATGTCACTTCCGCCTATTTAAGGGATATTTCATCCGGCGTGGTTCCCGAGGAAATAGAAACCGAGTACAGCGGCGCGTTTAATGTGATAAAGGAAAGCGTCAATCAGTATGTGCGCGTTTTGCAAAAGTTAACCGCGCGCGTGGGGGAAATAGCCGCCGCCGCAAGAAACGGCGATCTTTCCAAAAGAACCGAATCCGGGGAGTTTCAGGGTATCTGGAAAGAACTGATCGAGGGGGTTAATGAGGTGTTTATCAATGTTTCGGAACCCGTCCGGGAGATCATGGAAGTGATGAATGATGTGGAACGGGGTGTTTTACATACCCGGGTGCATGGTGACTTTGCCGGTGATTTCAGGAAACTGAAGGAGACGGTAAACAGCTCCGCGGATTCCCTGGCCCATACCATAGCGGAAGTGAACAGTTCCATTGAGGAGGTGCAGGCCGGAACGGCCCAGGTATCGGCCAGTAACCAGATCGTCTCCGAAGGGGCAACGGAACAGGCCGCCTCTCTGGCGGAGGTGCTGAATGCCCTTACCGAGCTGGGCCATAAGTCCACGGACAATTTTGACGCCGCCTCGGAAGCGGTAAGCCTGGTGGGCACCGTGCGGGATAAGGCCCGGGGCAGCGAACAAAAAATGGCCGATATGCTGACGGCCATGGACAATATCGACCGTTCGGCCCAAAAAATATCAACCATCATTAAAGTGATTGACGAGATCGCTTTTCAAACCAATTTACTGGCGCTGAACGCCGCCGTGGAAGCGGCACGCGCCGGTGTGCATGGCAAGGGGTTTGCCGTGGTGGCCCAGGAGGTGCGCAGTCTGGCCCATCGCAGCGCCAAAGCGGCCAATGAAACCACGATGCTGATCGGTGATTCACTAAAGGAAGTGGCCGATGGCGTGAAAACGGCCAATACCACCGCCGGGGAACTGGCGGAAATCATCAAGGGCGTGCAGGGTATTTCGGAAATTATTAACCGGATACACGCCGCTTCCGGGGAACAAAATAAATACAGTGTTTCCATAAAGAAGGAGCTTGACAATATTAATGACCACACCCGCGCCAATGCTGCCAGCGCCCAGGAAGTGGCTTCATCGGCCAATGAGCTTTCCGCCCAGGCCGTACAGTTGCAAAAGCTGATTTCACGATTTGAATTGGGCGGGCCAGGGGGCACGGAGGTAGAAACCATGGCTTTCCATTCACCTTTCTGTAATTAAGGGTGACTGGCGTCAATAAAAATCAGCAAAAATATCACATATCCGGTGCATATTTATTTTCCCGTTCATTATCTCCTGGATTTAGACTTTACTGAGGTTATGATTATTCAAACCAGGACGATAGCCTATTTACAGATCCATTAAAAGAAGGAGCGGAATATGAAAAAATTCTTATTTCTTAGTATCATTTTATTTTCCGGGATTTTATGGGCACAGGTTCCCGGCAGCGGCTCGGGCAGCAGCCTGGATCAGGTCTCTTTTTCCAAGGCCTCACGATCCATGGCCGCCGTGCAAAGCGGTGATTTCATATATTCGACAAGTACCTATACCTTTAATGATATTGTGGTTTTCAGTTATTTTGATAACTCGGCGTTTAAAGTTTTTGATGCCAGCGGCGTGGCCGTTGACAGCGTTATGCTCAATAAAGATGAGTTCTACAGCTTTAAACCGGGTAAAGGCTCCTATCGCGTGGATTGTAATAACTCGTTTACCGTTTTGATCGGCGATCCGATTACGCGCAGTGTTATGGGTTTCTTTGCCGTGGATGAGTCGGGCAGCCCTCTTTCCACCCATATAAACACCTTTATGCCCGCCAACGATTTTCCAAACGAGCACTTCATTGTTTTTGCCTACCATGACGGTACGGAGCTGGTGGTTAAAAACCTGACAGATTCAACAACCATAGCGGCCGTGATTTTAAACCGGGGCGAGCATCTGGAAATCAACGATGTGAATTCAAAGTTTTTACAGGTCTCCGCCGGCAAGCCGGTTTCCGCGCTCAGTTATACGGATCAGGGCTACTATATCCCCAGCGATAACGGCACCTTTGCCGGAACAAACTTTTACGGTTTCTCCGGGTATGTTGGCAACTGGAGTAATGGCGTGGTTATAAGCGCCTATCAGGACTCCACCATCTATCTGCTGACAAATACTGAAACGGGAGACACCCTGATGGCCGACACACTGAACTATGGCGAAGTGGCCTCCTATGCCGTTAGCGGCGATCTATATTGGCAGGTACAAACCAATAAAAATGTTACGGTGAGCAACACCCCGTATGCCGCCTGGACAGGCTCTTATTTTTATCTGACCCGGCAGATAGATGAATCCGGGGAGGGTATTGGCCGTCACTTTATTATGCCTGTTATTTACGGTGATACGGATATTTACTCCTTTGCCGATAATAATACCGTTATGGTGATTGATCTGGCTAGCGGCGATACGGTTTATACCGAAATGCTGAACAGGGGAGATCATTTTTATTTCGGTTCGGCCAATACGGTTTATAATGTGATTGCCACCGAAAACATCTCCGTTATAACCTCCAATGGCGCCAGTTACGGTGCCGATTTTGTGCCGCTGAATTTTGCCATCGGTCTGCCCGACCTGGCCATTTCCGGCGGAGATATCGATTTTGATCCGGATACGGTCAGCGCCACGCCCGGCACACCGGTAACCATTAACGCCACGGTACATAATTACGGTTTTGAAACCGCCTATGAGGTATCCGTACAGTTCTATGATGGACGGCCCGAGGCCAATAACGCCATCAGTACATTCTTTATCATCGATTCCCTTGCTCCCGGAGCATCTAAAACCCTGTCCGTGGATTGGCTTACTCCCGATCTGCCGGAATACCATGAAATCTATGTGGTTGTGGATCAGCATGATTATATTGTGGAGTCCAATGAATCCAATAATACCGGTTCCAGATTTCTGATCGCCAATAAAGACCTGTTACCGCCGCTGGCCGTAGTGGTTAACGCGCCGGGAACGGTTATTTTGGACAACGATACCCTGAGCTTCACCGATTTTGATATCGAGGTTTCCATCTACAACAGCGGTGATGTTGCCGCGGACAGTGTTCTGGCTTCCCTGAGATTGCCGTTGGAACTGTCGATCCGTGACAGTGTCGATTCCTTAATGACCTTTGACAGTATCAGCGCCAAGAATACCGTTAAATTTTTCTGGCCCATACATATCGATGGCTTTCCCTCATCAACATTCTCCAAGATTTCGGGCAGCGATGACATCCTGGCCTATTTTTATACCATAACGGTAAGCGCGAGTAATGCCGAAACCAAGGATGTGAACCGCATGCTGCTGGTTAAGGATAACAGCATCGTTGGTATTAACGGAGAGGAATTTACCCTGCCTGAAAATTTTGAAGTGGCCCAAAACTATCCCAACCCTTTTAATCCGGTAACCAGGATTGATTATGCCCTGCCTCAGGCGGGCCATATGCTGATCCGCGTTTTTGATCTTAGCGGACGCAAGGTAGCGGAGTTGCAGAATGGGAATCAGACCGCCGGCAGGCACTCGGTATCCTTTAACGGAAAGGATTTAAGCAGCGGTATCTATTTTATGCAGTTGAATTTTAACGGCCGTGATGTGGCCGTATTGCGCATGACCCTGCTTAAATAACTTTTCATTTCTTATGATTAAGCCCCGCAATGCGGGGCTTTTTTTTTGATGCTTGCCTATATGGCGGCTCATGGCTAAACTATGCCTTTGTCATGGGAGAAACCAATGTCGCTTTTTGCCGGGATAAAGAAATTTTTTAAAGGCCTCGATCAACAGCACCGCCGCAAGGCCGTGGAAGACCTGGAATGGGAGATGCATGAGCTGCAACATATTTTCGGCCTGTTAACGCTTGGCTATATGGTCGGATTGCCCTCGGCGCCGCTGCCCGTGGCCTGGGAACTGCTGCCCGACATGCCGCAAGAGTTCGCCATCATGCTGGCCCGGCTGAATACGGCCCAAAATCCCCTTTCCGAACAGTTTTCCCGGTTGGATGTCTCATGAGCGCCGCCCGGCCGCAGGTACGTTTTTTTATGGGCAAGGGCGGTGTGGGAAAGTCTACCCTTTCCGCCTTGTCCGCCCTCTACCACGCGGACAGGGGGCGCAGGGTTGTGCTGGCCTCCTTTGACCCCGCCCATAACCTGGGCGATATTTTCCAAAGGAAGCTGGCCGACCGGCCCGTATCGGTTCTGGAAAACCTCTCGGTGGCCGAGATCGATCCCGAAAAGTGGAGCAGGGAATATCTGAAGGAGGCGGAGCAACAGTTCCGGGCGGCCTACGCCTATCTGACTACCTTCAGCCTGGAAAAACATTTCAAGGTCATCCGCCATGCCCCCGGGGTGGAGAGCTACGCCCTGATGCGCGCCTTTGATCATCTTTATCGGGACGGCAAGGCTGATATTCTTTTGCTGGATATGCCGCCCACGGCCCTGAGTCTAAGCTTTTTAGCCCTGCCAAAACTCTCCTTGCTGTGGCTGGGGCAACTGCATGCCCTGCGCGTGGAAATACAAAAAAAACAGAAGATGATTAACCGGCTGCGTCTGGGACGCCGGGAGATGGAACGGGACCGGGTGATGGAGAATATAAACCGGCAGACCGAACGCTGGCGGGAACGAAGCGCTGTTTTTAGTAACAACGCGCAGACCCGTTATCTGCTTATAGAAAACCCCGACGCGCTTTCCGCCCTGGAAAATACCCGGATTGAAGAGCGGCTGAAGGAGCTGGGCTATGGCAAGCCGGAGCGTGTTGTAAACAAGGCCGCGGATGATCAGTCCGCCTTTCCCCTTGCTCCCGGTCTGTACGGCCTGGAAAAGATGCGCGCCTATATCGCTCGTCATAAATCCGTTTTTGACGCGCTGATCCGCTGACGGGCTCTCCGGCTATCTGTTGGCGGGCAAGATAAAGGAGAGGGTTACGATATTTAGGTTTGCAATCTCCGTACGATTCAGATTATACTCCAACTCCATCCAGGCTTTTCCCATTTGGAAACGAAAGCCGATATCCAGGCCCGGCAGGCTCCGTGAGCTTATCCCGCTTTCCTGACCGGGAAGGGGCAGAACGGCGCCATAGTTCAGCCGTAGATAAAGGTTGCCATATCCCGCTTCCCATCCCGCATTTATATAGGGGAAATAGAAAAAGACAAGAGTACCCGTCTCGGCGGTTAAATTTGTGTAAAACAGACCCTTTTTGTAGAGCTTTATCAAATCGGACCAGCGGTAGTTAAAGCCAAAAACGGGGATATATTTATCATCCGGGTTAAAAACGGGATAGAGCCACACACTGCCCCGGAAACGGCGCAGAAGGTTAACGGGGCCCTCTTTTTGTTCCCGCCAGACGCCCAGCCGTTTTTCAATACCTTTTTGGGCCGCCGCAAATAAAATTCCCCTGTGCAGCGTGTCGCAGGGCAGGTAAAAACCCATGCCCCTTTCCAGATAGAGGGCGTTTATATATTGCCGGGAAAGGGGAAACTCTTTATAAAGGTGTCCGCTGATTACGGAATCGGCGCCGCAATCCCTGCCGGGAGAGGGAATGAACTGCATGGGCCAGGAAAGAAGCTGTTCCCGGGAAAACTTTATAAATTTATCGGCCAACGCTTTTTTTAGGCTGTCGCTGTCCTGTATGGAAGGGCTGTGAACATTGGCCAGGGCGATGAGCTGGCTGTCCGCCGTAAAAAAAAGATTGGCGTCACGCACCTCGATAATTTTTATCTGCCGCGGCTGGAATGCCGACACGGCGGAAAAGGCAAGAAATGGCCAAAGAAAAAAGAGAGACCTGCATAAACGACCGGCGCGGGTAGACATAAAACTTCTCCTTGATTGCCGAAAACTTTTAGATGCCTGTACAGAGTTGAATTGGTGGGGATAACCACACAACTTTTATACACTTTTGCTAATTTAATGGATAGATCACAGAGATGCATGTTTTTCCATAATCCGCTTCTGCTGGCGGTTAAGGGCCGTCGATTATGACAGGTATAATATCCCGGGGGTGCATGGGAAGCGAAAACGGGTATATCTTTCTTTTAGAGCTTTGAACCCCGCGATGCCGGGAGGCGGTATTATTTAAGGCGAACAGCGGTACCGTAGGCCAGCACCTCGGCCGCTTTATCCATAACTTCGCTGGTGGAAAAGCGCAGGGATACGATGGCGTCGGCGCCCAGACGTTCGGCGTCTTTGATCATGCGGTCGATGGCCTGTTCCCGGGCTTCGCCCAGAAGCTTGGTGTATTCCTCGATTTCGCCGCCGGTGATATTTTTCAGACCGGCGATAATATCACGGCCGATGTTGCGGGCGCGAATGGTGTTGCCTTTCACCAGGCCCAGGGTTTCGGTAATCGTTTTTCCGGCAATGGTAGGGGTTGTAACAATGATCATCGTTCCACCTCTCTGTAGGGATCGTTCTTGCGAATAAACAGTTTTTCCCGCACAACGGAGAAAAACAAAGCTACTAAACCTGACCCCAGAAAAACAACCCCAATTTTAACCATGCCCGGAATGGCGGGGTCGGCCAGAAACAAGGTCACAAATTCATACAGGCCGTACGCCGTCAGTATCAGGATACCCGTCAGGGTCAGGAACCAGGATAAGCCCCGTTCGATTCGGTGGTAAACGTTGGTTTGATACATATCCCATATCTCCCCTTGTGGTTCTTTGTAGCGTACCTTTTTGGTCAGGGCATGCACGGCGCTGAACTCACGCCATTCATGGCGGAACTCCGTACTGCTTTCCAAAAGCTGTTCAAAACGGCTTTGCTCTTCTTGCGTCAGCGCCTCATCCAGCGCTTTCATCAACAGGTGTTGCCACTCTTCGGGGATGGGTTTTTCATTTTTCATCAGATTAAATCCGCTACTTTGTGTTTTAATTTTTCTTTTAGGGCCTTGCGCGCCGTATAAAGGCGCGACATCACCGTGCCCACGGGTATCTCCAGCATTTCGGCAATCTCCTGATAGCTGTATTCCTGAAATTCTCGCAAGAGAAGAATCTCTTTTTCCGCCGGTTTTCGGGAGT
>JALTKX010000096.1:546-1337 GCA_027006055.1 Calditrichia bacterium | reverse complement strand
GCTTTACCGCCTTTACCTCCCTCTCCAAATGGGCCCGGCAAAACGGTATTCTGCTCCATGCCCACCGCGCCCTGCACGCCGTGTTGGACCGCCAGCCCAACCATGGCATACACTGGCGGGTGCTGGCAAAATGGTGCCGCGTCGTGGGCGCCGATCATGTGCACAACGGTACCGTGGTGGGCAAGCTGGAGGGCGACCGGCAATCCACCCTGGGCGTGGCCAAATTGATCCGCGATGACTTTGTGCCGGCCGATAAAAATGAGGGCATATTGTTTGATCAGCCCTGGGTGTCGGTGCCGGGCATGTTCCCCGTGGCCTCGGGCGGCATACACGTATGGCATATGCCGGAGTTGCTGCACCTGTTCGGGGATGATTCCGTTCTGCAGTTTGGCGGGGGAACGCTGGGTCACCCCTGGGGCAGCCGCGCCGGAGCCACCGCCAACCGCGTGGCCCTGGAAGCCGCCGTTAAGGCGCGCAACGAAGGGCGCGACCTGATGCGCGAGGGGCGGGATATCCTGATGGAAGCGGCCCGTATCTCTCCGGAGTTGAAGAAAGCCCTGGAAACCTGGAAGGACATCACCTTTGAATTTGACACCGTGGATGCGTTGAACGTTTAAAACGAAAAAGGAGAAAACCATGTATACCGAAACTTTTTCTTACCTGCCGCCCTTTAGCGACAAAGAGGTTCAGGCACAGATTGATTATATCATAAAAAATAACTGGATTCCCGGCATCGAGTATACCGAGCAGCCCGGCCTGGACAACTCCTACTGGCGCTTTTGGAAGCTGCC
>JALTKX010000096.1:0-536 GCA_027006055.1 Calditrichia bacterium | reverse complement strand
AAAATGAGGGCATATTGTTTGATCAGCCCTGGGTGTCGGTGCCGGGCATGTTCCCCGTGGCCTCGGGCGGCATACACGTATGGCATATGCCGGAGTTGCTGCATCTGTTCGGGGATGATTCCGTTCTGCAGTTTGGCGGGGGAACGCTGGGTCACCCCTGGGGCAGCCGCGCCGGAGCCACCGCCAACCGCGTGGCCCTGGAAGCCGCCGTTAAGGCGCGCAACGAAGGGCGCGACCTGATGCGCGAGGGGCGGGATATCCTGATGGAAGCGGCCCGTATCTCTCCGGAGTTGAAGAAAGCCCTGGAAACCTGGAAGGACATCACCTTTGAATTTGACACCGTGGATGCGTTGAACGTTTAAAACGAAAAAGGAGAAAACCATGTATACCGAAACTTTTTCTTACCTGCCGCCCTTTAGCGACAAAGAGGTTCAGGCACAGATTGATTATATCATAAAAAATAACTGGATTCCCGGCATCGAGTATACCGAGCAGCCCGGCCTGGACAACTCCTACTGGCGCTTTTGGAAGCTGCC
>JALTKX010000095.1 GCA_027006055.1 Calditrichia bacterium | reverse complement strand
TTGTTGCCGGTCTGGCCGGTAAGGTTTCCAACGTGGAAATTACCACCAACAGTGGTGAGCCGGGCGCATCCGCTTATATCCGTATTCGTGGTTCGAATACGCTTATCGGCGGAACACAGCCCCTGTTCGTTGTTGATGGTGTGCCTATTAACAACCGATCGATCAACCCCAGCCCTCACGGCGGTGTTACCGAGATGAACCGTGCTTCGGATATTAACCCGGAAGACATCGCATCCATAGAGATTCTTAAGGGCGCCGCGGCGGCCGCAATCTATGGATCGCGCGCTGCCAACGGGGTAATATTGATTACCACCAAATCCGGTAAGCCGGGCAAAGTGCGCGCTACCTATAAAATCACATCTTCCTCGGATGAGGTAACTCAATTGCCTGCCCTGCAAACCAAATATGGCCAGGGATTGTTTGGCCGTCGTTTTGGTACCATTTCCACATCCTGGGGGCCGAAACTGGATACACTGTCTGACGTGAGCATTTATGATCATGCCAAGGAGCTGTTCCAAACCGGTAACCGTATCGAGCAGAACCTGAGCCTTTCCGGCGGCAGCAAAACCACCGATTATTATCTCTCCTTTGGCCGCACGGATCATCAGGGCTTTATCAAGGGAAATAACGACTATGAGCGTAGTTCTTTCCGCCTGAAGGCCACCCAGCGCATCGGCGCGCAACTGGATGTGACCGGTAACCTCGGTTATGTAAAAACAAAGGCAAACCGTATCCAAAAAGGTTCCAACCTTTCCGGTCTGTTGCTTGGCGCTTTCCGTACGCCGCCGGATTTCAACAATGAACCTTATATAGACCCTGTAACCGGTTTGCACCGTTCTTACCGTTATCCCAACCCGACCGTTCTGAAAAGAACCCGCGGTTATGATAACCCCTTCTTTATTGCCAATGAACAGGTGAACCTGACCGAGGTCAGCCGTGTTTTCGGTAATGTTACCATAAATTACGATCCTCTGGAGTGGTTAAACGTCCGTTATGTATTGGGTCGTGACTTTTCCAACGACAACCGTCGTTATGTATTGCCGCCCAGTTCCTCCAGCGCTCCCGAGGGAACAATTACCCGTTCCGAGTATGGCTATCAGGAGACGGACGGAAACCTGATCATTAAAGCGGCCGGTAATTTTGATTTTGCCGACATGGCCGTAACCGCCTATGTGGGGCATAACTGGAACGAGCGTAAATCGACCTCTTTCTCCACCACCGGTGACAATATGTCTGTTTACGGCTTTAATCAACTGGGCAACACCAGTTCCTATTCTCCCGGCGAATATGAATCCACGGTACGCCTGGAGTCCTTCTATGGTCAGGTGACCTTTGATATGTGGAATCAGTTGTTTGTTACGGCTGCCTTGCGTAACGACGGTTTTTCCACCTTTAACGCCGGTAAGAACCGTTTCTGGTTCCCCAAGGTGAGCACCGCCTGGGAATTTACCAAGTTGCCTTTCCTTAACGAAAGTGAAGCACTTAAAAAATGGTTGCCTTATGGTAAACTGCGTCTGGCCTATGGTGAAACGGGTCGTGAAGCTCCGGCCTATTCGACCATCTCTGCTTTTGGACAAGGCGCTTTCGGCTCCGGTTGGGGTGAAGTGCTGAACTCCACGGCCTACGGTTATGGCGGTTTCTTTACTTCAGGTACCCGCGGTAATCCCGACCTGCGTGTGGAGAGAACAAAGGAACTGGAATATGGTTTCGAGTTGGGTCTGATTGAAAACCGTTTAAGTGTTGACTTTACTATTTACGACTCCGAGTCCGAGGATGTTATCTATCCTGTAAGTCTGGCACCTTCCACAGGTTTTACCAGTCAAATTCGTAATGCCGCCGTTATCCAGAACAAGGGTATCGAGATCGGCATTCAGGCCCGTCCCATAAACATGAAGAACTTTAAGTGGGATGTAAATCTGCAATATGGTCAAAACGACAACCTGGTGTTGAGCCTTCCCGATGTTGACTTTGTTGGTATCGGTGGTTTCTCCAGCCTGGCGGCTTATGCCGTTGAAGGACAGCCTCTCGGCGTATTCCGCGGCGAGGACTTTGTACGCTTTGGCCGCGGTATTGTAACCAATATCGTTGATGAAAACGGCAATGTACAGCAGGGCGTCAATATCGACGAGGCCTATAGCGGCTGGAAAGAGGGCGACCTGTTTGTAAATGGTGACGGTTTCCCGATTGTGGATCCTGAAATTCGCATTCTTGGCGATCCCAATCCGGATTGGACCGGCAGTATCCGTAACACTTTTACCATCTTTAAAAAATGGCGTATCTCCACACTGTTTGACATCAAGCAGGGCGGCGATATCTGGAACGGTACCAAAGGCGCTCTGATGTTCTTTGGAACCCACAAGGACAGTGAAGACCGTGACGGCACGCGCGTATTTGAAGGCGCCGGACCGGGACAGGGCAAGGAAGTATCCAATCTGGATTTCTACAGCTTTGTGGGAGCCAGCGGTTTGGGTAACGGTTTTACCGGCCCCAGCTCTCAATTTATTGAGGATGGAAGCTATGTAAAACTGAGAGAGCTTTCGCTCAGCTACCTGCTGGATCTGCCGGAAATTAATCAATGGACGGGCCTGAGAGATATCGAATTGACCCTGACCGGTCGCAATCTCTTTACCTGGACAGACTATACCGGTATCGATCCGGAAACAAACCTGGGCGCAAACGTAAGCTGGCGCGGATTTGACTATTTTAATATGCCTCAAACCCGTTCCATCATCTTTGGCCTGCGGTTTAACTATTAATAAGGAGTGAAAGTATGACTAGAAAAAACATATTAAGCATAGTCAGGTTGCTCATCGTTTTCATAACGACATTATACATGGCATCCTGCCAAAATTTCCTTGACGCCGAAGAGGCGACTGTTGACCCGAACCGGGTTACGGAAGTGACCTCGGACCTGTTGTATAACTCGGTTCAGGTAAAAGGATTTTTTATGTTCGAAGGCCAATTGGCCCGTACCACCACCATCTGGATGCAACAGTTGTCCGGTACCGACCGTCAGATGGCCGGTTTTGGACAGTATGAAGTAACAGAAGGGGATCACTCCGGTGAAATGGCCGGTATCTATACCGGTGGCGGCCTTATCGATATTCGTAAAATCCAGGCCGATTCCGAGGCCAAGGGCCGTCGGGAATATGCCGGTATGGCCAAGGTTTGGGAAGCTCTCATAATGGGTATGGCCTCCAGCCTGTGGGGCGATCTGCCTTATTCCGAGGCCGTTTCCGATGTGGAAACGCCTAAGCTGGATAAAATGTCCGACATTTATGCCTCTTTGCAAAACCTGTTGGATGAAGCCATTGCCGATCTGCAAAGTGGTGTTGGCGGATATGTTCCGCCCAACGACTTTGTTTACGGTGGCGACGTAAATAAGTGGGTGGAAGCGGCCTATACGTTGAAAGCCCGTCTTTATATGCACTGGGCCGAAGTGGATGCCGCCAATTACGGTCGCGCGCTGGCCGCCGCCCAAAAAGGTATCTCTTCCACGGCTAATAACTTTAAAACGTATCACACAACCACGGAAGTGGAGTCCAATGGCTGGTATCAATTCTTTAAGAATCGTGACAGCTATATTCGCAGTGGCCGCTTTCTGGTTGAATTGCTGAAAACACGTCAGGATACGGTTCGTCTAGAGCAGTATTTTGAGCGTCTTGACGGTACCAGCGCCACCGGTCCCACCGCCTTTGTCGGTTCGGATCCGGGCGATGGTAACACCGCTGCCTCCAATCTGAGCGATATCTATCTGGCCAAGGATCTGAGCACCTCGATCCTGAGCTGGGAAGAAACTCAGTTGATCATTGCCGAAGCCGCTTTTAAAACCGGCGATGAAGCTACGGCCCTGGCCAAGCTGAATGAGGTTCGCGCTAATTTCAATCTTCCCGCGCTTAGCGTAAGCGGTAGCGATCTGTTTACCGCCATTGCTGAAGAAAAGTATGTTGCTTTGTTTCTGAATATGGAAGTCTATAATGACTGGAAACGTACCGGTTATCCGGAAAGCAGCACGGAATTTAGCTCCTATAATGGGTTAGATATTCCGCGTAGACTTCTGTACGGTAGCGGTGAAAGGAATGCCAATCCAAACATTCCTGCCCCTTCCCAGCAGCCTGCTCGAAATGAGAACGACCCGAGCTAAATTAGACAAAGACCCCGAGAAATCGGGGTTTTTTTTTTATCCTTTTTATTTCATTTTAAAAAACAGCATGGATAGTACCGAAGATGTTTAGTCTGTTAAAAAAAAGTTTTCATTATCAAATTCGTAAATATCACCGCTATCTGGGTTTGTTTATCGGCATTCAATTCTTTTTATGGACGGCCGGCGGCTTATACTTCAGTTGGACGAACCTGGATGATATTCACGGCGACCATCTGCATAAAAATCCCCCTTTGTTACCGGTGAACTTACCGGAAATAAACAGCACAAGGATCGTGGAACAGCTTAAACAGGCCGGGGCGGATTCCATACGCGCTTTCTCTTTGATAGAACTTAATGGTCAGATACTGGCGCGCGTACGTTATCTTTTGCCTGACGGTAGTGGGGATACCCGTCTTTTTGATGCTGTTTCCGGAAATGAGCGCCCCCCCATAAACCGCCGGGAAGCGATACGGATGGCCAAAAGTCTGATTATTCCTCCGGCCGAGCCGGTTAAGGTGGAATATCTGACCCAAACCGGGCCGCATCATGAGTATCGCGAAAAACCGCTGCCGGCCTGGGCCATATCCTTTGACACGGATGACGCGCCGACCATTTATATCGCCGCCAGGGAAGGAAGCTACAGTACCATACGGCATACCGGCTGGCGCTATTTTGATTTCCTGTGGATGCTGCATACCATGGATTACGCCGAACGGGATGACTTTAACAACACCTTGTTGCGCATTTTTTCCGTTTTGGGGCTGATCACCATTCTCAGTGGGTTTGTTTTATTTTATATATCCTCTCCTGTAATACGCCGTAAAAGAAAAAAGGAACGGGCGGGTAATGAGCGGTCTTAGCTATGATATCTGGCCGACAGATTTACAGTCTGTTGCGCTTGACCGCTTCGTTTTTTCACAAGCCGGGGAGCCGGTAGAACAAAGGCTTTAAATTATGGTTTATGGCCGTTATGGTGTTCTATTTAAGTTTTTGCAAAAATGCCGTTACGGCTGCCCAATAAGCTTTGTGTTCGGGGAATTTTTCCCATAGGGCCCTCGAGCCGTGCTGACCGGCGGTGGCCGGTAAAAAAGACTTTTTATCTTTTGATGGAATAACTGAAAATATATCTTTCCAGTTTTTATGTTCTTTCCTGGCCGAAGTGATAAAGACCGGCATCTTGAGTTTGCGGGCATGGTCGGCGATAAAATGATCGCTTTTGCCAAACCGGCTGAAGTACTCCCCCGGCGCAAAGGCCAGCATGGCGCTCACCTTATCCATATTGTTGGCACTAAGCACAAAAGAGAGGGCGGATGAATAGGAGCTGCCCCAGACGATTACTTTATTGTACCCCAATGTTGTAAGGGCATAGTTCAAAGCGGCCTGCATATCCTGAACGGCGTCAAGATACGCCGTGGGCAGGCCTTTGTCTAATGCACGTTTATGTGTGGCATTTACCACGCCGTTTACTTCTCCTCCGGAACGCTGATCTATGGCCAGACAGGCGAAACCCATGTCATTCAGTTTGGGGGCTATCTCCCTGTATTCCCCCCGGCTCCAGCCCGCCTGATGAAAAAGAAGGATAAGCGGCGCCTCCTTTAAGGGGTAGTAGTCCGCCGTGATTGTAAGCCCGTCCACGGAAGGGAATTCCACCGTTTCACGGGCTTCACCCGCAAAGGTTATACCGGCCAATAGCAATATTGAGACTAAAAAAACTTTATACATGACAGTTTCCCTCGAGAATAGTTGCGTCATAAAGATATAAAATACTTTACGGTTCTTTATCACGCTACTATAAAATGTGTGACCGGCCTTGTGCAGGGCAAGAAAATAATTAAGGAGTGGAATTGATGAAGGTAGTTATTACCGGCGGAGCGGGGTTTATAGGCAGTCATTTAGTGGAACATTGGTTGGAAGAAGGCGCGGAAGTGCATATTATGGATAATTTCCGCAGTGGTAGACGGGAGAATGTAGCGCTGTTTCCGCAGGCCCGCTTGCATGAGGCCAGCATTACCGATCGCGAGGCTGTTTTTGACGTTTTAAGGGACGCCGATTATGTCCATCACCTGGCGGCCATGATATCGGTTCCGGAATCGATGGATAAGCCGTTGGAGTGTGTGGAAATTAATGTGAAGGGGCTGATTCATATTCTTGACGCTGCCCGCGAATATGGTGTCAGAAAAGTCGTGCACTCCAGTTCCGCGGCGGTGTACGGCGACAACCCCGCTTCACCGAAAACCACCGATATGCGTCCCGAGCCTAAATCGCCTTATGGCATTACCAAGCTGGATGGTGAATATTATCTGGATATGTACCGGGAAGCCTTCGGCCTGGGCACGGTATCTCTGCGCTATTTCAATGTCTTCGGCCCGCGACAGGACCCTAAGAGCCAGTACGCGGCGGCCATACCGATTTTTGTGAACCGGGCCCTTAAAAATGAAGACCTGGTCATCTTTGGCGACGGCGAACAGACACGGGACTTTGTTTATGTAAAGGATGTGGTTCAGGCCAATGTTTTGGCGGCCACGGGTAAGGCGGGCGGCCGTTACAATGTGGCCAACGGCTATGCCATCAGTATCAGGGAGCTATGCGAACTGATCATCCGCACAACCGATTCGAAAAGTAAAATCGTCTTCGCCGATGAACGCCCCGGCGATATCAAGCACAGCTTGGCCTCGGTGGAGAAGACGCGCGAGGCCCTGGGATACGAGCCGCGTTTTGATCTCATCGAAGGGCTGACGCATACCATCCGCTACTTTGCCGGCCTGTTTGCTCAGGGGGACTAACTTCGTACAGACCCTCGGAAATCTGATACCCGGAGCGGATTTACCGGTAAAACTTATTGAGTTATTCGAAGACGTTAATTCTCCGAGACCTTAACTGTATTCCACAAGCATTAACGGTGTTGCCCGGTATGATATGATTCCTCTCCCCATAGTTCTAATGTTTTATTTTTTTTAATATTGGTTTTAACAGAATATATTGGTAATCGTTATGGAAGTAACCCTAATATTATAATGAGGAACCCGAAGCCCTCCAAATGAGTTCATTGGCTTAATCTTATTGGAATAGGCATGTTTTAAAGCATGGGAGATGTAATCTGTATACGGGTAACTTTTATTCCGGTACAATAAATTTACCCTGTGTAATGTTGGAATAAACACGGCTTTAACCGTTAACGGAAGGAATTAAAACGATGAAAAACATCATCTGGATGGCCGTTTTTACGGCGGTGTTGGCTTCGTGCTCCATTACTGAAGATGGTAAGTATAAACCCTCACAGAAGTATCTTTTTGAGGTGCAATATATTAATGCCGCCCGGGGCTTTACTCATGCGGGCCTCTATATAGATTACCTGGGAGAGGTTCACGCCTTTCGTTATGACAGTGCCGCTCAGTTTTTGGATTATGAAAAAGAGACATACAGGGAAGCGGAGTTAGGGGAACGATACAATCTAAATCCCTATATTTTAGGTACGGTAGGCCGTGATACCCTGGCCGAATACAAAGCCCTGGTGTCCCTGGTAACGGCGGCCGCTTATACGGATACCCTGAGAGTGGGAGCGGATCTGGGACAAAAAATGTATAGTTGTTTTGTTTACAACAACGGTTTGTATGAAAAAATTCTTCTCAAAACGGAGGGAGATTGGGTTTATCAGCTAAAGGTGGCGGAAGCGGACTCTCTGGTAAAGTGGCTCGATACGGTGTGGAACCGGCACGCCGAAACCCTGCTAAACTACCAGACCATCGATGAATAACGCAGAAACTTTTCCTATTGTAAATGAAGAATACCGCTTTGAATGTACCCGGTGCGGGAATTGTTGCACGGGCGATCAACGGGTTTGGCTTAATCCCGGTGATTTAAAACGGATGGCTGTTTATTTGGGATATGATCATACGGAAGAGCTGTTCCGGCGTAAACTGGTGGTGTTGGAACAGGGGGAGAATAGGGCCTGGAGACCAAGAATTTTGTTTAAACAGTATAAAAAACTGCGTTTTTGTCCGTTTTTGGAAAATCATCTCGATGAAGACGGAGCGGTTACAGGCCTGTGTCGCCTGCATCCGCGGTACAAACCGTTAATATGCAGCCTGGCTCCCCTGGGGCGACGGTGGGACGCGAAAACGGAAAAGAGTGAATGGATTTTTGTAAAACCCGCGCCCGACTGTCCGGGCGTGAACAGCGAAAAGTTACAACTGTTGCGGGACACTCTGGAAAGGCACATCAGGGAAATAGAAGCGGAAAATCTTTTCTTTGCCAAACTTCAAGGCCTGTTGGAGAGTAATAGTAAGCAACCCGCTTACAGGGAGTTGTATTTTTTTGAGACCGGTCTGGGAGAAGGGAGTCCCGGATAGTTATATAGCCGCATCTTTTATATACTTAAGAGCGTTTCGCCTGACTTCAGCGGTGACCCATTCCCGGTGGCGGGCAAGAAATTCCTGTACAAATCCTATATCCAGTTTTGAAAACTCACGCAGCACCCAACCCACGGCGGTTTTGCAAAACCGTTCTTCCCGCTTTATGAGCGTCGCGGAAAAAAACTCAACGGTCTTTTTATGTTCAGGGAGACTTTTACATTGGGCAAAGGGAACCAGCGAAGCCCTTGCCTTCCACTGGCCGGTACTATTATTCCATTCCGCAAATTCTTTTAGCGCTGCTTCAGGAAAGGCGTCTACCAGGGGCGTTAACAGGCGTACACAGAGCCAGTCACAGACGTTCCAGTCGCTTATCCATTGGCGGTCAAACCATCCGGCGGTTATATCCAGAATCGCGCGCGGTTTTGTGTTTTTCCAAAAGAGCTGCAGATACAAAACAGCCGCCAGCTTGTCTTCCGTAAAGGGACTGTTCATGAGCCTGTTTAGCACATTGCTCTGTTGTTGATATGGGGCGGAAGATAAGCCATATTCACGGTTGACTTCCTTTACAATGGCCCGGATAGCGGGTATCCCGACGCCTTTCGATTTTATGTTGTGCTTGACATAGTTTTCCAGCCACCTTGCCTTTTGGGGATTGGCCTGCCCGTTTAGTCTGTCCTGAATGACTTTGGCAATATCCGTCATATTGTTAGCTTCCTGAGCTGTTCCACAGGTCCGGCGCGGGAAAAGACACAGATGCCGGATTATTACGCCCACAATATAAGCGCCTGCCCGTGAAAAGACAAACAGGATAACAGGGCCGGGAGCTTCTGTCTTTTTATTTTGTTGCTGACAGAATAATCTGAACATCAAAACCGTTATACCGTTTTAAAAAGAAAAAGACAGCCATGCATAAAATATTTTTCTCCAGGTTTATCGCGGACGGATCGTCAAAAAATCGCTTTGACAAGTTATTGGATATCTTCCTGCAGTTACTTACCTATTCCGGCGGTAGCGTGGCCGAGGCGCTCAACTGGATGAATCAACTGGATCAGAAACACCGATTGACGGATGAGGCTTATGGCATGGGCGATTTTATCCGTGATCTAAAGGAAAAAGGCTATATTGAGGATGATCCGGAGAAGCCCGGTCTGTTTAAGGTACGGCCCAAGGCGGGGCAAACCATCCGCAAACGTTCTTTGGATGAAATTTTCGGGAGACTGAAAAAGTCGGGTCGGGGCAACCACCGCACGCCGTTCAGCGGCCAGGGAGACGAGACGACCTCGGAGAACCGCCGCTTTGTTTATGGCGATGAGGCGCATAATATAGACGCAACAACTTCCTTGCGCAACGCGCAGATCAATCACGGCCTGGATGACTTTTTAATGACCGAGGAAGATTTGGTCGTGCGTGAGATGGAGGCTAAAACGCTGACCTCCACGGTATTGATGATCGACATCTCCCATTCCATGATTCTCTATGGCGAGGATCGTGTCACCCCCGCCAAAAACGTGGCCATGGCTTTGGCCGAACTGATCACCACCCGCTACCCTAAGGATACGCTGGATATCATCGTCTTTGGCAATCAGGCCTGGCCGGTGGAGATAAAGGACTTACCCTATCTGCAGGTGGGGCCGTTCCATACCAATACCCATGCCGGACTTGAACTGGCCATGGATATATTGCGCCGTCGTAAAACGCAGAACAAACAAATTTTTATGATCACCGACGGTAAGCCAACCTGCATTATTGAAAACGGACGTCTCTATAAAAACAGCTATGGCCTGGATCGGAAAATTATCAACAAAACCCTTAACCAGGCCGCGCGTTGCCGCAGGCTGAATATCCCGGTCACCACGTTTATGATAGCCAGCGATCCCTATTTACAGCAGTTTGTCAGGGATTTTACCAAAATCAACCATGGTCGCGCTTTTTACAGCGATCTGAAGGGGTTGGGTGAATACATTTTTGAAGATTATGTACGAAACAGAAAAAAGAGAACCCGATAGAAGGTATTCGTTATGATGGAATATGACATAGAGAAGATAAAAACACTGGGTGATTTAAGAAAAAGCGGCTATGTTTCCCGGAGTATTAAAGATGAAATGCGGGAAAATCTTATACGAAAGCTGAAAAAGAAAGAAGTGCTCTTTCCCGGAATCATCGGATATGAACGGACGGTGATTCCCGAAGTGGAGCGGGCCATTCTGTCGCGACACAATATGATATTTCTTGGCTTGCGGGGGCAGGCCAAAACCCGCATGGCCCGTTTGATGGAAAATCTTCTTGACCCCTATATACCCGTGGTTGCAGGCTCCGAGCTTAACGATGACCCCTTTCACCCCATATCCCGTTATGCAAAAGAACGTATCGGGAAAGAGGGGGACGATACGCCGCTGGAATGGGTGTATAAAAGCGAGCGCTACACGGAAAAACTGGCCACGCCCGATGTTACCATTGCCGACCTGATAGGCGATGTGGACCCCATTAAGGCGGCAAATTTGAAACTGCCTTTTTCCGATGAACGGGTTTTACACTACGGTTTAATTCCCCGCGCACATCGCTCCATTTTTGTAATCAATGAATTGCCCGATTTACAGGCCCGCATTCAGGTGGCCCTGTTTAATATCCTGCAGGAGGAAGATATCCAGATTCGCGGTTTTAAACTGCGGCTGCCTTTGGACATTCAATTTGTCTTTACGGCCAACCCCGAGGATTATACCAATCGCGGTTCCATTGTTACGCCATTGAAGGACCGCATCGACAGTCAGATACTGACCCACTATCCGCGTACCCTGGAAGAAGCGGGGCGCATAACCGAGCAGGAAGCGCGTATTACCCCGGAACAGCGGGAAGCGATATACGTGCCGGACCTGATAAAGGTGCTCATTGAGGAGTGTGTATTTCAGGCCAGGGAGAGTGAGTACGTGGATCAAAACAGCGGGGTATCGGCACGGCTGACCATCAGCGCCCTGGAAAATGTTTACAGCACCGCCGAACGACGCATGCTGATCAATGGGGAAAACACGACCACCGCCCGTATAAGCGATCTCTATGGGGCGATCCCCTCGATTACGGGTAAGGTGGAACTGGTCTATGAGGGTGAACAGGAAGGGCCGCTAAAAATTGCCCATATTTTGATAAATAAATCCATCCGTAAACATTTTAAGAATTTTTTCCCCGATCCGGATAAAGCGCGAAACAATGAAGAAGACAATCCCTACACCTCCGTGGTTGACTGGTTTAACCGGGGAAAGTATGTGGAACTGATTCTGGACGCGGATCAGAAAAACTACGAAAAGTCATTGAATGCTGTGAGCGGCGTTGGTACTATTGTAGACGCCTATTTTCCCGATTTTGATTCGAGGGATAAAATGATCCTGAAAGAGTTTATCCTCTATGGCCTGGCGGAGTTTTCGTTTTTAAGTAAAACGCCACACGACGACCGGTTGCGTTTTCATGATATGCTCAGCAGTATGATGCCAGGAGAAGACGAGGATGAGGGATCGATGTTTATATAAGCCATGCCGGTAATAATGTTTTTCTGCCAAAATGATAAAAAAGTTAAAAAAGAAGGCAACCTTTTCCGAGGCTCCATCGTACATAGCCAAAAACAACGGAGCAAATAAGATGACAGACTTTTTAAAGATAACGGTAACGGTTTTAATAGCCATACCTTTTATCTATATGTTTTATGACGTCATGCTGGATTTATCCAGAAAAGCCATTCGCATCACTCAGCGTGATCACGGCCCTGGCAGAAAATAACTTTCCTTAACATACCCCCTGAAATCCCGGTTTTGAACGACGACCGGGATTTTTTTATTTTAACGCGTTCCCTCGAGTAAAATTCAGGCAATAAAGTATATATGAACATCAGCGTTGTCATCCCCACCTATAACCGGGCGGCCCTTTTGCCGCGCGCGCTGGATTCTGTTATGGAACAAAAATATCCGCCACGGGAAATCATTGTGGTGGATGACGGCAGCACGGATGACACCACAAAAGTCTTAAACGGATATGGGCCGGATATTATCATGATCCGCCAGGAGAACATGGGTGTGTCCGCGGCGCGCAACCGGGGCATAGAACAGGCAACAGGGGAGTGGATTGCCCTGCTGGATAGCGACGACGCCTGGATGCCCAAAAAATTAATGTACCAATATGACTATCATATGCAAAATCCCGGTTTCAAAATATTCCAGTCGCAGGAGATTTGGATACGCAATGGCCGGCGGGTAAATCCCAAAAAGAAACACCGCAAGACGGGCGGTTGGATTTTCAAGGAAGCCTTGCCACTATGTATCGTTTCGCCCTCGGCGGTTATTTTTAAAAAGAAACTTTGGCGGGAAACCGGTGGCTTTGACCCGCACCTGCCGGTTGCCGAGGATTATGATTTCTGGCTGCGCATTCTAAAAACACACCCCATCGGTCTGGATGAAAAGGAGTCCGTGATAAAATACGGCGGACATGGAGATCAGCTTTCACGAACGACGCCGCTGATGGATTATTACCGTGTCCTGGCCATGGCCAAACATCTGAGGGATGAAGATATTGGATACGATTATTTTCAGGAATTGATCAAAAATATGCGACTTAAACTTGAGATATTGATAAAAGGGGCGCAAAAACATGGCGGAAATTTAAAGGAGTACCTGAGATTAGAGTCGGAACTGGAACAGGCGATATGTTGGCGTAATGAATATATCGACTAGTCCGCCCGTCATGAGTGACGGCCAATCATTTTACTTCTTTCCTCTTTGATATTTGATCAATAATAATATCCGCGTGAATCCGGGCCGTTTCTATAAACCAGCGTCCCGTATGCGTGCCGCCGTTGACGACGCCGGCCATGAAAATACCGGGTACGTTGGTCTCCAGCGTTTCAGGATCATGCCGGGGTATTTTTAGCGCATCTTCACTTATATGGATACCGATCTTTTGTAAAAACGGATAATCCGGTTTATAGCCGGTCATGGCCAGAACAAAGTCATTCTCCAGGGTAACCGATCCGGCGGACGTTTCTATATCGACCTCTTTTTCCCGGATTTCCCTCAATTCGCTGTTAAAATAAGCACGGATAGCCCCTTCCCGGATGCGGTTTTCCAGGTTGGGACGAATCCAATACTTCAGGCTGTCCTTAAAAGTATCCTCACGGATAACCATGGTCACCTCCGCCCCTTTAAGGTAGGTTTCGATGGCCACGTCCGCCGCGGAATTGCCGCCGCCCACCACCACGATCTTTTGGCCCACATAAGGGTGGGGCTCGTCATAGTAATGCTTTACCTTGGGCAGTTCCTCGCCCGGAATGCCCATTAGGTTGGGTGTATCGTAGAATCCGGTGGCAACGATAATGAAATCCGCCATATAAAGGCCTTTTTCCGTTTCAACACGATGCCCCTCGCCCTCCGGGGATGATACATCGGTGACCGCTTCATAAAGGTTAATATTCAGCTTCCAGCTTTCGGCCACGCGGCGGTAGTACTCCAGCGCTTCCCTTCGGGTGGGCTTGTCCCCATGGGCGATAAAAGGGACGTCACCGATCTCCAAAAGCTGAGATGTGGAAAAAAAAGTCATATTGGTGGGAAAATGAAACAGGCTGTTAACCAGAACGCCTTTTTCGATGACAATATAGTCCATATCCGCCTTTTTGGCGGCAATGGCACAGGCCAGGCCGATAGGGCCCGCGCCAATTATAAGCAGCTCTTTTTTTATGCTTTCCATGATATTATTCCTTTAAAAAGGCAAAGTTAGAAAATGTATTCTTCAAAGACAATGAGCATATAGGGAATATTTCAAATAGCATAACCGTTTTCCGTAGTCACAATACTAAAAAGGGAGAGGAGCTTTTGAAAAAAATATTAATCGCTGTGGTCTTGGTATTGCTTTTGATTATTTCGGCAATGCTGATCGCTCCCAAAAATTATAGCGTACAAAGGCAGGTAGACGTCAACAAGTCCGACAGCCTGGTATTTAGTTATCTGAAACTCCTGAAAAATCAGGATGAATTCAGTGTATGGGCCCGCATGGACCCCGGTATGAAGAAAAGCTACCTCGGGGAGGATGGAAAACCCGGATTTGTTTCGGCCTGGGACAGTGAGGATGAAAATGTGGGCAGCGGCGAGCAGGAGATATTGGCCATAGAGGATGGGATGCGTATCGACTATGAATTAAGATTTATAAAACCGTACGAAGCCGTGGGGAGAGCCTATATGGAAATTGAGCCACTATCCGCGGACAGCACCCGGGTCATCTGGGCCTTTGAGGGAAATATGCCCTATCCCATGAATATCATGCTGCTTTTTATGGATATGGAACAACAATTGGGACCGGCACTGGAACAGGGTCTTGAAAATCTGAAGAAAATTATGAATACGGAAAGTTCGCAAGATATGGAGCCGGATGTATAGAAAAAGCAGATAGCGTGTGTTCCCTGGCTTCAGGATAAGGGGAAAACAGGAGAGTCCAACGACCCCTGCGGGCCGTTGGACTCTCCTGTTATGGTTTTAGTTTAGTTTAAAATGGCTGACCGCGTTATTCAGTTCCTTGCTCAGCTCGGAAAGCTGTACCGCTTCATTATTGACGCTGGTACTCATATTATGGATCTCATGACTGGTATTATCCACGGTTATGATATCCTGTGCCACCATTTGGGTAACCTCGGCCGCCTCGTGAATGTTATGGGCCATCTCGGATACGCCCGTGGCCGCCTGTTTAACATTACCCGCAATATCCTGGGTGGTTACCGATTGTTCTTCCACGGCGGAAGCGATGCTGGTAACAATATCATTAACCTCGCTGATCACCTTGTTGATGGAAGAAATCTGTTCCACCGTGCCTTCCGTGGATGACTGCATGTTTTCAATCTTATTTTTTATGTTTTCTATAGCGGTATTGGTCTGCCCGGCCAGTTCCTTAACCTCGTTGGCCACCACGGCAAAGCCTTTGCCCGCTTCTCCGGCCCGTGCCGCCTCGATAGTGGCATTCAGGGCTAGCAGCTTGGTTTGTTCGCTGATTTCATTGATGACTTCCATGACTTTATTGATCTCTTCCGCGGCATTACCCAGCTCATTGACCTGCGTTGTGGCCAGTTGAACGGCGGTAACGGCCTTGGAGGTGATCTCCTGTGCCCGGTGCGTGTTTTGCGAAATTTCGGAAACCGTTGAGGACATCTCTTCCGTGGAGTTAGCCACCAGATTGATATTTTGCGTGGTTACTTCCGCGGAACTGGAAACGGTAGCCATGCTGGCGTTAAGCTGCTCCGCCGCCGAGGCCACGGCGTTGGATTTCTCGCTTAATCCGCCGGCGTTTGCGCTGGCCGTATCCGAGATATGTTTAAAATCCTCGGACATGCTATTGATTTTAGTGGCATTGTCAATGACATTGCCGGTAACCTTACGCAGATTATAAACCATTTCGTTAAGGGAATGGGTTAGCTGTCCCACTTCATCCTCGCTTTTTACCTCCAACTCGCCGCTTAAATCACCATCCTGAATTTGTTCCGCAAATCCTACACACTCCTGGATCGGGCTGACTATCACTTTCTTTATAAGGACAAAGATGCTACCTACGGAAAGAATAACCATTAAGACAAAGAGTATCATGTTACTGGTCATGGAGGCGCTCAGCTTATCGTCGATAACCGATTTGGGAATAACAACCTCATAGGCGCCGTGTATATCGCCGACTTTCCAGTTTTCCATGCGGAAACCCAGCATATCGGTTCCGTCGCCATTGGGGCTGTTGGCCGGATTGCCGTGGCAGGTTATGCAGCCCTTTTCCAGCTTTATGGGGCGTACAAAGTAGTAATTGTTGTCCTTCTCGTTGAGTTCAACAACATAATCCGCCTCATGCCGTTCGACTTTTTCATTGGCGGTACGCAGCAGTTTTGCGCGAAAGGCCCCGTTTACCGGGTCCCTGTTCGGATCGTGATCGGGATTACGGGCCTCAAAGGAAATGATATTAAAAATCATGTTTTCCCTTTTGGCCGCCTTGCCCGCCGCCGTCCAACCGGCCACAACGGGTATGGTTTCAAAAAAACGGGTATCCTGATAATTACCATTATTAGCAATAATTTCCTGGGCTTCCGCCAGCAGTTCTTCCTTATTAATGGCCCCTGCCTTATGCAGACGGGACATATGGTTCTTGGCCTCATCGGCGACGGCCGTGAACGCGCTGGCCTTTTCCACCATGGCGTTTTCAATCTCTTCACTGAGATCGGAATTGAAATTGTAAATGGTAATAGCCATAACCAGCATGGCGCTTATACCCACAATCATAAGTATTTTGAATGTTATGGAAAGACGACTAAACATGCGAACCCCTTAGCTGATGGTACTCGATTATTTTTCTTTACATGCTTATATCGGGTATTAAAGGGGCTAAATAAGTAACCGTTGTTTGCTGGTCAAAAGTTTATCGTACCGGTTTGCCGAGCTGGAAGAACACTTCGTTGCCTTGCCGCGCGGGGTGGGAATTATGGCAGAGGCTGATCCGCACTTCGGAAAAATACGGGGAAAATAATTTTTTATACTCTTCCGGGGAACCGCCAAAGGGCGGCTTATCCTGGTCTATATCCAGGGGAAAGGTAAATAACAGGCCGCAAAGTTTTCCGCCGGGGTTAAGAAGCTCGCGCATCCTGGCCGCGTAGCGCCCGCGCAGGGAGGGGTGCAGGGCGCAAAAAAAGGTTTGCTCTAAAATGAGGTCATATTTTCCTTTATGCCTAAAAAAATCCCCGCGGATAAGTTGTTCTTCCGGGATATCCGGGATTCTTTCCCGCAAGTTTTTTAAAGGCAGCGGGGATATGTCAAGAACATATATGTTTTGAAAACCCTTTTGCCAGAGATATTCGGCTTCATGGCCGCTTCCGGCGCCGGGAATGAGTATTTTTTTTTGTTTATCGGTCAGTTGGTCGATATAGGCTTTTAGCGGCGGGGAAACCTCTCCCATATCCCAGGGAAGATTCTGATCCCGGTAATAACTGTCCCAGAATTGTTGATCGAACATCAGTCGGTAACCCGTATGGTATGTGATGAATCGCCGTTTTCAATCCTGCCGATGGAACGGTGTGGCCAGTTTCTTTCTTTCAGCATTTTCTCCACGGCCGGGGCTTGTTCCGGGGAGACGGATATAAGCAGACCGCCGCTGGTTTGAGGGTCGCAAAGCACCGCCTTGTATTCTTCATTCATGGGGCTGATATGCTGCCCGTAGCTGTCAAAGTTGCGTTGAACGCCTCCGGCAAAGGTTTTGAGCTTTATGTAGCGCTCCAGACTCGTCATGCGGGGAACGCGACCGTAGGAAATGGTGGCGCCAACCTTGCTGCCCTGACATAACTCCAGCAAATGCCCCAGCAGACCGAAACCGGTGACGTCGGTCAGGGCGTGCACACCCTCCAGTTGAGCCAGGTCACGACCCAGTGAGTTGAGCGTGGTCATCCATTTGCGGGCTTCCTTCAGGTCTTCCTCACGCAAAAGCCCCCGTTTCTGGGCGGTGGTCATAATGCCGATCCCCAGGGGCTTGGTGAGATAAAGGTGATCGCCGGCTTGCGCGGCATCGTTGGTTTTCAGCTCCGTCTTTTGGGCCGTGCCGGTAACCGCCAGGCCAAAGATGGGCTCCGGGGCGTCGATACTGTGGCCGCCGGCCAGGGAAATGCCGGCCTGCCCGCAAACGGAGCGCGCTCCGCGCAAGACCTCCGAGGCAACTTCCGCCGGAATCTTATCCAGCGGCCAGCCTAAAATTGCAATAGCCATAATCGGCGTCCCGCCCATGGCATAAATGTCACTGATGGCATTTACGGAGGCGATGGCGCCGAAATCAAAAGGGTCATCCACAATGGGCATAAAAAAATCGGTGGTACTGATGATCACCCTTTCATCATCCAGGGCATAAACGGCCGCGTCGTCCCGGGTATCGTTGCCGACTAACAGGCGGGGATCGGGAGCGGGCACTTCATTGGTGGCCAGGATTTTCGTCAGCGTTTCCGGGGATATCTTGCATCCGCAGCCGGAGCCGTGCGAGTATTGGGTCAGCTTAATCGTTTCAATGGGCATGGAGCCTCTCCTCCTGATTGAGTTTTTCGGCAATAAAACGCGCCGCCGCGCGCGGATCAAATTGCGCGCTGTGATAGGTAAAAAGAATCTCCTTAAGGTGATGCTTCCGGGAACGCTCATAACTGGCGTCGTAATAGTCCAATACTTCCGATACCGCCTGCCGGACGTCTCCCTGTTTCAACAGCTCCGTTACCAGGGAAAGCCGGCGACCGCCCAGATGAGCGGCAATACGTTGCGTGGACTGCAATAGCTCGCCGATGGGATAATGGCCGTAATTTTCCATAAGATGCCTGAAACGGGCCGGCCGGTCGATATCAATGTGTATAACGGGACTTTTCTTCATCCGTGCCCACAGGGCATCCGGGAGGTTAACCCGGCCGATATTGGCGCTTTCCGCCTCCACAAAAACGGGGCGGCTAAAATCGAAATCCCGCATGACGTGAAAGATATCGTTATGAAACTGCTGGCTGGTCGGCTGTTCTCCCTGACCCAGGTGCCCGAACGCGGAACCTTTGTGACGGGCAAGGCCTTCCAGATCGATGACCTGCATGCCCAAATCCCTCATGGCCTTAAGAATCTCCGTTTTGCCCGATCCCGTGGGCCCCTGGATTAGTATAAGATGTTCAATTTGGTCAAAAGCTTCCATAATCGTTCCGCGATAGGCCTTATAGCCGCCATTAAGTACCGTGCATTGTAAACCGCTCAACTCAAACAACCAGGCCATTTTTTCGCTGCGCATGCCGCCGCGCCAACAATAAACGCGGCGCTGTCGCTCTTCCGAGAGGCCTTTTGCCGACTGGGCCAGGATAGCCATTTTGGGCCCCACCAACTCAAGCCCCAATTCGATAGCCTGTTCCCGACCGGTCTGTACGTATTTTTTACCCACTTCGTGGCGTTCGTCATCATCCAGCAGAGGGATATTGTAAGCGCCGGGAATATGGCCCCGGGCAAACTCCGCCGGTGAACGCACATCGATGAGCGGACAATCGCTATCCCGAAGAAATGATAAAACGTCAGCGCGTTGCATATGGGCATCCCATCCTAAAAGAAAAAACGATACGTTTAAACCGGGTGAATTGATGATTTAAATCCAATAAAGTGAATTTAAATGAAATTTCACCGATAAAACAGAAGTTGAAGTTAAATAATTTATGAACGCGTTTAAAGATTTATTACATTTAATGCTATCTAATTTTTAGATTCCGCGTTTTTACTTCCATAAAGCTCCCGTTTCCCCGGTGACTCTTTTATCCACCCGAAAAGATTCGGCGGGCTTTGTTGTAAAAAAGCCGGATATAAAAGGAAACAACATAATAATAAATATAAACGAGAATTACAGGAGAGCCTATGCTTAAGGAGAATAATTATAAAATTGCCGATATCGGACTGGCTGATTTCGGTCGCAGGGAAATAGCCCTGGCCGAGCGCGAGATGCCCGCCCTGATGGCCCTGCGCAAAAAATACAGCAAGGAAAAGCCCCTGAAAGGCGCCAAAATTCTGGGTTGTATTCATATGACCATCCAGACGGCCGTGTTGATGGAAACGCTGGTGGAACTGGGCGCGGAACTGCGCTGGTCTTCCTGCAATATCTTTTCCACCCAGGATCATGCCGCCGCCGCCGTTGTGGCGGCAGGCATCCCCACCTTTGCCTGGAAAGGGGAGACGGAGGAGGAGTTCTTTTGGTGCATCGAACAAACCATTCTGGAAGACGGCAAGCCCTGGGATGCCAATATGGTGCTGGATGATGGAGGCGATCTTACCGCCATGTTGCATGAAAAGTATCCCGAGGTGCTGAAAAACATTCACGGTATCAGCGAGGAAACCACCACCGGCGTGCATCGTCTGTATGAAATGCTGGAAAAGGGCGAGCTCAAGGTGCCGGCCATCAACGTTAATGATTCGGTCACCAAATCCAAAAATGATAACAAATACGGGTGTCGTCACAGCCTGAACGACGCCATTAAGCGTGGTACCGACATGCTGATGTCCGGTAAAAAGGCGCTGGTGATCGGTTATGGCGATGTGGGCAAGGGTTCCGCCCAAAGCCTGCGTCAGGAAGGTATGATCGTAAAGATATCGGAAATAGACCCCATCTGCGCCATGCAGGCCTGCATGGATGGTTTCGAGGTGGTTTCACCCTTTAAGGACGGCATCAACACCGGCGATATCTCCTGCATCAATAAAGAGTTGCTATCCACCACCGATCTGCTGGTCACCACCACGGGCAATCTGAATGTATGTGAC
>JALTKX010000094.1 GCA_027006055.1 Calditrichia bacterium | reverse complement strand
TTTGTTATAAGGCCTTATGCCCCGATTGAAATCGGGGGTTGCAATATCCCTTGCGGCCCGGCACTGGAAAGAATATCAGCCAAAACCACATAGGGTTAACCCGCGAATTCATTCGCGGGGTGGATGGAGCGGAAATTGCCGATAGAACCCGGTTCATCGGATTCTGATCCTCACATAAAGACAAGAAGCCTCCAGGTGGCTTATTCAGCCTTCAGCTCTTTTTCCAGCTTCATGGCTTTGGCAGCTTCACTGCCCGCCGGATAGGCGTCTATCAGCCTTTTTAACAATTGAAGCGCTTTCCGCCGGTCCTTTAAATATTCCAGACTCTCCCGGGCCGCCGCCAGCAGATAGGCAGGTGATCGCGGATCATTCACAAAGCGTCCGGCAAATTCTATCCGCGCCTCCACCAGGCCTTGCGGATTTTTTGCCTTATCCTTTTCCAATATAATCAGGCGCTCTAAAATCTTTTTTATCTTTTCCTCGCCACTATTGTATAAAAGCGCCTGTTTTAATGCCTGGCGCGCGTCATCATAACGGGCCTGGCGCTCATAAATTTCCGCTATCCTCAATAAGGCGTCCGGGCATAAGTCCGATTGGGGAAAGACTTCCAGAAGCAGTTTGAAATTCGCCAGGGCATCATCGAGGGAACCGTTACCATAATAGATGTCGGCAAAAAGAAATTGAGCCTTTGCGCTTAGGGGATGGTCGGGGAACTGGTTAATAAGCTCCACAAGATAGTTTTGGGCCAGACGCGGCGTTTTTTGCGATAGCAGGGCCATGTGGTAATAACTGTTAGCCACCACATCCGCTTCCGGGAAAAGCTTTTGCAAAAGTTTAAAGCTCAACAGGGCCGCCGTCCGTCGGCCGGCACGTTTTTCAAACAATCCCTTCCAGAACAAAACAAGGGCCACATCGGCCGGTTCATTGATATACATGCGCAAATAGAGATTGCATTGCTCTATGGCCAGGGCGTTGACCCGGGGGATATCCAAAGTAACCAGCAGATTAAGATAGTTGATAAAGGCGTGCCGGTAATCCGCCTCCGGCACTTGACGCAGAGCCTGATTTAAGGCGGCCACATGTCTTATGGCCAGGCGGGCGTTGATCGTGTAATTGTTGATGGAGTCCAGCATGGCCCGGGCCGGGGCAGCGGCGGGGCTGTTGCCGTGCAACATAACCAGCTTCAGCAACGCGTTCCATTGGGGCACCGGCCTGTTCAGACGTCCGTATACCTCCGCGAGGTCCAGCAGCAGTTCATCTTCATTTTTGGAAGCGGGAAACAGGAGAAGATACTCCTTCATGCCGGCAACGGCTTCCGTTAAAACGCTGTCCGTGGCGGCGGAGTCATTAACGGCGGCCTCCCAAAAGGAGAATATTTTGTCCGGCAAATTTTGCGAAAATAATAACACGGGCAAAAACGCGGCCCATAAAAGATTTCTGATAAAACTCATTTTATATCTGATTCATATTCAGGGGTTCAACAAAAAGCACCTGTTCGTTCTTTACGGCCACCGTGCCCGGAGGCGCCTTGCGAATGCGGTTTACATAGCGGGCTTCCGTATACAGCACCGGAACGGTGCCGGAATGTTTGCTTTTACTGTTAGCCGCCGCCAGTCGTGCCGCTTTCTCTATTATGCTTTTCGGAACAATTTCCTCTTTCCTTTGCTTTTTTATTACAACATGCGAGCCGGGCACGCCCTGGGCATGCAGCCAGACGTCCCATTTGTTGGCAAAACGAAATGTAAGCAGATCGTTATTTTTATCATTCTTGCCGATATAAACATCCCAGCGCTTATCCAAAATAACTCTTTTAAAGGAAAACTTTAAATTTGTCTTTTCCGGCGCAACATCCCCGGCGCTGTTTTCCTGAAGGAGCCGGCGGGCTATAAGCTCTTCGCGTATGCGTTTAAGTTGTTCGATCTTTGTGGTTGTTTTTGTTTTCTCCAGCAATGCTTTAATTTCAGACAATTCCTGTATGTAATTTTCTTTTTTTAAGGCAAGAACTTCCTTGCGTTCAACCAGATTTTTATATTTGTTGAAGTAAATTTGCGCGTTTTCCGCGGCTGTTTTACGGGGATTCAGCCGGATGCTTATCTCTTCGCCTTCCTCGGAGTAGATATTCCTCAGACTGACCTGCCGGGCCCCCCTGGGTACCTTATGTTTAAAGCTGAGCAAAATATTGCCCTTCATGTCGGCCAGTTCCTTGCGTTTTTCCAGGTCTTCCGCCCCGGCCAGTTTTGAAAGCGCTTTTTCCAACTGATTTTCACGTTTTTCAAGGGCGCTGCTTATCTGCCTGTACAAAAGCTGATAATTATTCATATAATCCGTTTTGCCCACAAAGGCGGGCCAGGCTTTGTTAAGCGCCTCCCAAACTTTGGGGCTATAGCCGTTTTTTTCCAGCCACACACTTTTAAAAAGGGTGATCTTTAAGGAATCTTCCCTGGCATAAAGATAAACCGGGCCTGTATCTAACTCCCGGTTAAAAGCCTCAACCACGCGGGAAAGCTTTTCCCGCGCGGAGGCGCTGTCCATCATCTGCCGCTCCGACAGCGAGGAACGTTCCAAAACCTCCCTTTGCATCAGCTTGTTATAGGCGGGACAGAGCGCCTGTAAAAAAACGGCCGCCGGGGCCTTCTCCATGCCCGGCGACATCTTTTTACAACATTCGCCGGGAATCTCCTGCCATGTTTCGTTGGTATAATTTAACAGTTTTCCGCTGTTGTTGGCCTTAAAGGTATCCAGAATTTCATCTCCTGGGCCGGTTAAATAGATATTCCGCGATTTCCCGTAAAACACCACATGCAGGCGGAAGGCCTCTGTGTGGATAATAATATGCTTGTTACAGGGAATAATCTCAATCTCTTTTATCCGCTGGCCGTTGAGTGGCTCAAACAGCTTATAGTGAACCGTTCTGATATTTTGTAACGGCTTAAGGAAAAGATAGGGCAGGTCGCGCCGGATGGAAATTTGCAGTTGTCCCCCTGCATCACCCAGGCAAACAACCAGTTCATCCTTGCGGGCGGTATAGCACAGATCGATGACACGGTTTTCCAGCCGCGCCCTTAAAGCCTCCGTCTGGCGTTTAAATATATAGTAGTTTTTATGCATCTTTTTTGGTCGCTATAGGGGGCGCCTTTTAAACTTTTCTTTATTCAAAAGCATAAGCATGTTAAATTTGAAAACTTATAAAGGAGCAGCCCTGTTTTAATAAATTAAAAATATAGGGAATATATACTTTTTAAAAGTGATTTGTTTCATCATTTTATAAAAAGTAAAAAACAAAGGAAATTCTTAATGAAAAGCATGACCGGATACGGAAAAGCCGTGCGTCCCCTAAACGGCTTTGAAGTAAATGTGGAAGTAAAGACGGTAAACAGCAGGTATCTGGATATCTATATCCGCTCCAACACCTCGCTGGCCTCGCTGGAAGCGGATATCCGCGCGCGGGTAAAGCAAAGGCTGGAACGGGGCAAGGTAAACCTGTTTATCGACATTCAACAGACCGGGGAGAGTGGCGGAAACGTTCTTGACAACCAAAGATTGAAGCAGATCGTTTTACAACTGGAATCCATTAAAAAGGTGGCCGCCATCGATGAGCCGGTACGCCTGGAACATTTTTTATCCTTTCAGGATTTGTTTGATATTAAAATCGATTTCGGGAAACACCCGGAACTTAAGGAAGGCATACTGAACACGGTGCGGGAAGCGATAGAGGCCTGCGACGCCATGCGCGGGAAAGAGGGCGCGCACCTGCTTGAGGATATGAAAAAGCGGGTAGAAAAAATCGGCGGCATGGTGGCCGTTATCGAAGAGAGAGCTCCGTTGAATGTTACCGGGGAATTTGAAAAACTTAAAAAGCGCATCCACGATCTTCTAAACGGCACCCAGGTGGACGAGGGGCGTCTGGAACAGGAACTGGCCCTTATTTCGGACAAGGTGGATATCAGCGAGGAGTGCACCCGTCTGCAAAGTCATTTAAAACAGTTGCGCGGCGCCATGGACGCCGGCTCCGCTTCCGGTAAGCGGCTGACCTTTATCCTGCAGGAAGTCTTAAGGGAAACCAATACCATAAACTCCAAAACCACCGATCTTGAGATATCCGGACAGGCGATAAAAATAAAAGAAGAACTGGAAAAAATCCGGGAACAGGCCCAAAACCTGGAATAGGGATTAATATGGACAAGCATGTTGAATTCAAGGCGCCTTATATCATCTTTTCGGCGCCGAGCGGAGCGGGTAAAACGACCATCGTAAAAAAACTGTTGGAAAAATATCCCAATCTGGCCGTTTCCATTTCGGCAACCACCCGCCCCATGCGTCCCGGTGAAAAAAACGGGACAGATTATATTTTTATGGATAAGGCTGCTTTTGAACAAGGGATAGGCAACGGCGCCTTTCTTGAGTATGAACAGGTGCATGGCAACTATTACGGCACCCTGGCAAAATCGGTGTCCGATTTGCGCAAGAAAGGCTATACGGTTGTGTTTGATATTGACGTGAAGGGCGCCCTGGCCATTAAAAAGGTATTTGACGACAGTCTGCTCATTTTTATAAAACCTCCCAGTACCGAAGTTTTAATAGAACGCCTGAAAGGACGAAAGAGCGAAAGCGAGGCCACCCTAAAAAAACGCCTTGAACGTATTGAGTTTGAATATTCGTTTATGGATCGCTTTGACCATGTTGTGGTCAATGACCATATCGACGACACCCTGGCCGTCGTGGAAAACATTATCCTGAAAAATGAATCCTGAAACCGTTTATTGTAAAAATCTGTGCGGGCCGCGCATTTATTTTGCCGCTCCGCTGCTGCGGGAGCTGTCCCGGCAGGGGTTCACACTGCGGGTAGAAGAATCCGCTTTTAAGGCTCAAGAGGATTTTTGGCGGCTGTTTAAGGGAACAGCCCCCGGGGAATACCCGCCGGAGGATGAGCCTATCCAGATGTGGTTTGTTGATGAATGGCCCCGTTCCGTTCAAAAAAACACTCTTATCGTCCCGGTGGATATTAAGGAGCCTTACCCGGAATCCCATAAGGACATTGCCCGGCCCCGGCCCGGCCAAATGGTGCCCGGGGCCGATGAGGTGCGCGACAGGCTACTCCGCATGTCCGTAAGGGAGGGTACGCTGGCAGGCAAAAAGGTGTTGATTAACGCCGGCCCTACCGTGGAAGACCTGGACCCCGTTCGTTTTTTCAGTAACCGCTCCACGGGGAAAATGGGACTGGCGCTGGCCCGGGCGGCCTATGTGATGGGCGCGGAAGTCACCCTGATTGCCGGACCAACATCGCTGTTTTTTCCCACATATCTGAACCTCATCCGTGTGCGGAGTGCCGCCGGGATGTTTTCCGCCGTGAGCGAGCATTTCCCCGGCTGTGATATGTTTATCGCCGCCGCCGCCGTGGCCGACTTTACCCCGGAAGAGGTTCAGCCGCATAAAATTAAAAAGACCGACGGGAAAATGGTGCTGGAAATGCGCCGTACAACAGACATCCTGAAGTATGCCGGGGAACAGAAAAAAGCACACCAAACCCTGATCGGCTTTTCCGTGGAAACTTCAGACCTTGTACGGAACTCCCGACAAAAGCTGCACGGGAAAAACCTGGATATGATTGTCGCCAATAATCCGTTGAGGGAAGGCGCGGGATTTGCCGTGGATACAAACCGTGTAACGCTTATTTCCCGGGAGGGCGAGCGGGAATTGGGCACGCTTTCCAAACTGGAAACGGCAGGCATAATATTACAAGAGGCCGCTAAGCTATGAATGAGGAATTACTCAACGATATAAAACATCTGCTGCAATGGTACAGATTGAACTATGGCGATGAGATTGCCTTGTCGGAGGATTTTTCCATAGACCTGTCCCTTGAAGAAGAGGAACCCGCCCCGGTGGTTCCGCGGTCTGTTCCCCCGGCGGACGAAGCGGATGTTCCTTCCGCGGAGCCGTTCAAAATACACGGCCATCATCCTAAGCTCAAAGCTTTTTATGAACAAATACGCGATTGCAAACAATGCGATCTGGCCAAAAGCAGAAAGCATTTTGTGTTTGGCATGGGTAACCCGGAAGCCGATATCATGTTTGTGGGCGAGGCGCCCGGACGCGATGAGGATGAACAGGGCTTTCCCTTTGTGGGGCGCGCGGGCAAGCTTTTAAACAAAATGCTGTTTGCCCTCTCCATGAAGAGGGAAGATATCTATATCGCCAATGTGTTAAAGTGCCGGCCGCCGGGCAACCGCGATCCGCTGCCCGACGAAGTGTTGCAATGCGAACCGTACCTGAAGAAACAGATCGAGATCATCCGGCCGCGCGTGATGGTGGCTTTGGGAAGGATAGCGGGGCAGGTGCTGCTGCGCTCCGAGGCGTCGCTCAAGCAACTGCGGGAGAGCACCCATCGCTATAACGGCATCCCCTGTATCGTTACCTATCATCCCGCCGCGCTTCTGCGTAACTCCGGATGGAAGGCGGCCGCCTGGCAGGATTTAAAGAAAATAAAATCCATAATGGATGACGCTTAGACGATCGGTAAAAATCTCTCGCGTTTTTTCTGTTCTTTCCGGTGAGAATCTCGCGCTTTCTGCTTGAATCATGCCCTAAATTTGCTTATTCTCCCAAACACACTTATAACAATTTTGTAACATAAACGGGACTGTGGCATCAGCCCCGTTTGCTGTTTTTATCCCAACGGAAGTATAACAATGGAAAATACCCGTAACGAAGCAGACATTGTACGTACCCTGCCACAGGCCGTGGACGTGGAACAAATGGTGCTGGGCGCCATTTTGCTGGATGAGGAGGCGGTCTCCATCGCCATGGAAAACATCGACGCCGGCTTCTTTTACAAGGAGGCGCACAAAATTATTTTTAAACAGATTATGGAGATGTTTGATCAGCGGCAGAACATCGACCTGGTTACCCTGACCGAGGCCCTGAGGCAAAAGAATGAACTGGACGCGGTGGGCGGGGCCTACTACCTTTCGGAAATCGCCAACAGCACCCCCTCGGCGGCGGGCATCAAAAGCTATCTGGAAATCATTAAGCAAAAAGCGCTTAGCCGTTATCTTATCAAGGAGTGTACCAATATCCTGGACATGGCCTTTGCCCAAAGCGAAAACATCAATGACATGCTGGATATGGCCGAGTCTAAAATTTTTGAGATTTCGGAAAAACGCATGCAAAAGGGTTTTACCGGCATCCAGGATATTCTTCATACCACCTTTGAAAAAATAGACACCCTGTTCCACTCCAACACCTCGGGGATTACCGGCGTGGCTTCCGGATATAAAAAGATGGACGAGATGACCGCCGGCTTTCAACCCGCGGATTTTATCGTTTTGGCCGGACGCCCCAGTATGGGAAAAACAGCCCTGGCCCTGAACCTGGCCCGCAACGCCGCCATCGACCACGGCATGCCCATCGGCTTTTTTAGCCTGGAGATGTCCGCCGAGTCTTTGGTAATGCGTTTATTGTGCACGGAGGCCAAGGTAAATCAAATGGCCGTGCGTACCGGTAAACTGGCCAAGCACGAAATGGAACGTTTGACCAGCCATGTGGGTAAGCTAATGAACGCGCCCATTTATATTGACGATTCCCCCTCGCTTAATGTGTTAGAACTGCGGGCCAAGGCGCGACGTTTAAAGGCCGAGGCCCATGTACAGATGCTGATGATCGACTATCTGCAATTAATGGAAGGCACGAAAGGGGAGAACCGCCAGCAGGAGATAACGCATATTTCACGCTCCATTAAAGGGATCGCCAAAGAGCTCGATATCCCTGTGATCGCCCTGTCGCAGCTCTCCCGGCAAACGGAAAACCGGGATAAATTCAAGCGTCCCCAGCTTTCGGATTTACGTGAGTCGGGCGCTATCGAGCAGGATGCCGACGTGGTTATGTTCGTCTACCGGCCCGAGTACTATAAAATCGAGGAATTTGAAGACGGCACCTCCACCCATAATATGTGCGAGGTGATCATTGGCAAGCAGCGTAACGGTCCCGTGGGGACGGTTAAGCTCACCTTTCTTAAGGAATTTGGTAAATTCGGGGAGCCCGATCTTTTTCATGATACGGCCGCATTCCCCACATCGGAGTTTTAAACCATGAACGTAGTCCAAAAAACAGAGGCTACATTGTTGAAACGATTGCATAACCGCCTGGACCCCATGATGAAAGGGATACTGCGCGATATGCAAAGCTATCTGCCCGAATTTGAGGATGACGTGGTACAGTCGGCCTATAACTTCGGTCTGAAGGCCCATCTTCATCAAAAACGCTATTCGGGAGAGCCTTACTTTGAACACTGCCTGAACGTGGCCCGTATTCTGGCGGACTTACACATGGATCAAACTACCATCGTCGCCGGCCTGCTGCACGACGTGGTGGAGGATACCCCGTTCGAGCTTGAGGATATCCGCAATGAATTCGGCGCCGATGTGGCCCTGCTGGTGGACGGCGTTACCAAGATCAGTGAGTTGAAGTTCGAAAGCAAGGAACTGCGTCAGGCCGAAACCTTTAGAAAGATGCTGCTTTCCATGGCCCGCGATGTGCGGGTGATTATTATCAAGTTTGCCGACCGGCTGCATAACATCCGCACGCTGGATCATGTCCCCGAGCGGAAAAGACCGCGCATTGCCCGGGAAACGCGCGATGTATACGCGCCGCTGGCCCATCGTTTCGGTATCGCCAGCATTAAATGGGAAATGGAAGACCTGTCGCTGAAACATCTGGAGCCCGAGGTCTACGAGTCCATCGCCTCCAAAATAAAACTGACCCGTAAGCAGCGCGAAAAATATATCAGCAACGTTTCCCGGCCGATCATCGAGGAGATGGAAAAAAACAATATGCATCCCCAGATATCGGGCCGGCCCAAAAGCTTTGCCAGTATCTATAATAAAATGAAAAAGCGCAACCGGCCCTTTGAGGAGATTTACGATCTGCTGGCGATTCGCATCATTTTGGACAAGGTGGAAGAGTGTTACTACGCCCTGGGCATCATTCACAGTCTTTATAATCCCGTCTATGACCGTTTTAAGGATTATATCGCCATGCCCAAGATAAACGGCTACCAAAGCCTGCACACCACGGTGGTGGGCCCGGACGGCAAGATGGTAGAGATTCAGATCCGCACAAAAACCATGCATATGCTGGCCGAGGACGGCATTGCCGCCCATTGGAAGTATAAGCATGGCGGCTCCGATGAAGACCCCCAGATTGAGCAGTCGCTGAATTGGGTTAAGGACCTGCTGGAGCGGCAGGTCAGCGAGGATGCCGGGGAGTTTATGGAAGACCTGAAAATCGATCTTTTTCAGGATGAAGTATTTCTTTTTTCGCCCAGGGGCGACCTGTATAAGCTGCCGGCCAACTCCAGCCCCATCGACTTTGCCTATGCGGTGCACACCAAGGTGGGTAACCATTGCATAGGGGCCAAGGTCAACGGAAAGATTGTCCCCCTGCGCACCACGCTAAAGAGCGGCGACCAGGTGGAAATCATCACCTCGCAAAACCAAAGGCCCACACAGGACTGGCTTAACTTTGTAAAGACCAGCAAGGCCCGGCATTGGATAAAAAAATATATCCGCGAACAGCATCTGGAGCAGACGAGGGAAATCGGACAGGAAATTTTAACCCGCTTTCTGAAAAAATACCAGTTGACCGAAAAAAGTCCGCACTTTCAGGAAGTGATCCCCAAGCTGGGTTTCAGCAATCTGGAATCCCTGATCATTGCCATTGGGCGCGGCGAAATTGTAACCGAAACACTGGTTAAAAAGATTTTCCCCGATCAATTTGTAACGCCGCCGCCCAGGGCGGAAAGCTTTTTTAAAAAATATTTAAAGCGCTCGCGCGATACATCCGGTATACGGGTACAGGGTCTGGATAATATGCTGATCAATTTTGCCAATTGCTGTCATCCCGTTCCCGGAGATAAAATTATCGGTTACCTCTCCCGGGGCAAGGGGGTAACCATTCATCGCAGCGATTGCAAAAACCTGATCTATTTACTGGAGGAAAAGCAGCGCATCATCGATGTGGAATGGGCCACGGATAAAAAGCAGGAGTTTGTTGTACATTTAACCGTTGTGGGCGAGGACCGGAAGAACCTGTTGCGCGACATTACCGATTGCGTATCACGGCAAAACATCAATATCGTCAGCGCCAGCTTTTCCGTGGAAGACCTGTACGCCCGAGGTAATTTGAACGTAGGGGTAAAAGACCTCAACCATCTGACAAAAATTATATCAAGTATAAAGAAACTTCCCGGCGTGTTTTCTGTTGAACGCGTGAATGAAGGGAATTAATAGCGAAAGGGAACCATTATGGATTTTGTATATCTTACCCAAGAGGGCTTTGATAAATTAAAAGAAGAACTGCATGAATTAAAATACCGCACCCGTCCCGAGATTTCCCAAAAAGTGGCCACGGCCCGCGATCATGGTGATTTAAAGGAGAACGCGGAGTACCATGCCGCGCGCGAGGAGCTTTCCCTGTGCGAAACAAAGATACAGCAACTGCAGGACAGGGTGGCCCGGGCCAGGGTTATTGACGAAAAAGAAGTAACCACCGACCAGGCCAGCATTTTAACAACCGTAAAGGTAAAAGACCTGAAACGGAAAAAGGAGTTCAACTACACCCTGGTTTCCGTGGAGGAAGCCGATATCAAGTCCGGGAAAATATCCATCGCCTCGCCCGTGGGTAAGGGCCTTTTAGGCAAAAAAGTGGGCGATATTGCCGAAATCAAGGTGCCGGCGGGTGTTATAAAATATGAAATTCTGGACATATCTCTGTCTGTTTGAAACAGTTTTGAAAAATTTGCGTCCATAACCCTAAACCATTCAGGGGAGGTACTATGGACAAAGCTACAAAAAAACTCTACCGCTCATCGGAAGATCGCTTTTTGGGAGGCGTGTGCGGCGGCATCGCGGAATACTTTAATCTGGACGCGACGCTGGTACGCCTGGCCTGGCTGTTTTTCACCTTTATCGGCGGCGCGGGAATCATCGCCTATATCGTGGCTCTGATCATTGTCCCCCAGGAACCCGTAGGGGAAAGCCGGGGCGACTCCGCGCCCGCCAAACCCGCTCGTGATATCTCTTATCTGCTGGGCGTGGTGCTGATCATTTTAGGCGTGGCCTTTTTGTTTCGTCAATTCGGACTGCATCACTGGCTGATGTACATGCCCTGGCGTACCATGATGGCTGTTTTCTTTGTAGGACTGGGCGTTTACCTGCTATGGCATAAATCGGGCAGCGAAGAGGAGAAGCAAGAGGCGTATACTCCCCGGGACGGTGCCGGAAAACGTTTCTACCGTATCGACGAGGGAAAAATGCTGGCCGGCGTATGTACCGGTATAGCAGCCTATTTTGATATAGACGTCACGTTGGCCCGGCTGCTGTGGGTGTTTATCACCTTGTCCACAGCCGGTCTGGGCGGCATACTGGCCTATATTCTGGCCGTTATTATCTTTCCCACGGTTTCCGACGAGGCCCGCCTTCAGGGCGGAAAGGAGTCCTGATGAAACAATCCCGTTTTTTACCGGTGGCCTTAATAGCAACAGGCCTGTTTTTACTGTTAAATCAATTTGATTTGTTGCGGCTTAACCGTGCCGAATGGGTCATGCTCGGCTCGGCCCTTATCGGATTTTTCCTGTTAAGACGTGCCTTTCTTTCCGAGCAGAAGAAGGGCTTGTTGGGTGGCGTCTTTTTTGTCGGATTTGCCGCGGGTCTTTTTCTGATGGATATATCATTGCTGCCCATAAGCGAAGAAACGGGCCTTGGCATGATGCTGCTCTCCCTGGGGCTGGCCAACCTGGTCTATTTTGCCTTTACCCGACTGCATACTTCCAGCGTTGTGTTTGGCCTTATCTACAGCGGTTTCGGGGCTGTTTTTCTTTTCAGCTACTACGAGTATATCGACTGGTGGAGCGTGGCGGATATTGTTGAACTGTATTGGCCCGGTTTGCTGATCCTTTTTGGATTGGCCTTGCTAATTGATGGCATGAGAAGACAAAAGAACAGCCGGAATAAAAGCGAAAACAGTCGGGATAAGACCGTTTCCGGCCCTCAGACGACATAGGCCATGACCATCCGTCCCTTTCATCTGAGCGATCTTGGCGCCCTGTATGATATATGCCTGCGTACCGGAAACAGCGGGAAAGACGCCCGGAAGCTGTACGGCGACAGTGAAATTCTGGGCCATTATTTTGCCGCGCCCTATGTGGCCTTTGAACCGGAACTGTGTTTTATTCTCGATAATCATACCCGGCCCCTGGGCTATATTTTAGGTACGTCGGACAGCCGGCGCTATTTGCATTGGACGGAACAACACTGGTTTCCCCTGTTACGTCAACGCTATGCCCGGGAAAGGGAAAACTTTACGCAAAAGGATCGCTATCTGCGGGAATTGATTCTCCGGGGCTATGTTTTTAAGGAAGAGCTGGCTGAGTATCCGGCTCATCTTCACATAGATATATTGCCGGAGGGACAGGGCAGGGGCATGGGCCGCAAACTCATGGAAGCCTTTATGGCCGCCCTGCGAAAGAAAAACACACCGGCTTTGCATCTTGAAGTGGGGCTGAGCAACCCCGGCGCCATTGCCTTTTACCGGCGCATGGGATTTTCAACCATCGCCGAATATGAAAAATCACTGGCCCTGGGCATAAAATTATAAGCCCTCTTGCGCCCGGGCATCGTCTTGTCCGGCCTTAACTTCTCCTCGCCTAAGAACAATCCCGCACCAAGACCATTACAATCCGTTAAATTTATAATAAACCGTTATTCACCATTTTAATCTTAACGCCGTTTTTTTTAAGTTACCTCGGTAAAGAGAGGAGAATAAATGAAGATACGGGGAGAAATCACCCTTCCGGGGGATAAATCCATTTCACACCGGGCGGCGCTTTTTTCGGCCATCCGCGAGGGAGAGTCCCATTTCAGCCATTTTAGCGGCAACGAGGACTGCGCCTCCACGCTAAGCTGCCTGGGTGCCCTGGGTATACAACATAAATACGACAAGGGACGCCTGTGGATTAAAGGAAAAAAGTTGCGGAACTGGCGCCAGCCCCCGGAAGCGCTCTACGCCGGTAACTCCGGCACCACAACGCGTCTCCTTTCCGGACTGTTGGCGAATACCTCCTTCGAAACGGTTTTAAAGGGTGATGCGTCGCTCTCTCGAAGGCCCATGGAAAGAATTATTACCCCGCTGAGTCTGATGGGCGCCAGGATAGAGGCCGCCCGGGGCCGCCTGCCTCTCAGGTTCTTTCCTACAACGGGACTGAAGGGTATACGCTATGTTCTTCCCGTGGCCAGCGCGCAGATTAAATCCGCTGTACTTTTAGCCGGACTTTTTGCGGAGGGTACAACGGAAGTGGTGGAAAGCAAAGTCTCCCGCGATCACACGGAACGGATGTTGGGCCTGCCGCTCCGCGAGGAGGAAGGCCGGCGCATTATCAGCGTAAGCCGGAGCTTTGAAGTTCCCGATATTTCCATGACCATTCCCGGCGATATCTCCTCGGCGGCCTTTTTTATAACAGCGGCGCTGATTATACCGGGTTCCGAACTGTTGATAAAGAACGTGTCCCTGAATCCCACCCGTACGGCGTTTTTAAACGTTTTGCAAAATATGGGCGGCCGGATAGAAATCGAAACCGTCCGGGAAGTCCCGGAGCCCATGGGCCATATCCGCGTACAAAGCTCGGAGCTGCAAAATGTTGAAATTCCCGCCGATGTCATTCCCAACCTGATCGATGAAATCCCCATACTGGCGATTGCCGGCGCGCGGGCCGTGGGACGTTTCCGCATAAAAAACGCGCGGGAACTCCGGGTAAAGGAATCGGACAGGATTAAAGTGATGGTTGAAAATTTACGCCGTTGCGGCGTACAGGCGGATGAATATGATGATGGCTTTGCCTTTTGCGGCCCCCACAAGTTTAGCGGAGCCCGGATCAGCAGCCATGGAGATCACCGCATCGCCATGGCCTTTACCATAGCGGGATTGCACACGGATGAGACCCTTCAAATCGATGATCCCTCTTGTGCCTCGGTTTCCTTCCCGGATTTTTATGCAACCCTTGAGAGCCTGATCAAATAGTATGAAGCGCTTCCTGATAATCGGCTATCCCCTGGGGCACACCTTTTCACCGAAGATGCATAACCTCGCATTGGAATATTATAAAATTTCCGGCCGCTACGAGGCGTTGGCCATAAACCCCGGAGATTTTGACCATGCCATGAAGAAGCTGAAAACGGAATATGTTAGCGGATTCAATGTAACGGTACCTTATAAGCAACGCATTATAGACCATTTGCATAAGGTAGACCCGGCGGCGGCGGCGATCGGCGCGGTAAATACCGTTGTTTGCGACAGGGAAGGGAAGTGGAGCGGATATAACACGGATATCCATGGTTTTTTGCATCCCCTGAAAAAAACGATCTCCGAGATAAAGAGCTGCCTTCTTCTTGGCGCGGGAGGCGCCGCGCGGGCCGTGGCCTTCGCCCTGGGGGATCAACCCTCACTAAAAAAGATGGATATTCTCAACCGTACCCTTTCCAGAGCGCAAAAGCTTAAAGCAGACCTTGAGAAAAACGCCCCTTCATTGCAGATACATTGCCTGAGCGGCGCCCCCGCCACCGGCGAACCCTACGACCTGATTGTAAATACCAGCAGTGTGGGTATGGGAACGCTCACCGCCGAAACACCGTTGCCAGGCCTGGCCTCCCTTATCCACGGCCGAACGGTGGTATACGATCTGATCTACAACCCCGCGCGAACGCTGTTTCTGGGTGAAGCCCGACGTTTGGGGCTTAAAACCATAAACGGTCTGCCCATGCTGATCGAACAGGGCAGCCGGGCGTTCTATCTATGGACAGGGCACTATTTCCCCCAAAAAGTGCGTGATATCTTGAGTTCTGCTTGAGATTGCGCATCGGCGGAAAAAAGTCATAAAAAAAAGCAAAAATTGAGTTGACTCATAAATTAAAGTCTTTTTATATTAGAAACTCGTTTGGGGAGATAGCGAAGCGGTCAAACGCAACAGACTGTAAATCTGTCGGCCAAGTGCCTTCGGAGGTTCGAATCCTCCTCTCCCCACAAAAACCCCGGGTTTAAACTTGGGGTTTTTTTTTGATCAATCCGCAAAAAACAAAAAAGCTTAACAGATTAAAAAGATTGATTTTACAAGCTTTATGGTTTAAATTGCACGCTTGATTTTTTGGGGCGATAGCTCAGTTGGTTAGAGCGCTACGTTGACATCGTAGAGGTCGTGAGTTCGAATCTCTCTCGTCCCACAAGGAATCGTATTATTGATACAGATACAGACAGCAGGATACTTTTTTGGAAAACATTACAGTAACATTTCCCGACGGTTCGCAAAAAGATTTTGAAGCGGGCGTTACCCCGCTTGATGTGGCCGCCACCATCAGCAATTCCCTGAAGAAAAAAGCGGTGGCCGCAAAGTGGAATGACCGGGTTATAGCGCTTAATACACCGCTGGAAGAGCCGGGAACGATCAGTATATTGACCTTTAAGGATGACGAGGGACGCGAAGTTTTCTGGCACTCCTCGGCCCACCTGATGGCCCAGGCCGTAAAACGCTTATATCCCGAGGCGGAATTGGGCATCGGACCGCCGATAAGCGACGGTTTTTATTACGATATCGATCTGGATACCAAGCTGACGCCCGAAGACCTGGAAAAGATTGAGGCCGAAATGGCTAAAATCGTCGATGAGAATTTCGAGATTACCCGTGCCGTGTTGAGCAAGGAAGAAGCCCTGGAGTTCTTTGAAAAGAAAAATGAACATCTAAAGCTGGAATTGATCCGCGAGCTGGACGGCGTCATCACCGCCTATTCCCAGGGTGAGTTTACCGATCTGTGCCGCGGGCCGCATGTACCTTCCACAGGTAAGCTGGGTAAAAATTTTAAACTTTTGTCGCTGGCCGGCGCCTATTGGAAGGGTGATGAGCACAACAAAATGCTGCAACGCATCTACGGCACCAATTACCCAGATCCAAAATCGTTAAAGGCGCATATTAAAAGAATCGAAGAGGCCAGGAAACGCGACCACCGTAAGCTGGGCCGTGAACTGGAACTCTTTTCCATTAACGAAAGCGTGGGCAGCGGCTTGATTCTGTGGCATCCCAAGGGGGCCATGATCCGCAATATCATCGAAAACTACTGGCGCGAGCAACACATCCTTAACGGTTACGACCTGGTTTACACGCCGCACGTGGCTAAACACCATTTATGGGAAACAAGCGGTCACAGCGGTTTTTACAGTGAAAACATGTTTAAACCCATGGAAGTGGATGAGGTCAGTTATCAGCTGAAGCCGATGAACTGCCCCTTCCACATGCAGATTTTCAATTCGAAAATCCGCAGCTATAAAGATTTGCCCATTCGTTTTGCCGAATTGGGAACGGTGTATCGTTACGAACGTTCCGGTGTTCTGCATGGCCTGATGCGCGTAAGAGGCTTTACCCAGGATGACGCGCATATTTATTGCCACCCCGACGGGCTGGCCGATGAGATAAGCAGTGTGCTTGACTTTAACACGCGGATGTTGGCCAAATTCGGCTTTACGGAGTATGACATTTATCTTTCCACGCGCCCCGAAAAATTTGTGGGCAGCGAGGAGAATTGGGATCAGGCCACGGAAGCTCTGCGCCAGGCCCTGGAAAATAACGGCCTGGAGTATACGGTTGATCCGGGCGAGGGCGTGTTTTACGGACCGAAGATCGACATCAAAATAAAAGACGTGCTGGGACGTTCCTGGCAGTGTTCCACCATTCAGGTGGACTTTAACCTGCCCGAGCGTTTCGATCTCAACTTTGTGGACACGGACGGTCAGAATTACCGGCCCATTACCATTCACCGCGCTTTGCTGGGTTCCATAGAACGCTTCTTCGGCATTTTGATAGAGCACTATGCCGGTAATTTCCCCTTGTGGCTGGCGCCGGTACAGGTGGAAATTATAACCATTGCCGACCGGCACATCGATTACGCCAAAAAAATAGCGGCGGAAATGACACGTAACCGTTTTCGCGTACATGCGGATTACCGCAATGAGAAAATAGGGTATAAAATCCGCGAGGCGGAAGTCCAGAAAGTTCCCTATATGATAATTTTAGGCGACAAAGAGGTGGAGGAAGAAAAGATTTCCGTACGGCACAAGGGTGAGGGCGATTTGGGCCGCATGTCCGTTGCCGATCTTTGCGCGCGCCTTGAAAACGAAATTAACAGTAGTTCCAATAACTAAGGAGTAAGATATCGCAAACCAGAAAACGCGCATCAATGAGAACATAAGCGCACCTGAAGTTCGTCTGATAGACGAAAATGGTCAACAAGCCGGAATAGTAACTATTGAAGAAGCATTAAGTCGATCACAGGAAGCGGGTCTTGATCTGGTGGAAATTGCCCCGACTGCGAAACCTCCTGTTTGTAAAATACTTGACTTTGGCAAGTATTTGTATGAACAAAGTAAAAAGGAAAAAATAAGTAAAAAGAAACAACATACCGTTGTCGTAAAAGAGATAAGAATGCGCCCCAAAACTGATGAGCATGATTTGGCCTACAAGCTGAAGCATGCGCGGAATTTTTTGGAGCAGAAAAACAAGGTTAAATTTACAGTACAGTTCCGCGGGCGGGAGATGGCCTACAAACAGTTTGGCCGCGCCTTGCTGGAACGCGTTCTGGAGTCTTTGGAAGATGTCGCTAAACCCGAGGGCGAAATCAAATCCGAAGGCCGGAACATGTCTGTAATTATGACGCAAAAATAGAAACAGAAAGGAAAGCACTATGCCTAAGATGAAATCCAATCGTGGCGCTGCCAAGCGTTTCCGCGTGACGGCCAGTGGAAAGGTGAAACGCCATTCCAATTTCCACAGCCATATTCTGACCAAAAAGTCGACCAAGCGCAAGCGTAATCTACGCAAGGAGAGTATCGTCTCCGCCGCCGACACACCACGCGTAAAAAGAATGATTTTAAAGTAGGAGTATAAAAATGCCCAGAGCAACAAACAATGTCGCCGCCCGTCAGCGACGTAAAAAAGTAATGAAAGCCGCCAAGGGATATCGCCTGGGACGCGGCAACCTGTATAACAATGCCAAGGATCAGGTGGAAAAGGGTTGGCTGTATGCCTACCGTGACCGCCGGGCCAAAAAGCGCAACTTCCGCAGCCTGTGGATCGTACGCATCAACGCCGCCTGCCGTCTGCACGGACTGAGCTATTCCAAATTCATCAATCTGCTCAATAAGGCGGATATTGATCTGAATCGCAAGGTATTGGCGGATATGGCCGTTAATAACCCGCAGGATTTTGAAGCGCTTGTAAAACAAGTATCCGCTTAAAACCCCAAGCCCATTTACAAAGGAAGTGTGTTTTACGCTTCCTTTTTTTTTAATTGCGAGGCCCGTTGTGGAACGAATCGATCAAATAAAAAAAGAATTCTTCGAACATGCTTCTCAGGTTTCCATGCCGGAACAACTGGAAAATCTACGTGTCCGCTTTTTAGGCCGAAAAGGTAAGGTGACCGAAGCCTTTTCCTTGATCAAGGACATCGCCCCGGAAATCCGTCCCCGTTTTGGTTCCGGTCTGAATCAGCTTAAAAAAGAGCTGGAAGCGCACTATGAGGAGCTGAAACAACGTCTGGAAGATTCCGCCGAAAATGAGGACATGCTGGACGTTACCCTTCCCGGACGAAAAACCTTTCCCGGACGTAAACATCCCCTGCTGAAAATCGCCGATGAAATAAAAGATATCTTTCATTCCTTTGGCTTTACCATAGAAGATGGACCGGAGATTGAGACCGATCATTACAATTTCGAAGCCCTGAATATCCCCAAATCTCATCCGGCCCGGGCCATGCAGGATACGCTTTACATCACCGAGGATGTCGTGTTGCGCACGCATACCTCACCCGTTCAGATACGGGTGATGGAAGAACGCAAGCCGCCCATACGCATGATTGCCCCCGGAAGAGTCTATCGCCGGGACACGCCCGACGCCACGCACTCACCCTTTTTTCATCAGGTGGAAGGCCTGGTGGTGGGGGAGTCCGTCACCTTTGCCGACCTGAAGGGCGTGATACAGGCTTTTGCCCATCGCATGTTCGGCAAAGACGCCCGGGTGCGCTTCAGACCCAGCTTTTTCCCCTTTACCGAGCCCAGCGCCGAATATGACGTCTGGTTTAACGGCAGATGGATGGAGATTTCCGGCGCCGGAATGGTACATCCCAATGTTTTCCGGGCCGTGGGTATCGATCCCGGAAAATTTTCGGGATACGCCTTTGGCATGGGGATCGATCGCGTGGCCATGTTAAAATATGATATCCGCGACATACGTCTCTTTTTTGACAACGATATGCGTTTCCTAAGACAATTTTAATGGACTCATAATGAAAATTTCATACAACTGGTTAAAAGAGTATTTAGACATAGACCTTTCTCCCGAGGATCTGGCCGAACAAATCACCAACGCGGGTTTGGAAGTGGAAGAAATCATCACCACGGTACAGGCTGTGAACAATGTGGTGGTGGGTAAAATTCTTTCCTGCGAAAAACACCCCGACGCCGACAAGCTGAGCGTTTGTCAGGTCTCCGACGGCAAGGATACCTATCAGGTGATTTGCGGCGCGCCCAATGTGGCCGCCGGGCAGAGCATTCCTTTTGCCATGGTTGGCGCCAAACTGCCCGTGGGACTCAAAATAAAAAAAGCAAAAATACGCGGCGTGGAATCCATGGGCATGATATGCTCCAGGGAGGAGCTGGCTCTGGAAGAGCACTCCGAGGGCATCTGGGCCCTGGAAGACGCCCCCGAGGCCGGAACGGATTTTAACGAGGTTCTCCGGCAAAAAAGTGATGTTATCTTTGATCTGTTTATTACAGCCAACCGCGCGGATTGCTTTAGCCATATCGGTATTGCGCGCGAGATCGCCGCTTTTGTCGGCAAAGAGGTGCGCCTTCCTCAATTTGCCCTTAAGGAAGAGAGCAGCCGCGGCATCGAACAGGCTTTATCCGTAAAAATTGAATATAAGGAAGGCTGCCCCCGTTACGCGGCCAGGGTTATAGAAAATGTAACCGTCGGCCCCTCGCCGGATTGGCTGGTTGAAAGGCTGGAAGCGGTGGGGTTGCGCTCCATTAACAACATTGTGGATATAACCAACTACGTTTTATATGAATTGGGGCAACCTCTGCATGCCTTTGATTATGATACCATCGAGGGCGCGGAAATAGTAGTGAAGGGCAGCAAAAGCGGAGACACCTTTGTTACCCTGGACGACAAGGAGCGCAAACTACCGGAAAATACGGTCATGATCTGCGACGCAAAAAAGCCCGTGGCCATCGGCGGCATTATGGGCGGACAAAACTCGGAAGTTTCGGCGGAGACAAAAACCGTTTTGCTGGAAAGCGCCTATTTTGATCCCAGGCATATCATCACCAGTTCCCGGCAACTCGGCCTGATGACCGACGCCTCGCAACGTTTTGAAAAAGGCACCGATTACGCAGGCGTGCTTTTTGCCCTGGACCGGGCCGCCGCCCTTATCGCGGAACTGGGAAATGGGCAGGTATTACAGGGGTGTATCGATATCTATCCCGAGCCCATTAAAGAAACCCGCGTTAAGCTGGACTTATCCCGGGTTAATAAAATCCTCGGCTCCGGGCTATCCGACAAAGAAATTACTGAGTTGCTTTCCCGGGTTCATTTGCACTATACCAACGGAGAGGTGACCGTTCCCAGCTACCGCCACGACATAAAGCAGGACATTGACCTTATCGAGGAGGTGGCGCGGCTAAAAAACTATGATAACCTGCCCACCAGCGTCATGGAACCGCTCTCGCTGGAACAGCCGGTTCGTAACCGCGAGCTCAGCTATCAGGCCATGCGCGATGCCCTTACACGCACGGGGCTTCAGGAAGTTTTTACAAATTCCATGATAAGCGCCAGACAAATAATCCGCTTTGAGGAAAAAGAAGCGGTAAGGATTCTCAACCCCATCAGCGATGACCTGGCTTATATGCGCCAATCTCTTTTTTCCGGCCTGTTACCGGTAGTGAGCTACAATTTAAACCGGCATCAGAAAATGATCCCT
>JALTKX010000093.1 GCA_027006055.1 Calditrichia bacterium | reverse complement strand
AGCCGGATTCGGCCAGCAGGGCGATGCCGATGTAGTCGGCTTCCTTTTCATTGGCGCGGGTGAAATCAAGCTGGCGCTGGATGGAAGTGGCGGCCATGGTGGCCAGGGCGGCCTGGCCGACTTCGTAGTTTTTGCCGCCGAGAATGATCGCGGCGATCAGGGCCGCCATGGCCGGGATGTTGCTCCTGCTGCCCTGTTCATAGGCGCGGGCGTGGTGGCGCTGGGTGACATGGGCGATTTCGTGGGCTAGCACCGAGGCCAGCTCGCTTTCCGATTCGCTGGCCAGCAGCAGCCCGTAATTGACGCCGATGAAGCCGCCGGGCAGGGCGAAGGCGTTGATCTGGCCGTCATTGACCATGAAGAAATAGAAATCCTTCATTTGCGAATCGCTGTTGGCGATGAGTGAGTAGCCGAGGTTGTTGATGTATTCGTGAACCAGCGGATCTTCCAGCACGCCACCGGCGCGGCGGATATTGCGTACCACGGCCTTGCCGGTTTCGTATTCCTCCACCGGCGTGACGCTGGCCGCGCCGGCGGCACCGATTTCCGGCAGTTCGACGGGCTGGGCGTACAGGGCCGGTGCCGGCAGGCTGCAGAGCAGGCTCAGCAACAGGGGGGCAAGAAAACTGAAAATGCGTCCACTCATGGGGGTGTCAATCGGGGTTATCCGGTATGGCAAAGGCCGTCAAAAGCTGTGAAAGTTCCACCGCGCGCCGTGCTGGCGCCAGTATGGCCTTGGAAGCTGGCGGCATGCCTGCGGCTACTCTGTCACAGTTAACCATGGAGGTGCAAGAACGGAAATACAAGGTATTGAAAAAAAATAAAAATTTCATGTCTTCGGGGCAGGTGAAAAGACACAACAACAAATCCCCGGAAGACAGTGTGAGTTGGAATACAGGGCAGTTTTTCTGTCGGGAGTGTGAGTATGCGTGTATTCAGGGAAATCGAAGTCGCTGAATTGTTCAATATGCTTGAAGAAAACGAGCAGGAAATAAAACTGATTGATATCCGGGAGACGGCCGAATTCGACCGCGGCGCGATCCCCGGTGCGGAAAATATTCCGGTGCGCCTGTTGCCGGAGAAAATATCACAACTGGACCGGGACCAGATTCATGTTTTCTATTGCCAGGTCGGCATTCGTTCGGCGCAGATCTGCGCCTGGTTCATGGAACGGGGCTTTGCCCATGTCCATAACCTTCGCGGGGGAATCCATGCCTGGACCCACAGCGGCCTGCGGGTGGCCTGAAAAAACAGGCCGGGGCCGACATGACTTTTCCCGGAAAATAGGGTTTAATCCCTTTCAGCAGCTTGCAAGGTTGTTGTTATTCAGCCGGATAATGGCCTGAATCAGTTGTTTTTCAAC
>JALTKX010000092.1 GCA_027006055.1 Calditrichia bacterium | reverse complement strand
GATTTTCCTCCGCGATTTCCGGATACTCTTCGTTGTAGAAGCTGTCGATCCGGGACTTAATAAAAGAATAGATTGAGTCCGAGGATGAGATTTCCTCCTCGCATATTTCACGGGCCAGGGCCTTGATGCCCGGCAGCTCTTTGGGAATACTGCCCTCACTAATGGCATGATTGATAAAGTAGCGCGGCGATTTGTAATCATGGGCGGGCCGGTTGTGGCAATCCAGACAGTCCATGGTACGCAGGTTAGCGGCATCGGCCGCCGGTTCGACCTCCCTCAGGGAATCGGAAGCGGAATAGACGGTCACCTCGCCGGTTTTCAGGTTGGTATAGCGCACCCAGGGAATTTCCTGCCGCCGCTCGTCGGTATGGATATACTCCACTTTATTGTTGGGATCCACATGCCAATGAATGCCTTCGGAAAAGCCGCTGGATTTATGTATGGGCCCCACCTTCATGGAAAGCATCACATCCCATTGGGAATTCTCCTCGTCTCCCAAAAAGTATTGTTCCAGCCGTTCTTCCCGCGGATAAAACTTTTTCGGCCAGTGGCACTGTTCGCAGGTTTCCCGTGCCGGCCGCAGATTGGAGATAGGCGTGGGAATGGGTTTGGGAAAGGTATCCAGCAATACGGCATACACCTGGTGCAAGCCCGACAGCTTGGCCTTAACATACCAGTCGGCCCCACTACCGATATGGCACTCGGCACAGGCCACCCGGGCATGGCTGGAGTGCTGATAACTTTCAAACTCCGGCTGCATCACCCGGTGGCATACCTGACCGCAAAAGGAAACCGACTCGGTGTAGTGATAGGCCTCGTAACTGCCCACGGCCGAGGAAAAAACCAAAATGGTCGTTCCAGTTAAAAATACAAACAGGGCATTGCGGTGTTGTCTCAGGTTAAGGTCGAGCACCGGCAGTTCCGAACCGGAAACCCGGCGACGCTTCCGCGCCCAATACATCCCCATGGGCACCATTAACAGGCCGGAAATCATAATCAGAGGTAAAATGATATAGATGATCAGTCCCAGATAAATTTGCGTGCCGGAGAAAAAGGTGGATATGACAAAGAGGAAAACGATCATGGAAAAAGAAACAACCGCAATCATAAAACCGGCGATCGAGAACCAGTTTTTTGCGGAATTCGGCAATTCAAGTTTCATTGTATTACTCCGTATGCGTCGGCTGAGATTCCATGTCCTTTTATTCTTTTTCAACTATTATGCCAAAAAAGACAGCCATTGGCATAAGGCTTGCCCATATTAATTTGTAGTTAGAGTTTTCAAACACCATCCGCATAAAAAAGGAGGCATCATGTTCCGCAGAGTAATAATACTGATTATTCTTTTTTCCGGCGTAAGCCTGGTTCAGGCTCAGGACAGCCACAAATATATTGGCGCGAAAAAATGTAAAACCTGCCACAAAAAAGCAAAGATCGGGGAACAGTATAAGGTCTGGCAGGATGGTCCCCATGCCGGTGCCTATAAAACCCTTTCTTCCGAAAAGGCTATAAAAGTAGCCGCAGAAAAGGGGATTGCCGACCCTTCCAAGGCCGGGGAATGCCTGAAATGCCACTCTACCTACTTCAAACACAAGGATCAACTGGACAAAAAAACCAAGCTCACTCTGGAAGAGGGCGTCTCCTGCGAATCCTGCCATGGCCCCGGCAGTGATTACAAAAAGAAAAAGATTATGAAGGATCAGAAACTGGCCATCTCCAAAGGGTTGATCCTTCCCGATGAAAAGACCTGCCGGAAGTGCCACAACGAACAGAGCCCAACGATGAAAGAGTTTGATTTTGAAAAGGCCAAGGATAAGATAAAACACCCCCGTCCTAAGAAAAAATAATACGTTAGTTTTTACTTACGTCAATCTTTTTCATCTATCTTGTATTTTTTTAACAAACGGTGTATCGAACGACGGTCCAGCCCGCAACGCTGGGCCGTTTTTGATATATTGTTATTGGTCATGCCCAGGTGATGTTTTAAATAGGCCACCTCAAACTGCTCCAAAACCGCCTCTTTGGCCTGATGATAGGGTAAGTGCATCACATCCCCGCACATAAATTCGGCTTCGTTGTTGTTGCAGGGCAGAGGCAGGCTTTGTTTTTGAATAACCTGACCCGTGGCCATGTAAAAGGCACGCTGAACCAGATTTTGCAGTTCACGGACATTGCCGGGCCATTCATATTCCAGCAGGGCCTCCTCCGTTTCAGGCGAAAAGCGGCGCGGTTCGCCGCCTTCCTGCCGGGCCAGGTGGCTTAAAAAATAATTGGCCAATGGCAGAATATCTTCCTTGCGCTCGCGCAGGGGCGGTATGTGAATGGCAATGGTATTCAGGCGGTAAAACAAATCCTGGCGGAAGCTGTTCTCTTTCACTGCCTTTTCCAGGTCTTTATTGGTGGCGGCAATCACCCGAACGTCAATATCGATCTCCCTGCGTCCCCCCACGCGGCGAATGGTGCGTTCTTCCAGCATGCGCAGCAGCTTTATCTGCATGTTCATTTGTAAATCGCCGATCTCATCCAAAAAAAAGGTGCCGTGATTGGCAAACTCCAGCAAACCCGGCTTGGTTTTGGAAGCTCCGGTAAAGGCGCCCTGTTCATGGCCGAACAATTCGCTTTCAAACAGGTTTTCCGGTAAGGCGCCGCAGTTAACGGGCACAAAGGTATGGGTGCTGCGCGCGCTCAGCTTGTGGATCAGGCGGGCAAACAACTCCTTGCCCGTGCCGCTTTCGCCGGTGACCAGAATGTTCATATTGGCCGGAGCCACCCGTTCCACAAGGGCAATCAGATCGCCAACCACGCGGCTTTGATAGATGATTCCGGTGATCTTCTCTTCCGGGCCGGTCTGCTCCGCATCCGTAAGCGCCCGGTCGTAACTGAGGTTTAGAGCGCGGTCAATAACCTCAAACAGCTTTCGGGCGCTAAAGGGCTTCTCTAAAAAATCAAAGGCGCCGGCGCGCATGGCGTCCACGCTGGTTTCTATGCTGCCATAGCCGGAAAGCAATATGACCGGGGTATCCGGATAAGAACGATGGACCGCCTTCAGGACCTCGATTCCCGATACCGGCGTCATCTTCAGGTCAGACAGGACAAGATCAAAGCGTTGATGTTTTAATAAATCCAGGGCCTGCCGGCTGTCGTTCAATACCGTCAGGGCCAGCCCTTCTTTTTTGGAGAGTATTTTTTTCAATCCATTGGTCATTTCAATTTCATCATCCACAATCAACAGCTGCTTCATGCGCCCTCCCCCGGAAAGATAATGGTTATTGAAGCGCCCTCCCCCGGACGGCTGTCCACCTTAATGCGCGCGTTGTGGTTCTGACAGATGTTTTTAACGATATACAGGCCTAGTCCCGTCCCCTTGGCCTCGCCCTTGGTAGAATAAAAGGGCAGAAATATCTGATCGATGTCCTTTTCAGGTATTCCATGTCCGTTGTCTCTGATGGTCACGCAGACCTGTGTTTCCCGCTTTTGTATCCGCAGTGTTAATTGCCCGCCCTCATTCGGCAGGGCGTCCAGTGCGTTATTAAGCAGGTTTATAAACACCTGATCCAACTGTCCGGCATCGCCCCACACCCGCGCGTTGTCCGCAAAACGGGTTTCCACCCGCACTCTTTTTTTATGGATCATGGGTTGCACAATGGTAAGGCAATGCTCCAACAGGGCGGAAAGGTCTATCTCTTCCATGGATTTGGGCCGTTTTTTACTATAACGCAGGATATTGGAGGTGATGAAGGAAATCTTGTTCACCTGATCAATGATGATCTCCAGATCATCCTCGTACTTTTTCAGGGCCTTGTTCTCCCGGGCGTCAAGCCGTATATAGTCGGCATGAGTCATGATGATGCCGGCGGGATTATTGATCTCATGGGCAATTTCGGCCGCCAGTTCCCCCAGGGTCACCAGCTTATCCGCCCGTTGGAGTTGCTCAAAGTGGATTTTATCCAACTCCTCCCTAGTTTGTTTTAAGCGGCGCACCATTTGGTTAAAACGGGCCATCAGGACGCCGAATTCATCATCATAGCGGGATTCCAACGATACATTCAGGTCGCCCTCCTCCACCTTTTGAAACGACTCCCGGATACGTTTTAAGGGATCGTTAATATACTTCTGAAAAATAAAAATCAACCCCACGATAAGAAAAATGGAAAAGGCCAGAGCCATAAGAACCGTATGCCTGACGCCGGTGTAAAAGTATTCTTCCGCCTTTGTAAAACGGACGTCCACATCGACATAGCCTAAAGTATTACCGTCATTTATATGGCAGTTTGCGCACACGGGTTTATTCAACAGAGGAATACCCGCCGAAAATATTTTCTTATTGTCAAACACCTCAAAGCCATCCCTTTTCTCCGCGGAAAGGGAGGATACAAGCGCAATATTTTTTCCCAGTTCCCGGTAGTCGGTGGAATAATGGACGATGCCGTCACGATCATAAACCCGTATGCTTTTGATAGCCTCATTCCGCGAGAACTCATTAAGCAGATCGTTTATATCCTTTTCACGGGTAATCATGGCATTCTCGAGCTGCATATCTATCAGGGACAGGGTAGTTTGCAGCATGGCCTCCGAGCGTTCCGTAAAATTATGCCTTAGCTGCACTAACAGGAAGAAGCTGGGAAAGGCCACGGCCACGGTGGTAAAAATAATCGTGGTTAATATAAAACGGGCTTTAACGGTCCTGATCATAGTTAAACCTGATCAATGATACATCCACGTCTCACTGAGACATTCTTGTCTCAAATATAACATCCTTTTCGGGCAAACAACAATATTATTTCCCCTTATAAAAAGGCCTGTCGGCCATTTGTCCTGTTTAAGCTCCTAAGATATGAATTATTCACGATTGGCATGTTCTTTGTCTGTTCAGGGAGTATGAAAGTACTGATCACCGGAAATAAAAATTTAATGACTCCCGTAGTTGAGCGGCTAAAAGAATCCGGCTCCGGCAGCTTGAGCATAAAAATAAGTCCGCCGGAGCCCCTGTCCATTCTTGCGGATGTTCTTCGCATCAGACCCTCCTTACTGGTACTTGACGACGAGGCCCTTCAGGAACAGGCGACGAAGCTGATAAAAAAGATACGTGAAGCGCACCCGGAAATAAAAATCATCTTTCTAACGGAGAATCCGGATGTGCGCTATGGAAAGAGCGTGGCTTCCATCGGCGTGGATTTTTACGCCATCAAGCCCATCTCGGAAGAAAATATATTGAAGGCAATCCGTTCAATTGCCCGATAAAAACAAAACAACTTTAAATCGGAGGATTTAATTATGAAGTATATTGCTAAGATTTTTCTGCTTATGCTTCTCATCAGCCCGCTTGTCCTTGCACAGGACTATGTCGGTCCCGAGAAGTGTTTAACCTGTCACAACAACGCCGGTCTGGGAGACATGACGGGTTGGCGCACCTCCCTGCACGCCAACGGCTATTCCGTTGTACTGGATGACTCGCATTCCATGCAGGATCTTTATGGCGTTATCAATGACTATGACCAAAACGGCATTGATGACTTTAAGGATGGCCTGGACTTCAATACCATCTCCAGTGTTTTCGATCCCTATAAGCCCAATGCGCCCATCCTGGCCTATTCCGCCGAAGACGGCTATACCATCACCATCGGGGAAGTGACCCACAAGGTTATCTTAACCTACGGCGGCAGCGGTTTATACAAGCAGCGCTATGTCGTCAAGATCAACACCAGCGAAGGACCCTCGGCCGACTACTATGTGTCGCCCATTCAGTTCAACGAAACAACCCACGAGTATGTGCTTTATCATCCCGACGCCTGGTATGATGGCGACAACAATCCCGTTTTTACCCCCAACTCCACCAAGGCCGACGCTTCCACCAACAGCCGCAGCCTGGCCAAAGGCTGCGCCGGTTGCCACACCAATGGCCTGGAGCTGAACCAGGACAGCAACGGAGAATGGATTATGCACGGCGCGCCCGTTGCCGATGAATCCGCCTATGCCGATTATAACAACGTTTATGATATTGACGGCGACGGTGATCTCGACCAGATTAACACCACCTGCGAACGCTGCCACGGCCCCGGCTCCGATCACGCAGCGGCGCCCAGCAAGGACAATAT
>JALTKX010000091.1 GCA_027006055.1 Calditrichia bacterium | reverse complement strand
ATGTGAACGGCCGCGCTCTGGGCGATATCGTCAACGACATGCTGATCGTTGACAGCATTGCCTTTATCGTGGTTAACAACTCCAACACCATCGAAGTGATGAGCCTGAACACCTGGAAAAGCAAGGGTACCATCCCGGCGGGCGACTATACCGCACCCTATAATATCGCCCTGGCCGCGCCCGGAAAAATTTACGTTTCCAACCTGTACGCCAACAGCGTTTCGGTTATCAGCGTGGAAAACCTGGCCATTGAAAAAACCATCGCCGTGGGCGCCAATCCGGAAGGAATCGCCGTTGCCGGAGATTATGCCTTTGTGGCCAACAGCGGTTTCGGCTACGCCAACACCGTGACGGTAATCGATACAAAAAGCGATGAGGTCAAAGCCACCATCCGCGTGGGCGATAACCCGCAAACGGCGGTTGTGGATGCCGACGGACGCGTTCAGGTTCTTTGCAGCGGCAGCTATGGAGACTATTACAACCCCAATGACGACACCCCGGGCGGTCTTTACGTCATCGACCCCACCACGCTAAGCGTAACCGACTCCATGATCATCGGCGGTCACCCCGGGCGCCTGGTGATGGATGACAACGGCTACGCTTACTATAAAAACGGCGCCATTGTGCAGTACAATCAGAAAAGCCTGCAGGTAACCGACAGCACCTTTATCGACGGTGGATTCTTTTACAACTTTGCCTATGATGAAGTAAGCGAACAGTTTTTTGTTACCGACGCCAAGGATTTTACCCAGAACGGGGAAGTGATTATCTTTGACAAAGATGGTAAGGAAGTCAAGCGCTACGTTGCCGGCATCATACCCGGTAAAATTGTCTTTTACTACCAATAAGCTTTCCGGGCCGGCGCGTCCACGTAAGCGGATGGCGAACCGGCCCTCTTTACAAAAAAAACGCCGGGGAAAAACCTTTCTCCGGCATTTTTACAGCGGCACGGAGCTTCGGGCCCGCCGCCTAGCCATAACGTCTGAAATAAGCGAAAGTGTACCATGAAGCGTTTATATCTGTTTTTTATCCTTGGCCTTATCCTGTTGTTAAGCGGCTGCGGCCGGCGGCAAACGGCAAAAAACATTTCTCAGCCCCGGCGCATTATTACCCTGGCGCCCTCCACAACGGAAATCGCCTTTGCCCTGGGCCTGGGCGATCGCATTGTCGGCGTTAGCGATTATGCCCGCTACCCGGCCGAAGCCCTGGATAAAAAACAGGTTGGCGGTCTTTTAAATCCCAACATGGAAGTTATCAGCGCCCTCAGGCCCGACCTGATTCTGGCCACGGCCTCCTTTCGCCGATCCGGAGATAATTTCCGCAAGCTGGGGCTGCCTGTCCACTATCTCCCGGAAAGAACCATCGGCGATCTTTACGCCGCCATCGACTCCACCGGCCGCCTGTGCGGAGTGCCATCACGGGCCGACAGCCTTAAAAAGCTGATCAGCGACTCCCTGAGCCGCTACCGGCGCCATTACGCCAACCCGCCGCGGGTGATGCTGGTTTTGGGAAGGGCCCAGGGCCGCCCCGCGCAAATCGGAGTCAGCGGGCCCGGCGCCTTTATCGATGAACTTCTGCAATGGTGTGGCGGGAAAAACGTCTTTGCCGATTTAGGCGCCTCATACAGCCAGATCAGCCGCGAGGATCTTTTAAAGCGGGACCCCGATATCATCATTGAATTTACCGGCGATACCAGCCGAACCACCCGGCAGCGTTTATTAAGGGAATGGCAAGAGGAGCCACGCCTGAAAGCGGTAAAAAACAGGCATGTTGTCATTATAGCCGGCAGCGGCTTTATGATACCCGGACCGAGGGTTTACAGACTGGCCGGGGCAATGGCCCGCGCCCTGAGGCAGTAACCGCCGGGAGTGTCCGGTTTACAGAATCTTTTTATAAAGCTGGTAGCGTTCCCAGATATGATTTACATAATTGATGGTTTCGTTATAGCCGTAAAAATAGCCGTGGCGCGGCTTGCCATCGGGCCAAACCTGCAGGTGCAGCTCCCAGTCACTGCGTTTTAGCAGGGAAAGATAAGGCCTGACCGTGGGCCATTGATTGGTGGGTTGGCGAAAATAGGCCGATATCTCCTGAGCGTCAAAAACCCGTCCGGCGCCCGCGTTATAACTGGCCAGGGCCAACTGAGTGCGGTCATCTATCTTCGCGTCGCGAAAGTAGGCCATTTGCTTGTTCAGATGATAAATACCCGCCGTGATATTCTCCCGGGGACTGCGCATGATATACTCGATATCCAGTTCCCGGCTGATTTCCCGGGCCGTAAGGGGCATAATCTGCATCAGTCCACGCGCGCCCACCCGGCTGCGGGCTTTTTCACGAAAGCCGGACTCCTGTACGATCTGTGCCGCTATCAGCCGCCAGTCAAAGCCGTAGCGCTTGGCATATTTTTTTATGATGGGTTTATACTTTTTTATGGAATAGCCCACGGGACTGTTCAGCAGTTCCTCGCGCATGCGGATCAGTTCCTGCTTTTCCTCTATGCGGTTTTTTATAACCGCCAAAAGGGAATCATCCGCCACGGCGGGGCCTTGCGCCTCGCTCTCCGCCGTGTGGCAGGCCGAAAAAAACAGGGCCGTTAACATAAAACCGGATAAAACAAACGCTCTCATCAATTCAGGCTCATCCCGATAATCAAACCGACAATCAAACCGATCATGATAAAAATTCCGCCAACCACCATACCCACGGCCAGGTTGCCCTTTTCCAGTTCATTGGGGATATCAAAACGGGTGGTGCCGTTAAACAGCTTGTAGGTGCCCAGGGCGGAAAGTATACCGATAATCACCCCGAATACCGCGTAAATAAAATTACGGAGCATGATGGCGTCAAACCAATCCATGCGAACCTCCTCTGGTAGCGTGTAGTTATTGACTGTGGGGTCTAATATAACAGATTTTATAAATCGATCTCAATTAATCAGGATTTAATTTCCCGCACGGGTAAATCCATGCTTTCCTTGGCGGTGGAGAGAACAATGTTGGTTTGGGTATTTTTTACCCCGGACCAGGAGCGGACGGTATTCAGAAAAGTTTCCAACTGATCAATATCCCTGACCCTGACCTTCATGATGTGCGACCCGCTGCCGGTGATGGAATGGCACTCCTGAACAAAGGAGTGTTCCCGGGCCTTTACCGATATCTCATTGCTGGTATCGGAGAGATCGGTGGTGACAAAAATAAAGGCGGTAACGTTGAGATCGAACTTTTTGGGGTTGAGATGGGTATGGAAGCCGGAAATATACCCCTTATCCATAAGTTTGGAAATACGTTCACTGACCGATGGCAGCGACAGGCCCACGGCTTCGGCGATTTCATTGCGTTTAGTTCGCGCCTGGTTTTGCAGAATTTCCAGAATGGCTATGTCAATATTGTCGATTTTGTCTCGCATATATATCCTTGTACAAAAATGTTTTTAAGGCAAACAGATAAGTAAATATAAGAAAAAAATATTTTTATTTAAACATATAAAGGGAAAAATTAAAAAAACGCTTAATTATTAATGGGAACCAGTTGCAGGCAAACCGGGGACGCGGCTGTTTTTACGGTTTTAACGATATGCGGGGAACCATCCCGCGCGTCCACCCGGAACAGGCTGATGGAATTGCTTTTTTGATGCGCGGCCAGTAAAAAGTTACCCTCCCTGTCCAAAACAAAATTGCGCGGATAGTCTCCGCCCACGTCGGTAACCCCCTCAAGCCTCGGCGTGCCGTCTTTTTCAATCTTAAAGCGGGCCAGGGAGTTGTGGCCGCGATTGGAGACATACAGATAGGGCAGGCGGGGATGGACATGGATATCCCCAACCCAGCTTTTTCCGCCGAAACCGGCCGGCAGGGTACTGAAATCACCTTCATAGCGATACTGCGCGGGAGCTGGCCCGACCCGCCGAAAAAAAGAAACCGTGTTACCTTTTTCATTGCCCGTATAAAGGAATGCGCCGTCGTCATGGAAATCAAAATGACGGGGACCGCTACCGGCGGGAACCTTTAAAAAAGCCTTAACCTTTAACGCCCGCCGCGCCTTGTCCGGGCTGAGCACATAAAGGGCGTCCCGCCCCAAATCCGCGGCCAGCAGTAAACCGGATCCACCAAGCGGTCGGATGCTGTGCATATGGGAGTCGCTCTTCTCCGCCGGCGCCTGAAAAAGCAGGGGACTGTCGGAAACCCGGCCGTCGGACTTAAGCGGCCACATTCCCACGCGGCCTCCCAGATAGTTGGCCACCAGCAGGTTTTTGCCGCCCGCGTCAAATGTGATATAACAGGGCGCCTCCCCGGCCGATGAAACCGTGTTTAGCTTTTGAGCCTTTCCCCTTTTCAGATCGCTTATCTTAAAGGCGCTGATCCGCCCCGCCTCTTTGTCCGTCCGGTGCGTCAATTCCTCCACGGCATATAAAAAGCCACCGTCGGGGCTCAGGGTAATATAGGAAGGGTTTTTCACGCCGGGGATGGTATTAACCAGGGTCAGTTTACCCGACTGGCCATTGAAACGGTAAACATCGATTCCCTGACTGTCGTCCTGAGTATAGTTTCCAACAAAAAGCATATAGTTTCCGGAAGATGGTTTTTGAGCATGCAGGGGAAGAATGCAGAGCAATATGAGTAAGATTTTTCGCATGGGTCATTTTAATATTTTTAAAATAAAGAAACAAAGGATTCTGCCCTGTTAAAAGGAATATTTCAAGCGCAGGTAGGAGGCACGGCCCATGGCCCCAAACTCGCTCAGGCGCTCCCCCTGCCCCAGCAGGCCGATAAGGTAAACATCCAGGTTGGTGGCGGCCGACCAACTGACGGAAGGCGCCATGAGGTAGGAACGGTCGTCGGGATTGAAAAGCGTGAACAGGTCCAGACGCACCAGCGGGTGCCATTGGTAGGCTGTTTCCGCAAACAGGGAGTAGCGGGCCGCCGAGAGCAGGCCGGCCTTTTGGGCCTGAAAGGCAAGCAGGGCCGTGTTCTCTCTTACGCCGATGCTGTTATACAGAATTTCCCCATGCAGATAAAGGGAATTGGCAAAGGTATAGTCCAGGGAAAGCGTCATCTGCACATCGGCCCCGCGGCCATCGGAAAGGTTGACAAAACCGGGCAGATAGGTCTCTTCCAGATCCACGGGCCGCGGGTGGCCGCCGGCCTTGAACTCCCCGCGGAAACCGGCGCCGGCAATATCGCCGCTAAAGGCTCCGGCAAGCACCGGCTTTTCCCTTTGCCAGGCCATGATAAGGTAAAAATCATAATTCCAGCGGTTAAAGGCGCCCATCAGGGCCAGGCTGCGTTGCCGTTTTTCCCCGGCGGGCTGCACCACCACTTCCCAGCGCGAGGCGGGCCCGGTAAAATATTGAAAACGGAGGACATCGCTACCGGGACGCTCTTCATAGTCAAAATCCAGAATGGATTGCGGATTGTATAAGTCGCTGACATTCCACACCAGGGTGGTACCCCAGGCCACCCGCTGGCGGCCAATGGTCAGTTGCCAGTCATCGGCCGCGTAATCCCAATAGAGTCGATCCATTTGGGCATAGGCGAAAAGGCTTCCCTCATCAGCCAGGGTCCAGGCCATATCCGTCAGGGGATAGCTGCTCACCACATAGCTTTTAAAACCGGGCAGCTTACCGGGCAGGTCGCCGTAAAACGCGCGCAGGCGCCACTCCATGGCCAGGGTGCCGCGCGGGGAAAGATACCAGCGGCTGTTCAGACGCAGATGGAGTTGATGATCAACCAGGGCCTCCTCTTGCGGAAGATACCCGGTGATACGGGAGCCCAGATATTTTCCGTATCCCCAGATATCCCAGTCCTGAGCCTTCAGCGGAGCCAAGGGAAAAAACAGAGCCAACAGAAGTACACCACGTACCATGACTACCGGTTTTCCTCCAGAAAGCGACCGTCCTCCAGGGTGATTACCCGGTGCGCCCGTTCAATCACGCGGGCGTCATGGGTGGAGAATATAAAGGTCATTTCATATTTGGCGTTCATCTGTTCCATCATATCCAGCAGAGAGGTGGTGGATTCCGAATCCAGATTGGCCGTCGGTTCATCGGCCAGAACAAAGCGGGGCCGGGAAGCCAGCGCCCGGGCCACGGCCACCCGTTGCTGCTGCCCGCCGGAAAGTTGCGAAGGCC
>JALTKX010000090.1 GCA_027006055.1 Calditrichia bacterium | reverse complement strand
AGCTGCTTTTCCAGCACCTCGCCCTGAAGCCAGTCGCGCTGCCATTTGGAAAAATCGGCGTATTGAATGGGCAGGTCGGGCAGGGGCACATCCTGCCCCCGGGTAAAGGCGTCGTATATCAGGGCCACCTCGCGCATAAAAACGCCGATGCTCCAGCCGTCGCTGATGATATGGTGCATGGTGACCAGCATGATGGCCTCGTCGTCTTGCAGACGAATCAGCCGGGAGCGGAACAGGGGACCCTTTTGCAGGTCGAAGGGGGTACGGGCTTCGTTCAGGGCCAGCCGCTGTCCTTCGGCCTCGCGCTCCTCTTTTTCCAAACGGCGCAGATCGATGATTTCCAAAGGACACTGCATATCGGGGTGAATCACCTGCACCGGCTCGTTGTTTTCCTTGTCAAAGGTGGTGCGCAGGGATTCATGACGATAGACGATTTCGTCTATGGTATCCTGCAGGGCCGGGATGTCCAGCGCGCCCTTAATGCGCACGGCGGTGGGTATGTTGTAAAAGGGGGAGCCGGGTTCAAACTGATCCAGAAACCACAACCGTTGCTGGGCAAAGGATGTGGGGAAAATGTATAGCTCCTGTTCCGCCATTTCATTATGTGTCGTGTCTGTCATCGGTCTTTCGGTTTCATCGGGTTTTTAAGGTTGAACGTACGCTTTGCCTCGGGAACTTAAGACCTGCCGGAGCGCCTTGCCGGTCGCCGGGCGGCGCGGGGGGACCGTTCCGCCTTTTCTATTTTCGGCTTAGCCTTAATACCGCTGGCCCGGGCCACCTCCACCGCATCGGCCAGCTCGGCGACGGTCGGCTTTTCAAACAGGGTCAGCAGGGGCAGTTCAATGTCAAAGGTTTGCCGTATGCGCGACATAAACTGCGTGGCCAGCAGAGAATGACCGCCCAGATCGAAAAAGTTGTCAAAAACGCCCACTCTTTCGTGGTGCAGCAGCGTGGCAACAATGTTAACCAGGGTCTCCTCGATTTCATTTCTTGGGGCCATGTATTCCACGGCCAGACGGGCGCGATCCTTTTGCGGACGGGGCAGCGCCTTGCGATCCACCTTGCCGTTGGCCGTCAGCGGCATATTCTCCAGCAGGATAAAATCCGCGGGCACCATATAGTCCGGTAAATGCTTTTTAAGATGGGCGATAACCGGCGCGGGATCGCTGTTCTCCGTTTCGGCAGGTACCCAATAGGCTGTCAGGCGGTCTTCGCCGCCCGCGTCGGGCCAAACCGTCACATAGCGGTCACGCACCAGCGGCGACTGACTCATCACCGCTTCTATTTCTCCCAGTTCTATGCGGAAACCGCGCAGCTTCACCTGGTCGTCAATGCGGCCCAGGAATTCCAGCTCGCCTTCCGGCAAACGGCGCACCAGGTCGCCGGTGCGGTACAGCCGCTCTCCGGGTGTTTCGGCAAAGGGGTGGGGCACAAACTTCTCCACGGTCAGCTCCGGCCGGTTATGATAGCCCCGGGCCAGTCCCGTTCCCGATACGCACAGCTCGCCGGGAACGCCCGTCGGAACGGGGTTCAGCTTTTCATCCAGCACATAGGTTTTAAAATTGGCGTTGGCCCGGCCTATGGGCGGCGTGGAACTGTAGTTCCCTTCACAGCGGTGCATGGTGGCGCAAACGGTGGTTTCCGTCGGCCCGTAGGCGTTAAAGAAGCGGCGTCCCTTGCTCCAGGCGTTAACCAGAGGCCCGGGCACGGCTTCGCCGGCGGTAATGATTGTCTTCAAATCCGGCAGCTCCTTTTGCGGCCATACCGCCAAAACGGAGGGCGGCAGGGTAACGGTGCTTACTTTTTGTTCTTCCACAAGAGCGGTCAGGGCCTCGGCGTCGGCGATGGTCTCTTTTGAGGTCAACACCAGCGCGGAACCGGAGAGCAGAGCCATCAAAAATTCCCAGGTGGCGGCGTCAAAACTAAGCGAGGCAAATTGCAGAATACGGCTGCCCATTCCCGTTTTAAAGGCTTCGTGCTGCAGGGCGGCCAGGTTGCAGGCCCCCCCGTGGTGCAGCAGGGTACCCTTGGGGCGTCCGCTGGAGCCGGAGGTGTAAATGACGTAAGCCAGGTTCTCCGCCTCCAGGGGGATGGCGGGGTTGTCGTTGCTGAATTCTTCAAAGGCGTCAGCGCGGTCAACGGTGAAGATGCGCACCTTGTCTTCGGCAAAAAGCGCCGACAGTGATTCGCCGGTGAGAATCCTTTGCAGCCCGGAGTCTTCGATCATGTAGGCGATACGTTCCCGGGGATATTGCGGGTCTATGGGCAGATAGGCGGCGCCGCTTTTCAGGATGGCCAGCATGGCGATGACCATTTCCGGGCCGCGCTCCAGGGAAATACCGATGATCTCTTCTCTTTGTACGCCGCTGTCTAATAACTTGTGGGCCAGACGATTGGCGGCGCTATTCAGTTGTGCGTAGCTAAGACGGGTAACGGCGCTCCCCGGAGCGGCCTGAAAAATAAGCGCCGTTTCATCGGGATGGCGTTGCGCCATGCGCTCAAATTGTCCGGGAACGGTATGGGGGCCCTCAAAAACCTTTTCCGTCCGGTTGCCTTCCCGCAACAGGAAATTCATTTCCTCTTCGTCAAGGAATTGCGCTTCATCCACGGGAAGCTCGATATCCTCCAGTAAGGTTTGCAGCATATTTTCAAAATGACCCATCATGCGGCGGATGCTTTCTTCCCGGAAGAGATCGCTGTTATATTCAAACTGCACGGCCATGGCGTCGCCGGGGCTTACGGTTACCGAAAGATCAAACTTGGCGGTATGGGATTCGTGCTCCAGCGCTTCCAGCCGGATACCGGAAACCCCGGCGCCGGCTGGAGGCAGATTTTGATAGACAAACATCACCTGGAAGATGGGTGAACGGCTGGTGTCGCGACGGGTGACCAGGGCGTCCACGATCTGCTCGAAGGGTACATCCTGGTGGGCATAAGCCTCCAGCATAAAGTCGCGCACATCCAGAACCAGGGTTTCAAAATCGGGTGTGCCGCTGAAATCACTTTTAAGGATAAGGTTGTTGACAAAGAAACCGATCAGGTTCTCCGTGCCGCTGTGGTTGCGGTTGGCGATGGGCGAGCCGACGATGATTTCATCCTGCCGGCTGTAACGATGCAGCAGGGTTTGAAAGGCGGCCAGCATAAGCATGAACGGGGTCACGCCCAGGGTAGCGCTTTCTTCCCTGACGCGGGCGCTCAGCTCCGCCGAAAAAGTGTATTGGAGCGCCGCGCCGTTAAAGGTCTGCACGGCCGGACGGGGAAAATCGTAAGGCAGTTCCAGCACGGGGGGATTCTCTCCCAGCGCCGAGCGCCAGAAGTCGATTTGCCTTTGCAGAACTTCTCCCCGCAGCCACTCCTGCTGCCACAGGGCATAGTCCGCGTATTGCACTTCCAGGGCCGGCAGGCGCGGCGTTTTATCTTCGTTGAAGGCGCGGTACAGTTCCGCCATCTCCGAGATGAAGATACCCATGGACCAGCCGTCGGCGATGGCATGGTGCAGGGTAATGGTAAAGATGTAAGAGCGGTCGTTCAGGATGTGAAGGGAACTTATCCACAAAGGCCCGACGGCCAGGTTAAAAACATGACCGGCCGCTTTTTTTATCGCCCGCGCCACTTGTTGTTGCCGGGCGTTCTCGTCAAGTTGGGTGTAATCCTCCACGGAAAAGGGCAGTTCCACCTGATCCGGGATCACTTGTACCGGTTTGCCGTTATTGTCGGCAAAGCGTGTTCTCAAAACCTCATGGCGCCGCGTCATGACCTCCAGCGCTTTTCTCAGGGCCCCGATGTTCAGCTCACCCTCGATGGCAAAGGCGGCCGGAATATTATAAAAGGTGCCTCCGGGTTGCAACTGATCCAAAAACCACAGACGCTGCTGGGCAAAGGAAAGCGGTATGTCGTCGGGCCGTTCCATCGCCTTTAACGGCGGCGGCGCATAACCTTTCTCCGAGTTTCTTTCCTCTTCGATGAGCCGGGCCAGCCAGGCAATGGTGGGCTGTTCAAACAGACGGCGCAGGGGGATTTCCACGTCAAAGGCGTCGCGTATGCGGGAAACCAGTTGCGTGGCCAGCAGGGAATGGCCGCCGATATGGAAGAAGTTGTCATTTACGGAGATGTTTTCCACCCGCAAAACATCACGCCACAGGGAAAGCAAAACTTCCTGCACGGGCGTCACCGCCGTATCGGCCGGCGTGTCCTGCCGCTCAAAGTCGGGTTCGGGCAGGGCGCGGCGGTTAACCTTGCCGTTGTGGGTCAGCGGGAAGGAGGCCATCACGGTAAAGGAGGCGGGCTGCATGTAGTCCGGCAGACGCTCACGCAGGGCCTCGCGTAAGCTGTCCTCATCAAACTCCCCGGAAGCGGGAACGATATACGCCGCCAAACGAAGGCTTTGGGGATCGGAACCCACGGCCAGAACCACCGCTTCCTTAACCGTATCATCTTGCAGAATGGCGGATTCGATCTCGCCCAGTTCAATGCGGTTGCCGCGGATTTTTACCTGAAAATCGATGCGCCCGATAAATTCGATGGTTCCGTCATCCAGCCAGCGGGCCAGATCACCGGAACGGTAGAGTCTGCCGTCCGCTTCCGTGGAAAAGGGGTTGGCCACAAAACGTTCCGCCGTCAGTTCGCCGCGATGCAGATAACCGTAGGCCAGACCGGGGCTTTCAATACACAGCTCTCCGGGCACGCCCACGGGTTGCGGATGCATAAAGGGATCGACAATAAAGATACGGTCGTTGTAAATGGGCCTGCCGATAGGCGCCGTATGCAGCTCTTCCGACAGGGATGTAATCTGTCCCCATACGCAGCCTATGGTTGCTTCCGTGGGGCCATAGCCGTTAAAAAAGCGGCAGCGCTCCATCCATTGCCGGGCCAACGGCACGGAACAGGCCTCGCCCACGGAAATCACCGTTTCAAGATGGGGCAGTTCCGCATCGGTCAACAGGGCCAACAGGGAAGGCGGCAGGGTAACATAGCTGATTTTGTTGTCGTTTAAAAAAGCGGTCAGTTCACTTTTGGAAAGAATGGTCTCTTTTTCAATGATGTAAAGCGCGGCGCCGCTGAGCAGGGCGGAAAAGACTTCGCTGACGGCGGCGTCAAAACTGTAACTGGCAAATTGCAGCCCCCGCGATTCCGGCGTTATGCGGAAATCCCTCATTTGGGCGTATATGGTATTGATCAGTCCCCGGTGGTGCAACAACACACCCTTGGGCTTACCCGTGGAGCCGGAGGTATATATGATGTAGGCGCTGTCGGCGCTCTTGATGTTCAATCCGGGATTGCTGTCGTCTTCAACGGCGTTCAGCGCTTCGGGGTAAAGAAGACGCCGGGATGAGGCGTCGATCTTTTCCGCCGGAACGGGATCGGTGATCACGATACTGACTTCCGCGTCGGCCAGCATGTAGTTAATGCGCTCCGCCGGGTAGTCGGCGTCTATGGGTACATAGGCCGCGCCGCACTTTAAAATGGCCAGGGTGGCGGCTATCATTTCCGGGGAGCGCGGCAGGCAAAGGGCCACATAATCACCGTGCCGGACGCCGTGTTCCCGCAGTGCCCGCGCCCAGCGATTGGCCAGACTGTTTAGGGTACGATAATCCCACCGCCGTTCGTTATGTACCACGGCGGTATTGTGCGGATAACGTTCGGCAACGGCCTCAAAAAGGCTGACCACCGACTGATCCAGGGGAAAGTCCCTCGCCGTGTCATTCCAGCTTCCCAGAATCTGCTTTTTTTCTTCCGGGGTTAGCAGGGAAATATCCCTGATGGCCCTCTCCGGGTTTTCGGCCAGCAGTTCCAGTACCCGCAGCATGTGTCCCGCCAAACGATCCACGGCATTTTCGGAAAGACGTCCGCTGTCAAAAGCCATTTCCATGGCGATGGGATTACCCGGCGCGGCCACGATGGTCAAGGGATAGTTACTGCGTTCGATCATGCGCACGTCACTGACGGTGAGTCCGGATTTCTGTTGCTGCATGGTTTCGCTTACCGGATAGTTTTCGAACACGAAAAGCGTTTCAAACAGCGGCTGGTCCGCGCTCAGTTCGCTGGCTTTCTGAATTTCCACCAACGGCGTGAATTCCCAGGCCCGGGCCTCGTTTTGTTCGGCGTGCAGCTGCTTTAAAAAGCTGTGCAT
>JALTKX010000089.1 GCA_027006055.1 Calditrichia bacterium | reverse complement strand
ACTTCGAAGGCCTGCCATTGGCCGTCGCGTTCCAGATACAGGGGCGAATAGCCCAGAATGTTTTCCCTCGGGTCGGTGTCCGAGCGCAGCTTGACCCAGCCACGCACACCGAACAGGCCCGCCACGCGCCCCACCGGAATCATGTCGTCTGCCTGCTTCAAGGCCAGAACCTGAACCGGCAACCCGAACCCGGGCGCGCCGAACGAAATCAGGCGGCTGCCTGTTTCTTCTGTTCCTTGATCAGCTTGCTGACGCGCTCCGAAGCCTGCGCGCCCTGGCTGATCCAGTGATCGATCCGCGCCGTGTCCAGGTTCAGGCGAACTTCCTGACCGGTGGCACGGGGGTTGAAAAAGCCGAGGCGTTCGATATAACGGCCATCGCGGGGATTGCGGCTGTCGGTCACGACCACATGATAGAAGGGACGCTTCTTGGCGCCACCACGAGCTAAACGAATGCTTACCATTTCGTTTGAAATCCTCAATCAAAACAAACAGTTAAAGGCCGCCTCGCCCCGGGGGCGGACAGCCTTGTGCGTTATGGAGCGCGCATTTTACTTGAACTGGCGCAAAAGTGAAGGGTTTGGGGGGATTTATTGCGTAAATCAGGGGGGAAAGGGAAAATTTAACGCAAAGGCGCAGAGGCGCAAAGGACGCGAAGTTGGTGAATAAAATGGGGCTCCGCGGCGGAATTTGTGGCTGGAAACAGTATGAAGTTTGTTTTTAACCGTGGATTCATCCGGGCTTTACGGAGTCGGCGGAGTGCGGGTCATGAACAGCGCTGAAACGAAGGGTCCCCTCTCCCTCAGGGAGAGGGACAGGGTGAGGGTTCAATCAGTGCACGTTACTTCACCCCTCACCCCTGCCCTCTCCCCTCAAAGGGGAGAGGGGGAAAAGCAACCAGGCCGCCTAAAAGCGTGAAGCAAAAAAGCTTTCCTTTGCGCCTCTGCGTCTCTGCGTTGAAAATGCGGATCCTCACCCCCCGAACATGCCCGGCGGCAGGCCGCCGCCCTTGAGCTGGCGCAGCATCTTGCCCATGCCGCCCTTGCCCATTTTTTTCATCATTTTCTGCATCTGGGTGAACTGCTTGAGCAGGCGGTTGACGTCCTGCACCTGGGTGCCGGAGCCGGCGGCGATGCGGCGCTTGCGCGAGCCCTTGATGATCGCCGGACGCCGGCGTTCGTGGGGGGTCATGGAATTGATGATCGCCACCATGCGGCCGATTTCCTTGTCGTTGGCCTGATCCAGCGCGCCCCTGGGCAGGCCGGGCAGACCCGGCAGCTTGTCCATCAGGCTGGCGATGCCGCCCATCTTGTTGAGCTGCTGAAACTGTTCGCGAAAATCCTCCAGATCGAAGCCCTTGCCTTTTTTCAGCTTGGCCGC
>JALTKX010000088.1 GCA_027006055.1 Calditrichia bacterium | reverse complement strand
ATTTATAACAGTCAGCGTGGTGGATGACGGACTTAAAATACCGGAAAAATACCAGGACTCTATTTTTGAAAAATACAGCCAGGTTGAAATTAAAAATGAGGGTTACCGCTTAAGCAGGGGGCTGGGCTTTACTTATTCCCGGCTGGCCATGGAGGCCCATAACGGCTCCATATATCTTGATTCAAAAAATAAAACCGGTAATCGTTTCGTCTTAAAATTTGCACTTTCCTGAGTCATATTCATCTTCAAATTATCCTTGTTTTCCGCGGGAATACCTGCCCGGGGCCATACTTTCCAAAGAGATTTATAGAAAAAGTGAAAGCCGTACCCCCGACCGGTATTAAAGTTTTACGGACAAAGACCGAATTTAGGAGCAATACTTATGATTCATAAAGTGTGGTATGGTGACTAAAGGCAAGGCACAAAAAATGCAAAACTCGCTTTCTTCCGATATAGAAGAGCAAAAGATAGAATTGATACGGCTACGCATAAAGAACGGTTTTTATAACCGGGATGAGGTTTTTAACCGTATTGCGGATGAAATATTGAATAAAAAGTTAAAACCTAAAAAATAATCCTACCACTATTCTAATAATTTCCTTATTTTCCCTTAATATTTACTGTTTAATTTATCAGACAAATTAGACAAAAAATCCTATATATATATTTTTACTTGGTTTAAGGCTATTGCAAAAGAATTTGACATAGGTCACATTTTGATGATAGATTAAATGCCGTAAAAATGTGTTTAAATTTGCAGGAAGGGGGAGATTCCAGAAAACACTTTTTTTGACCTGACTTACGTTAATCCATTCTAAATAAATTTGTTCCACTAAATTAAATCAGGAGGTATGTGTGAGTAAAATATTACTTACTATTATCGTTTTAGCTTCATTGGTTGGCTCGGCCATGGCTGGTACCATTAAGGGAAAGGTTACCGGCGCATCGGATGACGCACCGCTTATCGGAGCTAATGTATATTTGGAAGGCACGACCATGGGGGCCGCGACCGATGATGAAGGTATGTATGAGATCGAAGTAGAAGACGGTACATACACATTGGTCTGCGACTATGTGGGTTATGCCACGCAAAAAGTTGAAGTGACCGTGGATGGCACGGTGGAAGTGAATTTTCAACTGGTTGAATATCTCTTCTCCAAAACCATCAGCGTTATCGCCGACCGCGCCAAGGAGCGCGAAACACCTGTGGCCTTTACCAACGTGGCTAAGGCTAAAATTGAAGAACAACTGGGTTCACAAGACATCCCCATGGTTATGAATACAACGCCTTCCGTTTATTCCACCATGCAGGGGGGCGGTTCCGGTGACGCCCGGATTAACGTTCGCGGTTTTAACCAGCGTAACGTGGCCATTATGATTAACGGCGTTCCGGTTAACGATATGGAAAACGGTTGGGTATACTGGTCCAACTGGGATGGCGTTGGTGACGCTACCTCCTCGATTCAGATGCAGCGTGGTTTGAGTGCCGTTAACCTGGCAACCCCTTCCATAGGCGGTACCATGAACATCATCACTGATCCCACCGCCTTAAACTCCGGTTTCAGACTGAAACAGGAATATGGTAGTGGCACCATGCTGAAAACAACCTTTACCGCCAACACCGGTCTGATTGATGATAAATATGCCATCAGCGCTACCGTTGTCCGTAAAATCGGTAATGGTGTGATCGACAAAACATGGACGGATGCCTGGGCCTACTATTTTGGCGCCAGCTACAATATCAATGATAATAACCGCCTTGAGTTTTATGCCCTGGGCGCGCCGCAGCGTCACGGTCAAAACCTCTATAAACAAAATATTGCCGCTTACAGCAAGTCTTTTGCCAAAGAGCTGGGCTATTCTCAGGAAGCTCTGGATGCTTTTGAAGAAAAGGGACGTCTGTGGAATCAGAACTGGGGTCCCGTGAGCTCCAGCTATACGGGTAAGCAGGCTGTTGAAGGAAATACTTTTGATCGCTACGATAAAAACTTTATCAATGAGCGCGAGAATTTCTTCCATAAGCCTCAGGTGAACCTGAACTGGTACTCCACGCTCTCCGACAACCTGAGCTTTACCAACGTTGCCTACTATTCCGGTGGTACCGGTGGCGGTACGGGTACCTATGGTAAGTTTCAGCCCGATTTTTCCCGTAATCCCTGGGTGTGGAACTGGGATAAGATCATCTCCAAGCAGCAGGGTGATACGGCGCAAACGATTATTCGTAACAGCCGTAACAACCAGTGGACCATCGGTAACATTGCCAAACTCTACTGGAAAGCCAACGACAACCTCTCCACCATGGTTGGCGTCGACTGGCGTACCGCTCAGATAGAGCATTATCGCGAAATCCGCGATATGTTGGGTGCGGACGTATTTATTGATACCCGTAATGAATTCGATACTACGCCGGCCTCTCAGGAAAAACGCCTTGGCGATAAAGTGAACTACTTTAACACCAATACGGTTGATTGGATTGGCGGATTTGCCCAGGCTGAGTATAACATGGAAAATATTACCGCATACGGTACCCTTGGTTATTCCAGCATTAAATACGGATTTACCGATCATTTCAAAAAAGGCCCCGATGGCAATGAACTGTCTTTGCAATCTGATAACATTTCCAGTTTTCAGGTTAAGGGTGGCGCCATGTATCGTTTGAACGAAGACATGGAGATTTACGGTAATGCCGGTTATGTGGAAAAAGTGCCTATCTTTGACGCGGTTATCGATGACCGTAACGGTGTTTTTGCCGATAACCCCGCCAATGAAACATTCCTTTCCTTTGAAGGCGGATTAAACTACCGCGGTTTGGATGGCATGCTTTCTTCCAAATTGAGTTTCTACTACACCAAATGGCAAGACCGTACCATGACGCGTGGTATCGAGGTTACCCAGGGTGTTTTTGACATTCTGTTTATCAGCGGCCTGGATCAGCTCCATACGGGTGTTGAATTTGAAGCAGCGTTCCAACCGATGCCCATGTTCCGTTTAGACCTGGCCGGTTCCATTGGTAACTGGACCACTCTGAATGATGTTAGCGGTTCCTATAGAACCGTGGAGTCCGGTACGACTGTTACCAAAAACTATCAGTTGGCCGTTAAAGACCTGAAAATCGGTGACGCCCCTCAAACTCAGGTTGCTCTGGCGGCCACCGTTTTCCCCATTGAGGGTATGAGCATTCAGGGTGTGCTAAAATACTATGATCAGTTCTATGCCGATTGGGATCCGACCAGCAGAATCGTGTTCGATGGCGATACGCCCGATCGCGGACAAAGCTGGCTGACGCCGAGCTACAATCTGGTGGATATGCACGCTTCCTATCTGTTGCCGTTTGATCTGAATGGCGTACAGTTCAAGCTGTCCGCTCATGTATTCAATCTTCTGGATACGGAATATATTTCTGACGCCACGGATAACAGCCGTTTCAATGCCTACAGAGGCGATGGTAAAAATCATAAGGCCGATGACGCCGAAGTGTTCTTTGGTATTCCGAGAACGTTCAATATTGGTCTTTCCCTGACTTACTAATCCTACGGTTAGTCAATCATTTAAGCCCCGAAGTTGATTCGGGGCTTTTTTTTTACCTGTAATCTGTCTAAATTCTCCCAATGAAACTCCAGGTAGATAATATTTATAAAAGATACAACCGCCGGTATATTTTAAAGGATATATCCTTTACGGCCGCCCGCGGGCAAAGTGTCGCCCTGACCGGACCGAACGGTTCGGGGAAAACCACCCTTATAAAAGTACTCAGCCAAATTGTACGTCCGGATAAGGGAGAGATGCAATTTTCCATTGAGGATACTATTATCCCCCGGGAAGAACTGAACCGTCATATAGGTCTGGTTGGTCCTTACTTGCAGCTTTATCAGGAGTTGACCGCCTATGAAAATTTAATTTTTATTGCCGGTCTGCGGCGGGTGAACAACGCCGTGGATCGCATTAAAAAACTGGCCGGGGAAGTTGGGCTGGAAAAACATATGCACCGGGCGGTGCATACATATTCCTCGGGGATGAAGCAACGATTGAAATATATGTTTGCCTTGATGGGCGACCCGGACTATTTATTTGTTGATGAACCGACTTCTAATCTGGACAAGGCCGGCATTGACTGGGTTTACAGTCTTTTAGCCGGGTGGAAAAAGGAAAAGGTGTTGGTTTTTGCCACAAATGACGAACCCGATTTAGAATTTGCGGATAAGGTGGTGTCGGTTGTTTCATGAAGTTTGGATATTGTTTAAAAAAGATCTTCTTCAGGAGTTCCGTTCAAAAGCGGCCATCAATGCTATTTTCCTTTTTTCAATTGTAACCCTGACCGCCGTTTCTTACTCCATCGGCAGCCATGCCATCAGTAATTTTATTCTGGCGGCCTTGCTGTGGATTGTTATCGTATTCTCCGCTTTATCCGCCTTTTCTCATATCTTTTTAAAGGAAGAAGAAGCCCAGACGGCGGATACCTTAAAGCTGATAGCCCAACCGACGCCTATTTTTCTTTCCAAGTGGCTCTTCAATACCTTGTTACTGACCTTACTGCTTATGGTCATCGTTCCCTTGTTCATTGCCGTGTTCAACTTCCAGGTAAAAAATATACCTTTGCTGCTTCTTAGCATCTTTCTCGGAGATATCGGTCTGGCCAGCGGGGGAACAATTGTTGCGGCGCTTATCGCCAAGGCTTCCAGGCGTGGGGCGCTGTTCAGCGTACTCAGTTTTCCCATCCTTTTACCGGTGATGGTTGTAGGTATCAGCGCCGCGCAGATTGCATTTACCCAGGAGGGCTCACCCCTTTTTCCATCGGAGATTACCGCCCTGTTTGCCTATGACGTTGTCCTCTTTACCACCTCCCTTATGCTTTTCGATTTTATATGGAATGATTAGTTAAAAAACCGTAAATTTACACCTGTAAGCGGTTTCGTCTTCCGGGCCTCTTCTGAGCCGGAAATTATTGACAGGGGACGACCTAAACGAAAGATAAATGATGCCACGTTTTTTTTATGAACATAAAGCCTTGCTGGCTGTGATGGCTAAGGCTTTTCTTTTTATTTTGCTTAGCCTGGTCATTGTGGGCGCCTACTTTTATGCGCCATTGGCCAAGGGTCTTAAAGAGTATACGCGCGTACTTTATTTTCATGTGCCTGCCGCATGGGTTACGGTGCTGGCTTTTCTTATCAGTGCCTGGTATAGTCTTCAATATCTGCGGAAGCGCGATATGATGCTGGACGCCTATGCCGCCGCCGCCAATCAATTGGGTATTTTATACTGTCTGGTAACTACCGTAACGGGCGCCATGTGGGCCAAGGCCAGCTGGGGCGCCTATTGGAATTGGGACCCGAGGCAAACATCCATTTTTATTTTACTGTTGATCTATGCCGCCTATTTTTCCCTGCGCTCCGCCGTGGAAAATGATCAGGATCGCGCCCGGCTGTCGGCGGTTTATTCCCTTTTAGCCTTTGCCACGGTACCCTTTTTTATTTTTATTATCCCAAGAATTTATGAATCCCTGCATCCCGATCCTCTGATAAACGCGCAGGCTAAAATTAAGATGAACATAAAAATGTTGCAGGTGTTTTTATCATCGCTGACAGGTTTTACCCTGCTTTTTTTATGGTTATTCAACCTGAAAAAGCGCATTATAAAACTATCCGCGCATTTTGAAGAAATCGAGGAAGAATATGAGTGATATTTTCGTTGTAGCCACCATTAATATGATTGTATGGCTGGGTTTGTTTGGCTATATGTTGTCGCTGAACATGAAGCTTAATAAGCTTGAGAAAAAGTTTGATGAAAAAGAATAATAAATCCCGGGGAGGGTATTATGAATAAGAAATATATTTTGGGAAGCACGGTCGTTGTTATATTTGCCATAGTGGCTTTTTACGCCTTTACACCGGCCCTGGTCCGATATGTATCCATCGAGGAAGCCGTAAAAAACGGTGGAACCGTACAGGTAAAAGGGGAGCGTGTGGGTAATGGTGTGTTTGACCTGGAGAAAAATGTCTTTACCTTTGACCTCAAAGATAAGGATGGACGTCAAATCAATGTGATTTATGACGGTCCCAAGCCCGGGAATTTTGACCAGGCCACGGAGGTTGTATGCAAGGGGGAATATAAAAACGGAGCTTTTCATGCCCGGGAAATATTGGTGAAATGCCCCTCTAAATATCAGGAAATGGAGTCCTAATGCTTTTCGGAATAACACTTACGGCGCTCACCTTTATTTTGCTTTTACTAAGCACGGTGGCTTATTATCTCTACTATTTGCGCGAAGAAGAACGGATAAGGACGATTGCGCGGAATACGTTTTATTTTTCCGCGGCCCTCATTCTGATTCAGTCGGTGATGCTGATGTGGGGGCTTCTTAACCACTATTACGAATGGGTTTATGTCTATTCCTATTCTTCAAATGATTTACCCTACTATTATCTGATCTCAACCTTTTGGGCCGGGCAGGAAGGCACCTTTATGTTATGGCTTCTGTATGCCTCCATATACGGCTATATCATTATCCATATGGGAAAGGCCAGGGAAGAAGAAGCGCTGGTGATGAGCTTTATGAACCTCATCATGGCTTTTATTGTACTGATTTTGATAAAAAAGAACCCGTTTATGTATGTTTGGCAGGCTAATCCGGCGGGCTTTCCGGCGGGTATTACCCCCCTGGATGGCAATGGACTTAACCCGCTGCTGCAGGACCCGTACATGGTCATCCATCCGCCTATCTTGTTTGCCGGCTATTCCTCGACCATGATTCTGTTTGCCTTTGCCATGGCCGCGCTTATCCGCAAAAAACATGACGACTGGATTAAAACCGTTTACCCCTACACGCTGTTTGTGGCCATGATACTGGGAGCGGGAATTATTCTGGGCGGATATTGGGCCTATACCACCCTGGGGTGGGGCGGTTACTGGGGCTGGGACCCCGTGGAAAACAGTTCGTTGATTCCATGGCTTACATCGCTGGTGTTATTTCATGGAATAATTATCCAAAGGCGGCAGGGGGGTATGAAACGTCTGAATATCTTCCTGGCCATCATTACCTTTGTTTTGGTGCTGTATGGCTCCTTCCTCACCCGCAGCGGGGTTCTTACGGATTTTTCCGTCCACTCCTTTGGCGAGTCGGAGCTGGATTCCTATCTGACAGCCTTTGTTTTTCTCTTTTTGGGAATTGGGGTGATTACATATGCCTACCGGGTGCGGGGCGTAAAAGGCAGCGAGGTGACCAGCGGCTTATTTACCCGGGAGTTTTTTATGGCCTTTGGCATGCTGCTTATCCTGATACTGGCTGTTTTCACGCTTATCGGAACTTCCTGGCCGATTATCTCCGGCACCTTTCTGGAAAATGCCCAAAGCGTTGATATTTCCGCTTATAACAATCTTGCCGGGCCATTGGCCATTTTGCTTGGTCTGCTTATCGCCCTGGCGCCGGTTTTCAGCTGGAAACGCAGCCGGGCTTCCAAAATTAAAACCGTATCGGTTCATTTTGTAGTTGCCCTTATCGTGGGCGCCATGTTCTTTGCCCTGGGTATGAGGGACGCCATATCTTTAATTATCAGCACCATAGCCGTGTTTATCATCCTTGTTAACGGGCAAATCGTCGTCCAGATGGCCCGGAAGAAAAATTTCGCCTTTGGCGGATATCTGGCCCATGTGGGGCTCGGATTAATGTTTATCGGCATCATCACTTCTTCTGTTTACGATGCCTCTCAACGAATATCCCTGCCCCGGGATCAGGATGTGACGCTTTTCGGATATGATATCCGTTATGAGGGTAAGGAAGCCGATAATATGGGGCGCGATCACGTTATACTGAGAGTAAACGGACAACGCACCTCTCAGGGTAAATATTACTGGAGCGATTACAGCCAGGCCTACATGGTGGCTCCGGCGGTAACCAACTTTCCCACGCAGGATTTGTATATCTCGCCCATCCAGGTTTTTTCCGAGGAGGAACAGCAGAAAGATGATATGCTGAAGGTAGAGATAAAGAAGCATGAAAGTGTGAATTTTGAAAATTACAGTTTTCACTTTAAAGATTATGAAATGGATACCCATGATAGCGGCGCCGGCGATATGACCATCAAGGCGGTTGTTCAGGTGAAAGACGCCGACGGCACGCTTTTGGGTGAAATGAAGCCGGGCATTAAAATGGTGGGCAACAGCAAGGAAATTCTGGCCGCCACTATTCCCAATACTAATCGCGATGTAATCCTGGCCGGGGTAAATGTGGAAGAAAAGAAATTGATTTTAGGCATTGCCAAAAAAACAGATACTCCCGGCCCGGCTAAAAAACCGGAAATCCTGGCTGCCGAGGTTTCCATAAAACCTTTTATCAATGTTTTATGGGTAGGAACGGTTATCATGGTTCTGGGTTTTCTGGTGGCTTTGTTTAATCGTACCAAACGTCAGCGGTTGTAAGGGGTTGCCCTGTCCTGAAAGTAACGGAAAGTGATGCGACTAAAACTGACGATAGAGTACGACGGCACGGCCTATTCCGGCTGGCAGAGGCAAAAAGGGCAAACAACGATTCAGGGAGAAATTGAACGGGCGCTGGAGATTATTCTCAAGGCGCCCGTCCCTATTGTTACCGCCGGCCGCACGGACGCCGGGGTACATGCCCGGAATCAGGTTGCGCATTGCGATGTTGATTTTCCCGATTTACACCGACTTAACAAAGCCCTGAACGGTATCCTGAACCCGGATATCGCCATTAAGGACATCCGGGAGGTTCCTCCGCAGTTCCATGCCCGCTTTGACGCCGTGGAAAGAACCTATTGTTACAGGATTGCGCTAAAACCAACGGCCATCATGCGTAATTTTAGCTGGGCTTTCCCGTATCCCTTAAATAAAACCCTTATGCAAAAAGCGGCGGAGTATTTTACGGATATTACGGATTTTACAACGTTTTGTAAATTGCATAGCAGCAATACAACGTATGATTCTTACATAAAAAAAAGCGTTTGGCGCGAGCATGAGGATTTCTTAAACTATACGGTTAGCGCAAATCGCTTTCTTTATGGTATGGTTCGCGGCCTGGTCGGCGCCATGGTGGAACTGGGACGCGGTAAAATAAACTGGCGCGAATTTGTTGCGCTAATCGAGGCGCGGGATGTGCGGCGTCTCCCGGCCCTGGCGCCGGCCCGGGGACTGACCCTGGAAAAAATAACATATAACCTTACACAGGAGAAACAATGAAATTTTTTATCGACACAGCCAATATAGAGCAGATCAAGGAAGCCGCCAGCATCGGTGTGCTGGATGGCGTTACCACAAACCCCACGCTTATTGCCCGCGAAAAAGGGGACCCCATCGATATTTATAAACAAATCTGCGAGATTGTTGACGGACCGGTAAATGCCGAGGTTATCTCCCTTGAGGCCGAGGGGATGATAAAGGAAGGCCGCGAACTGGCCAGGCTGCACAAAAATATTGTGGTTAAAATCCCCATGACCCAGGAAGGCCTGAAGGCGGTAAAGGTATTTTCCTCCGAGGGTATCTCCACAAATGTAACGCTGATCTTCAACCCGATGCAGGCCCTGTTTGCCGCCCGTGCCGGGGCCAGTTTTATCAGTCCCTTTGTGGGCCGTATCGATGATATCTCCAGCAATGGCATGGACCTGATTGGTCAGATCGTACAGATATTTGATAATTATGCCATTGAGACCGAAATTATCGTGGCCAGCATACGCCATCCCATGCATGTGGTGGAAAGTGCCATGATGGGCGCGGACATTGCCACCATTCCCTTTAACGTTATCGAAAAGATGCTTAAACATCCCCTGACCGATCGCGGAATTGAGGCGTTTATGGCAGACTATAAAAAAGTATACGGAGAATCAAAGTAAGGCATGTATCGCGTTTTACTTGTTGCGTGTATAAGCGCCTGGCTACTGGTTTTTCCGGGATGCGCCCAGGACAGGGAAGAGGGCGGCCCTCATCCCGCCCTTGCCCAGGCGTCGTCCGCCGGAGGAACGGCGGAAACCCTTTCCCAGTCGCGCCAAAACGCCATAACCCGGGCCGTGGCCCATGTAAGCCCGGGGGTTGTGTCCATCAATGTCATAAAAATTCAGGAGCGCATCCAACATGCGCCGGTGATCGGCGATCCTTTTTTTCAACGGTTTTTCCCGGAAATATTCCGTGATCGCCGCTATCGGGAAAAGGCCAAGTCCATCGGCTCCGGTTTTGTGATCTCCCGCGATGGCTATGTGGTCACCAACGACCATGTGGCGGGGAAGGGCACGGAAATTACCGTCAGCTTTCCCAATGGCAAGGAATACCAGGCCCGCCTGGTGGGCAGCGACCCCATATCCGATATTGCCCTGCTTAAGGTGGATGGCGGCCCCTTCACTCCGATTGCCCTCGGGAATTCCGACGATATCCTTATCGGTGAATGGGCCATTGCCCTGGGCAATCCCTTCGGTCTTTTTGAACGGACGGAACCGACGGTAACCGTTGGCGTGATCAGCGCCCTGAACCGTAACTTCGGCCGTGTGGATGAAGGCCGCATCTACCAGGGGATGATACAGACCGACGCGGCCATTAATAAAGGTAACAGCGGCGGCCCCCTATGCAATGCCATGGGCGAGGTCATCGGCATGAACACCTTTATCTATACGGGAGACCGCTATGCCTCGGGCTCGGTGGGTATCGGCTTTGCCATTCCCATCAATCGCATAAAAGAGATCGTGGAGGGTTTAAAAAAGAACACCATTGACCGCGATTACTGGATCGGTTTTTCTTATTTACCCCTAACGCCTTATCTGGCCCGGCAAATGGGTTATAAAAACAACCGGGGCATCTATGTGGGGCGTATTACCCGTTTCAGTCCGGCGGACAAGGCCGGGGTGGAATTGGGAGATATCATTGTGGAAATAAACGGGATAACGGTTTATGACGAGGATAGCGTGAACAAGGCCATGGGCTCGGCTTATCTGAGTGTGGGCGATCGCCTGCCCATAAAGGTATGGCGTGAAAATCGCTATATTGGCATAGATATTATTTTGGAGAAAAGACATGATTGAGCGTTACGCCCTGCCGGAAATTGCCCATATCTGGTCGGATGAGAACCGTTTTCAAAAATGGCTGGATATAGAAATAGCCGCCTGCGAGGCCAACCAAAAATTAGGCGTTATTCCGGCCGGGGCCTTAAGGGAGATAAAAGAAAAGGCCCGTTTTAAAACGGAACGCATTTTGGAAATAGAAGAAGAGGTCAAGCACGATGTTATTGCCTTTTTAACCAATGTGGCCGAATATGTGGGGCCTTCCTCCCGCTATATTCACTATGGCATGACCTCCTCGGATGTGCTGGATACCGCGCTGGCCCTGCAGATGGTTGAAGCGGGACGGCTGATTATGACAAAGCTGCGCGCCCTGACGGAGATAGTGGGGCGCCGGGCCCTTGAGTTTAAGGACACGGTGATGATGGGACGCTCCCACGGCATACATGCCGAGCCGGTGACCTTTGGCTTTAAGCTGGCCGTCTGGTATGATGAATTGCAGCGACAGACAGAACGATGGGAAGCGGCCATAGAGACCGTGCGTGTGGGACAGGTTTCCGGCGCGGTGGGGACATTTGCCCATATCGATCCGCGCGTGCAGGAGATGACCTGCGAAAAGCTGGGCCTGAAAAGCGCCCGTATTTCCACACAGGTGCTGCAGCGGGACCGTCATGCCCAGTATATGTCCGCCATTGCTCTTATCGGCGGCACACTGGAAAAGATCGCCGTGGAAGTGCGCCATTTGCAGCGCACGGAAGTGCTGGAAGCGGAAGAGGGCTTTACAAAGGGGCAAAAGGGCTCCTCGGCCATGCCCCACAAAAAAAATCCCATCATCAGCGAACGCCTGACGGGAATGGCCCGCCTGTTGCGCTCCAATGCCCATGCTGCCTATGAAAATATTGCCCTGTGGCATGAAAGGGACATCTCCCATTCCTCCGTGGAAAGGGTCATATTGCCGGACAGCACCATGTTGCTTTATTATATGTTGGTCAAAGCCATTTCACTTCTGGAAAACCTGCGTGTGATACCGGAAAATATGATGCGCAACCTGGAGATTACCCATGGCTTGTATAATTCCCAGGCGCTGCTTCTGGCCCTGACCCAAAAGGGAGTAAAGCGGGAAGAGGCCTACCGGCTGGTGCAACGCAATGCCATGAAGGTATGGGAAGAAAAAACGGATTTTACCGAAACCGTAAAAAAAGATTCCGGGATTCTTGAGCATATCTCCCCGGAGGAGATAGAAAGCCTCTGCGGCCTGGATGCCAAGTTGAAGAATATAGACCACATTTTTAAGCGATTAGGCTTGCTCTGATACCATTTTGCGGTTATCATCTGCCATGTATTTAAAGAAGGATTGATATGATTGCCAAAGAAGGATACCCGATAATAGGCGGTACTTTGATAATAGTGTTAGCCCTGGCCGCGGGTGCTTATTTCTCCGGTTCGCTTGTTCTGGAAATACTTACCTGGGTTTTTCTGGCTCTGACGCTCTTTCACTTTTACTTTTTTCGTGATCCGGTGCGTCCCGTTCCCGAGGGTGATAAGCTTATCATCTCTCCGGCGGATGGCCATGTGGTAAAAATAGAAGAGGTGGACGAACCGCTCTATTTTAAGGAAAAGGTGCGCAAGGTTTCCATCTTCCTGTCCGTTTTTGACGTTCATGTTAACCGCATGCCCGTTGCCGGCGAGGTGGACTATGTGGACTACAGGCCGGGCAAGTTTTTGGCCGCCTTTGCCGATGATGCGTCCGACCACAATGAGCAGTCCGTTATCGGCGTGCGTTCGGCCCACGGTCGCGTGCTATTTAAGCAGATTGCGGGACTGATTGCCCGGCGCATCATCTATTACACCAATGTGGGCGATAAGGTACGGCCGGGGGAGCGCATGGGCTTAATCCGTTATGGCTCCCGCATCGACATGTTTTTTCCGCTGGACGTGACTGTAAAAGTTAAACTAAAACAACGCGTTCGTTGCGGAGCAAGCGTTATCGGAGAGTTCAAGTGATCAGAATATCGCGGTCAATCGTACCCAATTTTTTTACCGTGGGCAACATGCTGGGGGGCTTTTTAGCCATTGTCTTTGCCGTGGACAAAGGCGATGTTATCTTTGCTTCCTGGATGATTGTTCTGGCCGGTTTTCTGGATGCGGTTGACGGCAAGGTGGCGCGGATCACCAATTCCGCCAGTAAGTTCGGAGTGGAGTATGACTCCCTGGCCGACGTGGTCTCCTTTGGCGCGGCGCCATCCATTCTGATATACGAATTCTATTTTAAGCAGGTGGCCGATATCGGGTTTTTAATCAGCTTTTTTCCCCTGCTGTTCGGCAGCATACGCCTGGCGCGCTTTAATGTGCAGCTTACCGGATTCAGTAAAAGTCACTTTAAGGGGCTGCCCATACCGGCCGCGGCTTTTACCCTGGTCGGCTATATCATGTTTATGCATTTCTTTTTTAACGGAGAGGTGTTTCCGCGCGGTTTGTTTGCCGTAACGCTGCTGGTTTCCCTTTTGATGGTGAGCAACGTGCGTTACGAAGTGATGCCCCCGCTCTCCTTTAGGGGAGGCGCCCGGCAAAAAATGATTATCAGCCTGCTTATCATTGTCGCAGTTTTATTGGTATTTTTCCCTTATGCCGTGCTTTTTCCCATGATGTTGACCTATATCATCAGTGGCATGGTGGTATCGCTTTTTCATCTGAATACGCGGAAAAGGGATAAAAAGAAAAAGGTTAAAACAGACTAACACAGAAAGGTCTGCCATGTTTGGTATAGGAACGACGGAATTAATTGTAATTCTCTTCATCATCCTGTTGGTGTTTGGCTCAAAAAAATTACCGGAACTGGCCCGCGGGCTGGGACGGGGAATCAATGAGTTCAAAAGAGCCTCGCAGGAAATTCAGGAAGAGTTGGATGTCAGCGGTTCCCTGAAAGAGACGCCGGAGAAGAAGGCCTCGTCCAAAACCGAAACCAAGGATTCGAGCAAGGGAGAATAAAATAGTTGTCGGACTCTTCTATTTCGATGCAGGCGGAGGTAGCCAACGGCTCAACCACCGTGGAGGAACGCGTACGCCTCTTTTTGGATGAGGCGCGGCGACAAAAGGATTTAAATTGTTTTATCACGCTTTTCGAGGAAAAGGCCCTTGAACAGGCCCGCCACGTGGACCGCAAAATAAGAGCGGGCGAAGCAACGGGACGACTGGCCGGCCTGGTATTGGCGGTTAAGGACAATATCGTTATAAAGGATACGCCCACCACCTGCGGCAGTAAAATACTCAACCGTTTTGATTCGCCCTATACGGCCACTGTTGTGGAGCGGCTTATGGCGGAAGACGCCGTAATTCTGGGCAAAACCAATATGGATGAATTTGCCATGGGTTCTTCCAACGAGAACTCCGCCTTTGGCCCGGTAAAAAATCCCCACAACAATCAGTATGTTCCCGGTGGCAGCAGCGGCGGTTCCGCCGTGGCCGTGGCCGCGGGGTTGGCGGATGCCGCCCTGGGCAGCGATACCGGCGGCAGCATACGTCAACCGGCTTCGTTTACGGGCACCTATGGCATCAAGCCCGGTTACGGCCGTGTGTCGCGTTATGGCCTGGTCGCCTTTGGCTCCTCCCTGGATCAGATTGGCGTTTTTGCCTCAACGCCGGCGATAACCGCCCGGGTTTTGGAGGTCATATCCGGCCACGACCCCAGGGACTCCACATCCGCCCGGGTAGAGGTTCCTTCCTATAGCGAGGCGATCACCCCGGACATGAAGGGGATGCGCATCGGGATTCCCGGGGAATATTTTCAAAAAGGACTTGATCCGCATATAGAAAAATCCGTGCGCGCGCTAATAAACGAAATGGAAAAGGCGGGCGCGACAACGGTTCCCGTTTCCCTGCCCATGACGGAATATGCCATCGCCATCTATTACATTATCGCCACAGCCGAGGCCTCTTCCAATCTCTCCCGCTTTGACGGTGTGCGCTATGGCCTGCGCGCCGATGAGGCCCGGGATTTGGGGGATATGTATGCCCGTACCCGCAGCGAGGGCTTTGGGGAAGAAGTAAAACGCCGCATTATGCTGGGCACCTATGTGCTTTCCGCCGGCTATTATGACGCCTATTATAACAAAGCCATGAAAGTGCGCCGTCTGCTTAAGGAAAGTTTTGACGCCGCCTTTGGCCAATGTGATCTTATCCTTTCGCCCACAACGCCGACCACGGCCTTTAAGCTCGGTGAAAAAACGGATGATCCGCTATCCATGTATTTGCAGGATATCTACACCGTTTCCGCCAACCTGGCCGGGTTGTCGGCCATAAGTATTCCGGCGGGAAAAGATGAACGCGGGCTGCCTTTCGGCATACAGGCGCAAGCGCCTTCCTTTAACGAACAGGTTCTGTTTAACTGCGCCCAATTTATCCATAACCTCAAATTGATTTGAATATGAAATACGAAGTTGTCATCGGTCTGGAAATACACGCGCAATTATCAACGCGCACAAAAATATTCTGCGGATGTTCCACTGCTTTCGGCGCCCAACCGAATACGCAGGTGTGTCCCGTTTGTCTGGGCATGCCCGGAACATTGCCGGTGCTGAACAAACAGGTGGTGCATAATGCTCTTAAAATGGGGTTGGCCACGCAATCGCACATTAACCGGCGCAATATTTTTGCCCGTAAAAACTATTTTTACGCCGACCTGCCCAAGGGGTATCAGATATCGCAATTCGAGCTCCCCATATGCGAGCATGGTTTCCTTGAAATTCCCTCGGAAGGAGGGGTAAAGAAAATAGGCATTACCCGCATACACATGGAGGAAGACGCGGGTAAGTCCATTCATGACGAGGCTTTTGTTAGTAAGAATGAAACGTTGGTGGATCTCAACCGCTGCGGCGTTCCTCTTATAGAGATTGTATCCGAGCCTGATCTGCGCGGCGCGGCCGACGCGGCGGCTTATGTGAGTAAAATGCGGCAGTTGGTGCGATATCTGGGCATTTGCGACGGGAATATGGAAGAGGGTAGTTTGCGTTGTGATGCCAATGTGAGCCTGAGACCCTTTGGTGAAAAAAAACTGGGCACCAAAACCGAGCTCAAGAATATGAATTCCATAAAAAATGTGGAAAAGGCCATTAACTACGAGATAAAGCGTCAGGCGGAGATTTTGGATGATGGCGGGGAAATCATTCAGCAAACGCTTTTGTGGGACCCGGATAAAAATGAAGCACGGGCCATGCGCGGTAAGGAAGACGCGCACGACTACCGGTACTTCCCCGATCCCGACCTGGTGGAAGTTTATATAGACGAAAAGTGGTTGGAAGAGGCCCGGAAAGAATTGCCCGAATTGCCGGACAAACGCAGGCAACGCTTTATGGATGAACTGGGCCTGCCCGCCTATGATGCCGAAATATTGACCGCCTCGCGCGATGTGGCCGATTATTTTGAGCAGACCCTGGCTGTAAGCGGGAATCCTAAAAAAACCAGTAATTGGGTAATGGGCGAAATTTTACGTTTAAGCAAGGAGCGCAACCTGCCGGCGGGCGCGCTGAGCATTACCCCGGCGCGACTGGGTGAATTGATTTTAGCCGTGGAAAAGGGCGCGATAAGCCAAAGCGCGGCAAAAACGGTTTTTGAAGCTTTGGTTGAAGAAGACGCGCCCGTGGCACAATTGATTGAAAAACTGGGTTTAAGGCAAATTTCGGATCAGGGAGCCCTGGAGAAAATTATCGACCGCATAATTGCCGAAAATCCCAAAGAGGCCGAAAGTTACAGGAACGGTAAAACAAAACTGCTGGGCTTTTTTATGGGCAATGTAATGCGCGCCTCGCAGGGGAAGGCTGATCCTCAAAAGGTTAGCGCCTTATTGCGGGAAAAACTCACCTCATAGGTCGCCCGCCCAAAATAACGGACATTTTTAATTTTAACGGAAATGAAGAATTAATGAGCCAATCAACACATCTTGATCAGGTAACGATCCGTTTTGCCGGAGATTCCGGCGACGGTATGCAGCTTACGGGAACCCAGTTTACCAATACCACGGCCATGGTGGGCAACGATCTTTCCACCCTGCCGGATTATCCCGCGGAGATACGCGCGCCCGCCGGAACGCTTTTTGGCGTATCGGGATTTCAACTGCAATTCAGCAGTCATGAAATACACACACCCGGTGATCAGGTGGATGTGCTGGTGGCCATGAACCCCGCCGCGTTAAAGGTTAATTTGCAACATCTTAGGGACAACGGCATCATAATCGCCAATGCGGACGCCTTTTCCATACGGAACCTTAAATTGGCCGGATACGAGCAGAATCCTTTAGAGGATGGCAGCCTGGAGGGCTTTCAGCTTTTTTCCGTGCCGATTACCCGCCTGACCAGGGAAGCCCTGGTAGATGTGGCCATGAGCTCCAGGGATAAGGATCGCTCCAAGAACTTTTTTGCCCTGGGCATCACATACTGGATGTTCAGCCGGCCGCTGGAGGTGACCCTGAAATGGATCGAAGAAAAGTTTGCCGGAAAGCCGGAACTGATTGAAGCCAATAAAAAGGCCCTGAACGCGGGCTATAGCTACGCATTGGCCACGGAAGTTTTTACAACCACCTATACGGTGGAAAAGGCCAAAACGGCCCCGGGAACATACCGTAAAATCACCGGTAATGAGGCGGTGAGTCTGGGATTGATCGTGGCCGCCGAAAAGTCGGGGCGTCCTCTTTTTCTGGGGGGCTATCCCATCACTCCGGCATCGGATATATTGCATATTCTGGCCAAATACCGCCATTATGACGTTAAAACCTTTCAGGCGGAGGATGAGATCGCCGGCGTGGGTTCGGCCATTGGCGCCTCATACAGCGGCGCCCTGGGCGTTACCGCTTCCAGCGGGCCGGGCATTGCCTTAAAGTCGGAATTCATCGGCTATGCGGTGATGACGGAAATCCCACTGGTGGTGATTAATGTACAGCGTGGAGGCCCTTCCACGGGATTGCCGACCAAAACGGAGCAGGCCGACCTGTTCCAGGCCTTTTACGGCCGCAATGGCGAAGCGCCCCTGCCCATCGTTGCCGCCAAAAGTCCGGCCGACTGTTTTCAAACCGCTATGGAAGCGGCCCATATGGCCATAAAATTCGCCACGCCGGTTTTTTTGCTTACGGACGGCTATCTGGCTAATGGCGCGGAGCCGTGGCTGATACCCGATGTGGCCGACATTCCGGAAATTAAGGAACCCCTGGCCTTGGCCGGGGAAGAGTACCTGCCCTATAAGCGCGATCCGAAAACCCTGGCCCGTACCATGGCCGTTCCCGGAACGGAAGGGCTGGAACACCGGTTGGGCGGCCTGGAGAAGGAAGACCTTACGGGCAATGTCTCCTATGATCCCGAAAACCATCATAATATGGTGCGCCTGAGGCGGAAAAAGGTGGAAAAGGTTGCCGGTTTCATACCGCCACCGGACTTCAGCGGGGAAGAGCGGGGCGTCCTTTTAATTATCAGCTGGGGCAGTACCTACGGTACGGTTTTCAGTGCCGTGGAAGAGGCCAGAAAGCAGGGCCGGCAGCTATCCTGGATACATCTGCGTTGGATAAACCCCTTGCCGGAAATGCTGGGAAAGCTGATTCACAACTTTAAACATGTGCTGGTACCGGAAATAAACGCCGGACAACTGGTGAAAATTATACGGGCGGAATATCTGGTGGATGCCAGGGGATTTGACCGGGTGCGCGGCTTACCCCTGCAAACCCATGAACTGGTGGAAGAAATTTCCTCCTATTTCGAGGAGCAATGATGAATACGATTGAGACTCTGGAACAAAAAGAGAAGAAGTATACCAAGGAAGATTTTACCAGCGATCAGGAAGTACGCTGGTGTCCCGGTTGCGGGGACTATTCCATCCTGGCCCAGATGCGCCGACTGCTGCCGGATTTGGGCGTAAAAAAGGAGAATGTGGTTTTTGTTTCGGGCATCGGCTGTTCCAGCCGTTTCCCCTATTACATGGATACCTATGGGCTGCATGGCATTCACGGCCGCGCTCCGGCCCTGGCCTCCGGCATTAAACTGGCCAATCCCGATTTAACGGTGTTTGTGATTACCGGCGACGGAGACGCCCTGAGCATTGGCGGCAATCACTTTATTCACCTGTGCCGCCGGAATATCGATGTGACCGTGCTTCTGTTTAATAACCGGATATATGGCCTGACCAAGGGACAGTATTCCCCCACGTCGGAGCGGGGCAAAATAACCAAGTCCTCGCCCTACGGCTCACTGGAAGAGCCCTTCAATCCCGTTAAAATGGCTTTGGCGGCAGGGGCGACTTTTGTGGCCCGCAGCATGGATCGCGACCCCAAGCATCTGGAAGCCACCCTGTTGGAAGCGGCCCGGCACAAGGGCACTTCCTTTGTGGAAATTTACCAGAATTGCAACATATTTAATGACGGTGCCTTTGAAAAGTATACCAATATTAAAACCCGTTTTGACAATGTGGTTTATCTGAAAAATGAACAGGAATATCGCTTTGGCAGGGAGAACGACAAACATCTGTTTTGGGATGGCCACCGGTTCCGGGTGGAAGAATGGAAAGCCACGGAAAAACCGCTTACACATACCACGGATAACTTGCCCGCCTCCATGGAGTTTGCCCTGGCCGAGCTGAGCGAGCTTGAGGATTTTCCCGTACCCGTGGGCGTCTTTCGCAAGCGGCAGGCGGAAACCTATGACGCGTTATTGACCAAACAGATTGAAGAGGTTAAGAAGAGCAAGGGACAGGGCGATTTACAGAAACTGTTGGAATCGGGTAATACCTGGCACGTGGACTAACCGGAAACTATGTTGACTGTAGATTTAATAACTCAAAAAGCAATAAATGTCGAGACCTCGAAAATACTTATCGTGGATGACGCTCCCGATAATATCGTCACTCTTGAAAATATCCTGGAAGACATGCCTTATGAAATCTTTAAGGCCTATAATGGCCGTGAGGCGCTTTCCATGGTCTATGAGGTTGAACCCGATTTGATTCTGCTGGATGTGATGATGCCCATTATGAATGGCTTTGAAGTGGCCGAAAAGCTGAAATCCGATGAGCGGACGCGTCTGATACCCATCATCATGCTTACGGCCCTTGACGGACAGGGCGAACGTTTGCGCGGCTACAAAGCCGGCGTGGATGACTTTATTTCCAAACCCTTCAATATCATCGAGCTACGCCTGCGGGTGAGTAATCTGTTGAAATTACGTACCTACATCAGTGAACTGGAGCATGCCGAGCAGATCATCTTTTCCCTGGCCCGTACGGTGGAGGCCAAGGATAAATATACCGAAGGTCATTGCGAAAGGCTTTCGCGAATGTCCGTGAGCATGGGCAAAAAGATAGATTTGCTGGAGAAAGAACTGGTGATGTTACGGAGGGGCGGTTTGTTGCATGACATCGGTAAAATAGCCATTGCCGACGCCATTCTGCAAAAAAAGGGGCCTCTTACGGATGAGGAATATGAAATCATAAAAACCCATACCACCATCGGCGAACGTATCTGTTCCCCCTTGAAAAGTCTGAAACCTATTTTGCCCATAATCTTGTATCATCACGAAAAAATCGACGGCTCGGGATATCCCGCCGGCCTGAAAGAAGATGAAATCCCGCTCAACGCCCGCATTATGGGGTTGGTGGATTGCTATGACGCCCTGACCACCTCGCGCTCCTACCGCCCGGCCATGACCCGTGAAAAGGCCATGCGCATTATCGAGGCGGAAACCTCCAACGGAAAATGGGACCCACAGCTTTTCGAGCATCTGGCCGATCTGGTTATGACCGACCCCAACTTTTCCCATACAGGCTGATTTTTATTCCGACGTTATTCTTCTTATCTTCCCTTTTGCAACATCAATTAAACCGGTAAAGCGTGACTCTCATGAACACTATACAACGCCTCGTTCAAACTTTTGTACGATTTCTGCAATATGTTTTTCCTCAATATGCCAAAAAGATCGCTCTGCATCTGTGGGCGACGCCGATACGTTTTAAGCGGCCCGTTCGCGAGGAAGCCTATTTGAAAAAGATGCGCGTTGAAAAACTGCCCGTGGACTACAGTAATTCCCTGATCTATGATGAAAACTATGCCCAGGGAAAAACACTGACCGGTGATTTTTATGATGACAGCGCCAAAAAATATATTATGACCTACCACCGGGGCACGGGGCCGCTGGTTTTGCTGGTGCACGGATGGAGCGGACGCGCCACGCAGATGGGCGCCATTGCCGAGTCGCTGGTCAACGAAGGATACGGCGTTCTTGGCTTTGACGGATTTGCCCATGGCGACTCTCCCGGAAAGCAAACGAGTATGCTGGAGTTTGTCTATTTGATTCAGCAACTGGAAAAAAAATATGGCCCCTTTGAAGCAATTATCGGCCATTCCATGGGGGGGATTGCCGCGGGTATTGCTATTTCCGGGGGGGTAAAGGCGGATCACCTTATTACCATGGGCTCACCGGCCACATTTGAGTTTATCACCCGTAATTATATGGAAAATATCCGGGCCAACAAGGAAACACTTGATTTTATTGTTGACTTTACCCTGAAATATACAAAAAGCACAACGGCTGACTTTGAACTGGTTTCCGCCGTTAAGAAGCTGGATGTTCCCGGCCTGATCATCCATGACAGGGATGATCAGGAGGTGGAATACCGTCAGGCGCTTATCCTTAGGGAGGCCTGGCCGGACGCGGACTTTTTTACCACGGAGAACCTGGGACACCGGCGTATTTTGTGGGATGTAAAGGTGCTGCGAAGGATATCCTCTTTTTTAAGCGAAAAAAAAGTAGCGTTGTAATCTTTTAGGAGTACGGGATATGAAGTATGTGGGCGCGCATGTCAGCGCGGCGGGCGGGGTTGAGAATGCTCCCGTGAATGCCAGGAACATCGGCGCGGAAGCTTTTGCCCTGTTTGTGAAAAATCAACGACAATGGAGCGCCGGGCCGCTTACGGAAAAAAATATTGAACACTTTAAAAATAACTGCGCGGCTTTGGGATATTCCGCGGATCATATTCTGCCCCACAACAGTTATCTTGTTAACCTCGGCCATCCGGTGGAGGAGAAGCGGGAAAAATCCATCGAGTCTTTTAAAGACGAGGTTAAACGTTGCATGCAACTGGGCATTACCCAAATCAATTTTCATCCGGGTAGTCATTTAAGGGAGATAAGCGAATCCGAATGTCTCGATTTGATTGCCGTCAGCCTGAACCGGATTCTTGAAGCAACCCGGGGGGTGACTCTGTTGGTGGAGAATACGGCGGGGCAGGGCAGCAATGTGGGTTACCGATTTGAACATCTGGCCCATATCATAGACGGAGTGGAAGACAAAACGCGCATAGGCGTCTGTTTGGATACCTGCCATACTTTTGCCGCCGGTTACGATTTGAGCGATGAACAGGGCTATAAGGATACTTTTGATCAATTTGAGCGAATTGTCGGCGCAAAGTGGTTGAAGGCCCTGCATTTAAATGATTCGAAAAAAGAAAAAGGCAGCAGGGTCGACCGGCACGACAACCTTGGGAAGGGTTATTTGGGCTGGAAGACTTTCGAAATGATTATGAATGACCGCCGTTTTGACAATATACCGCTGATTCTGGAAACGCCAGATAGTGCGCAATGGGCCGCCGAGATAAAAAAACTCTATGAGTTGATCCGGTAAGCTTTGTAACAAAGGTTACTGACAAGAGGGTTTTAAAAGGCTATATTAAGTTTATCGTTAAACTTATCAGGAGGAGTGGATTATGACAAAGAATGTAGGCGGTTTTGATAAAATATTCCGCATCATACTGGGGCTGGCCGTGGGCGCCTGGGGCATATATGCCCAAAATTGGTGGGGCCTGCTGGCCATCATACCGCTGGGTACGGCCTTGATGGGTTTTTGCCCGATCTGGACTTTAATTAAGGTCAATACCGCCAAGGAATAGAACTATGCCGCCTCCGGGCGGCTTTTTTTTTACGTAGAATCCCGCCAAAAGAAATTGCCATAATTTCCATAGGCCATTTTAGTTTTGCTCCTTAGCCACCGGAGATTTATTTTTCAGGATATCACTACCGGGAGGTAAAATGTATACTTTACGCATCTTATTGTTATTTTCTGTTTTTTCAATGCTTATGGCGCAACAGCCCATACGTCCCGTACATACCTATTCCATTGTGGCGCGGGACAGCGCCACGGGTGATTTGGGCGTGGCCGTGCAGTCCCATTGGTTTCAGGTTGGCAACAGCGTAACCTGGGCCGAGGCCGGGGTGGGCGCGGTAGCGACTCAATCCTTTATCGAAATCTCCTATGGGCCGCTGGCGCTGGACTTGATGCGCGGCGGAAAAACAGCTCCGCAGGCTTTGGAAGCCCTGTTGAAAATAGACCCCCAACGTGAAGTACGGCAAGTGGCCATGGTGGACGCCATGGGCAATGTGGCTGTTTATACCGGTAAAAATTGCATTAAATACGCCGGTCATGAAAAAGGCGCTTCTTTTAGCGTGCAGGCCAATCTTATGGAAAAACCGACCGTGTGGCCGGCCATGGCCAGGGCCTATCGTGAAAGCAAGGGCGATCTGTTGGAACGGCTGATGGCGGCCCTGGAAGCAGCCCAGGCTCAGGGAGGTGATATCCGCGGAAAACAATCGGCCGCCATCCTTATTGTGCCCGGCGTTACCCGGGGACAACCCTGGAGAGAGAAAAAAGTGGACCTGCGCGTTGATGACAGTCCGACCCCTCTTAAGGATTTAAGGCGCCTGGTAACCATATACCGCGCCTATGACCATATGAACAGGGGCGACGCCTATCTGGCCACGGATCAGGTGGATAAGGCTCTGGCAGAGTACTCCACGGCTTATAAGATATATCCGCAAAATATAGAGATACTCTATTGGACGGCGGCTACCATGGCCGGGGCGGGACAGGTGCAAAAGGCCCTGCCTTTGTTTCGCCAGGTATTTAAAAAGGCGCCGGAATGGCGCGAGGTGACCAAACGATTACCCGCTTCGGGCCTTTTACCCGATGATCCCGATTTGTTACGGATGATTTTGGGAACCGAACATTAGACCGGCAGAATTAGCGCAACAATACCATTCTCCGGCTTTGCCGGTCTAATCCCGCATTAAGTCTGTAAATATAGATACCGCCGGCCAGAGAGGGGGCCTGCCATTTTATTTTGTGGAGGCCCGCGGACTGGGTCCCCGATACTAGGGTGACTATTTTTTGTCCCAGAAGATTATATATATTCAATTCAACCCTTGTTCTCCGGGGAAGCTGGTAGCTTATTATAGTGGAAGGGTTGAATGGATTTGGATAGTTCTGTTGCAGTTTAATGGCATGACGGATAATCTTTGCCGGATGCTCCATGTATGTCAGGAATTTGCTGTCCGGGTAGCGGGGCTTGTCAATAACCCCCTCATCGCTTAACAGGGTCGAAAGATCGCTATCCTGTAAAAGGCTGTCTATCCGCATGGAGTCGGAGTTAAGAAAGGCCAGGCGGGAAATCAGACGGACGCCATGGGAGTAATCCGCGTAAGAGGCGCCATGTCCGTTATAAACCGGCTGAATGGGATTGTTTTCACTTAAATGCCAGCCGTATATCACCACACGATCATAATTTCTGTCCGGGCTGTATATTTTGTTGGAGATGATAATGTCTTTTTTATTTCCGGCAAAGATACTGTCCGATAAGCGGTTAAACCCTTTTTGGGCAATTTGAAGTTTTATGGAATCGGTATGTTGCATAAAAACGGGAACGGTTGTCATCTTGTCGGAAGGAGGAATCGGTTGAGGGTGCAACCTGTTTAAAGCGGAGCGGTAAATATCATCCACCATTTTTTTTGTAGGCAGGGTAGCCTGAAGCTTGTCCGCGATATACTGAGCGGTGGATGGCGTTAAGGGTATATACAGATAGTCGGAATCCGATCCGAGCGCCAGGTAATCACAAAGAGCATAATAGACCAATTCATAAGATTTATCCTTAATAACCTGAGATATGCGCACCGGTTTAAGTTTCCGGGCAAAAGAGGGCACATTTCCCGATAGAAGTTCCCTGACAATGATTTCTTCCCTGTCGCTAATATCCAGGCCGGTGATTTTGCCTGCCAATTCCGTTCCTGTCAGGGCATCCTCGGGCCGATCGGGAATATTAAGATAACGAAGAGTATCTGCCGTGGTAAGCCCCCCTTCCGTTTGGGCAGAAAGAAAAAGGGGGAAGGAAATAAAAAGCGGCAGGGATATTCTAAAAAGCCAATTGCGCATCCGAGTACTCCGGTTGTATTCAGTATGGGAGCAATATACTCTTTTTATAAAAAGGAACCACAATAATCCGAACCCGGTAAGGACGGGGAGGGAAAAAAGCTTTCCGGTCTCAAAAGACCTTCCGGGTTTTGGAAACCCGGAAGGTCGGTGCGGATGGGGGAACGGAACCCGGGCCATCGACCTTCCAGGTCTTTAAGACCTGGAAGGTCTGTTTTCTGTCCCTCGCTTTTTCCCTGTCAGATAAAAACGGTTATTTTAAGTGAATAATGCTTGTAATAATTTTAAAAAATGCCTAAACTTAAATCTGCGGAATGCAGATATCCTTATTTTGATTATATAAATAGAACAAACCTTATGAAAATTGCCGTAACTCTCTTTTGGATCATCATTGTGGCCTTGTTACTGGGGCTTTTTTCACTTAATGTGGGCCAAACTGTAAGTATTGATCTGATTTTTACCAACCTGGAACAGGTGAATCTGGTTACGGTTATTTATGTATCGGTTTTAGCGGGATTTCTTCTGGGACTGACCTTTTGGTTGGTTCGCCTTATTAAAGGCAAAAAGGAAGAGGCCCGCCTGAGAAAGACAATAAAACGGCTCAAGGAGGAAATGGCCTCCTTGAATAATACGGACGTGGCGGAAGAAACGCCGCGCCTGGAGAACCCGGCCGCTAAAGAGGAGGAATCGGGTGAAAATTCCTAAGCTCCTGATTCTGTTGGGCATCTTAGGCGCTCTGCAGGCACAAAACCGTAACTTATTGGAAGCCTATTTGAAAAAAGATTTTAAGTATCTTGCTACGGTGGTTGAACAAAAAGATATGTTTACATCCGAACAGGAGCGCTCCTTTTACCGGGCTTTGTTTGAACGTGATGGTGACAAGGCCGTGGAAACCTATAAAAAGCTTTTTCAGGAAGAAACAAAGCTTTACCTGAAGTATTTGGCCGCCGAGCGTTTGCAGGACTACTTCTATGCCCGGGGCTATTATGCCACCTCCGCGGAATACAGGCAATATGTCGCCGATCATGAAAGGGATATAGAATTGAGCCGGTTTAACGCGCCCAAAGACGAAGAAGAAGCCAGAGGCTACCGGGCCGATGAAGAAAAATACTATATTCAGGTGGGGGCTTTTGGCATTGAAGACAATGCCCGGCAGATGGTGGAGATGTTGCAAACACAAAACTACGCGGCACGGATTAAGATACGCCAGGTAAGCAACCGCCGACTCTATTGTGTATGGGTGGATGGCACGGATGATTTCCGCTCCACATTAAAACTTGCGGATAAGTTAAAACAGAAGTATCATTTGAAATATAAATTAATAAAAGAATGAGGCCATGATGGACATCGATGTTTTGCGATCTATTCCACTCTTTTCAGAGTTAAATGATAAGCAGTTGGAAGAAATATCACGACACTGTATTCGTCAGATATATAAAAAAGATAATATGGTGCTTATCGAGGAAGAGGTGGGCTCTACCATGTTTGTCATTCTGGATGGCCGGGTTAAAATATCCCGCATCAGCGATGAAGGCCGGGAGGTTATCCTTTCCATTCTCTGTGATGGCGACTTTTTTGGGGAGATGGCCATTTTGGACGGACAGACACGCAGCGCCAATGCGGTAACGCTTGAAGATACCCAGATGCTGATCATTCGCCGGGAAAACTTTCTGCAGATGCTCTATGACTACCCGCAAATTGCCATAAACCTGTTAAAAGAACTTGCGCATCGTCTGCGCCGCAGTGACTCGCAAATTAAAAGCCTTTCCCTGCAAAATGCCCTGGGACGCGTGGCCTCCACCCTGTTACGCATCGCGGATGACTCCGGTATCATAAAACAGGGTAAGGTGGAAATAAGCCAACTGCCCCCGCAGCAGGACCTGGCTAACATGGCCGGTACCAGTCGTGAAACCATCTCACGGGTAATAAAATCCTTAAGCCAACTGGGATATATTAAAAAAGAAGGCAGTAAACTGATCATTCTTGAGTACGATCGTTTCCGACAAGACTTCTCCTAAAAACGGCGGTTGTATTTATGAGTTCCGGGCAGGTTTCCCTCTGCGTTGTTTCCAATGACATTGAACGTCTGGATTATTTTATAAACCTGTTAAACGATCCCGCGCACAGGATAATTGCCGGCAATTTTCTTCAGGCCATGCAGGATTTACTGGTTGAAGAAAATCCCGAGTTGGTGATTTTAGACTTTGTTTCTTTTGATAACTTTGACTACCGGCAAATCGAACCGCTGCGGCAGGAAAAAAACTACAGCATCACGCCCTTTGTCTTTATTGTAGATCCCCAGAATATCCGTTTGGTCTCGCAACTGTACAAAGACCCGCATAACCGCATTATCTTTGAGCCGGTCAATAAATACCTGTTGGTGGCCGAAATACGAAACAGCATACACCTCTCTCAACTGGAGCGAAAAGTTTCCCTGTACAAAAATATTGTCGAGGGTGAAAAACAGATGATCAGCTATATGGATCATCTGCTTGAGTTGGGACGTCTGTCCGATTTTTCCGATAAGTATAAATTGCTTAACTATATCCAAACAACCTTTATAAAACGGCTTGAAATGGCGCTGGCCGTGGAGCTGGGGGTGCTGGGTGTTATGAAAAACGGTCAGAATCAACTGGAAATACGTTTGCTCTCCGATGATGGAAAGGAACTGTTTCGGGTGCTCAACCTCAGTCTGGCCAATTCCAGTATTAAGGAACTGTTTAAGGAAAACTTTCCGCGTATATATGAGGGCGAGAGTCTTAACGATCCTTTTATCCGGGAACTGGAAGAAATTCTGGGTTATAAAATCTCAGGTATGTTGTTTATACCGCTGGTGTTACTGCAAAAACCGGTGGGCGGGTTCATTTTGCTGAATAAGCTGTATCGAAACGATTTCAGTGAGAATGATCTGGCCTTTTCCACCATAGCCGCCCAAAAGGTGGTATATCAACTGGAAGCATTGGAACTGGCCGCCGGTGGTCTGGAAGAAAAAGTGGTTCAAAGGCTGCCCGTGGATTCCGTGGCCCGTAATTCTTATTTGCTGGAAACGGTGCTGTCCGCCGTGGATTTTGGACTGGTTATTTTTGATAGTCATCAGCGATTGCACTATGTAAATAAGGCGGGACTTCTCATTCTCAATATGAGTGAACAACCAAAAACCCTGGAAAAGTTGTTCGATGAACGCTCATACAGCCATATCAATAACAATCTGGAGAAGAAGAACTTCCCGGTGGTACGCCAGGAACTGCAAATACCCAGAGAACAGAGTCTGGATTTTTATATTGGCTATTCCATATACGCCATGGAATGGGATCAAAAACAGAACTATTATATTCTGGTCTTTTCCGAGATATCACAAACCAAACGTTTGCAGGCCGAAATACTGCGCATGGATCGCATGGCCTCCCTGGGAATGCTCTCTTCGGGAATCGCTCATGAAATTCGCAATCCGCTGGCCGGTATTAAGACCATGGCCCAAAATATGGAAGAGGAGATTGACGAGGACTCACAGGTACATGAAAACGTGCAACGCATCATCCGTCAGGTAGACCGCCTGGACGAACTGTTACGTTCTTTTTTCAAATATGCCAAACCGGCGCGGCCGGAACTTAAACGCACCTCCCTGCAATCCATCGTCCGTGAAATTCGCCACTTGCTGGGGCAAAATATGAAAACCCAGAATGTTCAGTTGCAGGAAAAGTACGAAGAAGAGCTTTTCCATTTGTTTGTGGATGGCAACCAGATACAGCAGGTACTCATTAATATGCTGCTTAATTCCATCCAGGCCATGCCGGACGGCGGAACCGTGTCGTTGATAGCCAAAAATGCCACCAAGGATGCCACCCCGGCCATAGACAGGCGAAAACGCAACCCCGGGCTTCTTTCGGACAGCTTTGTGGAAATCATTGTGGCCGATACCGGAACCGGTTTTGACGACAAAATAAAGGAACAGATATTCAACCCTTTTTTTACCAATAAGGCGACCGGCACGGGACTGGGACTGGCCATTGTGTACCAGATCGTTCGCGAACACGGCGGACAGATTGATGTGGAAAGTACCGTGGGCCTGGGTACAAAGTTCAGGATACTGTTACCGGCGGTTGAACCCGGAATGGAATCCTTATTGCCTAAAACCGAATCCGGCGGCTGATTGATTAGATTTATGCTTTATGCTATATTGCCCACATGCCCGCCGCCGAACAGGGAGCCCTGAGCATTGAAGTCATCTTAAATAAATTGGTGTCGATTTGTTTACTTTATACAAAAAAAACCGAAAATTTGAACTTCCTGCACACTACGGTAAGGAAACCGGAGAAAAGAAACGTAAAATCGTTTTTGAGCGCCTGCCGCGCAAAAAAGTAAAACCCATTTGGTGGCTCATTGTGGTTTTTGTTTTTGTTCTCTATCTGTTAAACTATTTAAGCTCATTCTAATCAGAAGGAAAAGGTAGCTTTATGATTCAAATAGGCAAAATCCTGAAAAAAGTACCTATCTTTAAAATGCTTGGTAAAGAGAGCATCGATTTTATTGTGGAACGCCTGAAATTTAAAACCTTCGAAAAGGGTGAAAACATTTGTGAGATTGGCGATCCCGGCGAGGAAATGTTTATCATTATCTCCGGGGAAACCGATATCTGCATAGGCGAAAAGGGCAATCAGCAGGTAGTGGCCACACTGAAAAGCGGCGACTATTTCGGCGAGATGGCTTTGTTGACCGGGGAACCGCGTTCGGCTACGGTTAAGGCCAATGAAAAAACGGAAACCTTTGTGCTTTATAAAAACGATTTTGATGTTATTCTGGAAAAATATCCCTCCATATCCTTAAGCATGGGTAAAATTGTCAGTCAACGGCTGAGGGATACGCTGAAAAAAGCTGCGTCCGCCAGTGGGCAAAAAAAGGATAATTTTGAAGCCCGCTCCGATGGCAGCGGTCCTTCCGGCAGCCTGAAGGATATGGCTCTGGTCGATTTGATCAGTTTTTGCGAGGCCAACTCCCTAACCGGCGATATGAAGATTAAGCATGATAATGAGCTGGGGGTTTTTGAGTTTGAGCGCGGGGAACTGTTAAGCATAAAACTGGGAGACTTAAGTGATGACGCCGCGCTGGACAAGATGATAAACTGGCAGGACGGCTCATTTGAAATCAATGTGCGTCCCCTTACGCTAAAAACCACTTCCGATGATTCGACGGAAGATGTGGTAAAGAAAGTGCTGATTGTGAATAACTCCAGGGTGGTGCGCCGGGTGATTGAGCGCGCCTTTGGCGGCCTGGGCTATGAGGTTTCCACCGCCTCCAATATTGCCGGCTCCCTGGATGTGATAAACACCGTTGTTCCCGATATTATCATCAGTGATATTAAACTGGCCGACGGTTCGGGGCCGGAGTTTGTAAAGCAGGTTCGCGATACCCAGAATGTCCCTTTTATCTTTATTACCGACGATGCCGTTAAGGCCGATCTGGAAGCGGAATTGAAAGACGTACCCGATGTGGACATTACCAAGACCCATGAAGTGAGCGAGATCGTAAAACTGGTTGAAAATAAGCTGCTGCAATGAAAAAACAACGCATAGATCAACTAAAAAAGATCCCTCTTTTTTCAAAGGTGGGTGATGATGAACTGGAGTTGATCGCCGATAGCCTGGCAACGGAGGTGATAGGGGCCGGTACACAGATTATCCGGGAAGGCGACGAGGGCAATTCCTTTTATATAATAAAGGAAGGTACGGTCAAGGTATGCGCCCGCATCGAGGATGAAAATGAGGAAATAATTCTTACCCGCTTAAAGACCGGAGACCACTTCGGGGAAATGGCCCTCATTAGCGGAGAACCGCGTTCCGCCAGTATTTACGCCGACACCGACGTGGTGCTGTGGAAGCTGGATAAAAAAGTATTTGATGACCTGATTCTGCACAATCCCGGTATAACCCTTACCCTTACCCACCTGCTGACCCAACGCCTGAAAAGCGCCAATATTGCCCGAAAGGAAACAGAAGCCTTTTACCATAAACGCTTTATGCCCGGAGGCACCCTGAATGATCTGGGAGTTATCCAACTGCTGAAATATGCGGAGGAAAACTCTCTTTCCGGTAAAATTATGATTTTTAGCGGGGAAGAAGAGGCCGCTTTTATCTACAAAAAAGGCATTCTGGAACATGTGCGCTATAAAGACCTGGAGGAAGACGACGCCCTGGATAAAATACTGGACTGGACGGAGGGCACCTTTCGCGTGGAACCCGAAAGCCTTCAACCCACGGTAACCACGGAGACCATAGCCGCCGAACCGCCCGGGGATGTTACCGATGAAAAAACACACAAAGCCTTTACGCGCTATCTGGAGTTAAAACTACGGGCATTTATACATTTTGCCGGACCCAAGGTCACTCAACGGGCAATAAATTATGCCTATCACACTCATAGCGCCTATTTTAAAAATATTTCCAGGGTGTCTATTCAAACCCATCCCGAATATAAAATTAAAATCGGGGAAGGTCCCTGGCCGGAAAAAGATATTCTGATGCTGGCCATCATTCTGCGCGAGGTGGTTAGCCTTATTGAAAGAGAATTGGTGGGTTTCGAATTCTGGAGCCCCCTGTGCGGCGATGCCGAAACCGACGCCTATCTCTCCCATCTTCAGTTTTTTGACTATTTTGAACAAGCCATGGACTTTACCCGCTAAAGCTTGCTCAGGCCTTTAATCCTGTTTGTAAAATCTCCATCGCCTCATCAACCGTATCCACGTATTTAAACAGATTAACATCCCTGGCGGAAATAGTGCCCCATTCCACAAGGGCGTCTATATTCAACACGGAATCCCAGAATTCCCGGCCAAAAAGGACGATGGGCATTTTTTTATTTACCTTTTTCGTTTGAATCAGCGTAAGTACTTCCATCATCTCATCCAGGGTGCCAAAACCACCGGGAAAAACAACAATGGCCTTGGCAAAGTAGAGAAACCAGTATTTGCGCATAAAAAAGTAGTGGAATTCAAAATTCAATTCCGGTGTGATATAGGGATTGGGGTATTGTTCCATGGGCAGTGAGATGTTCAGCCCGATGGAACGCCCTCCGGCCTCCATGGCGCCCTTGTTGGCCGCTTCCATGATGCCCGGCCCGCCTCCGGTGGTTATCATATATCTTTGTTTCCCCTCGTTGTGCTCCATGGTCCAAAGGGTAAGCCGCCTGGAAAGCTCCACGGCATCTTCATAATAGCGCGAAAGGTTCAGCATCTTTTCCGCCTGTTTTAAACGGGTTTCCGTCTGAAGGCTCACTTTTTTGCCGTAAGCCTGTTGGGCGTCGCTGTATGCAGCCTGTGCCTCTTCCATGGGTTTTATGCGCGCGGAACCGAAAAAGATTATGGTTGATTTTATACCCAGTCTCCTGAAGCGGTCATGCGGCTCCAGGTACTCCGCCTGAATGCGCAGGGGGCGCGCGGCCTTACTGTTTAGAAACCCCAGGTTTTTATAGGCCTTCTCGGCTTTTTCCAGTTTTCCCATCATCGTCTCCGTTTTTCATATTTATAGATTGGATTATCCCCGCAGGGCTTTAATTACATATTCCATGGTTTGGGTATAGTCTTTTAAAAAAGGGTCGTCTTCGCCGCGGCCCACAACCGCCGTCATTTCGTTGCTGTTACGATAACTTTTTAAGCGATATTCATTTTCAAAATCCTTTTGGCGGCTCTGTTTCGCTCCGTTGAGCATCTTCTCCGCCGTTAAAGCGGCTTTCCGTTTCAGGTATTCCCGGTCTTCGTCACTAATACTTTTTTTATCTAAAAGAAAAGCGGCGACATGGTTGGCCAGTCTGCTTAAATGGTCCCCGTACTCCGCGGCCTGTTCCCGGTAAAAACGGTGTATATCCTTCCAGCTGCTTACATCTCCGGCACGCACGGAGCTACGCAATCTGTCCGCCTGGTCGCCGGGAATAAATTGACCGCCAAAATTTTCCCAGGTCATCAAGGCCATGCTGTTGGCGGGCGTCCCCTGTAAAAAGAGGCGGCCGCAGAAAAAAGTCAGCAGTTCGCCATAGGCCAAAATACCTTTCAGGGGATTTAAAATAACGGCCCTATCCCCGTAAACCAATCCCCCGGCTTCAATATGGCGGGGAGCGTTAAACTCGGATGCCTTTTCCGGCAACGCGCTCAGGGAAAGTTCGGGGTCAAGGCGCTTCCTTAAAAATTCAATACCCCGAATCATCGCGGTTAGCAAATCCGGACCCAAAAAGTCCGTTTCAATATGCAATGACCTGTGTATACGCTTATCCCGCTTTGTAAATTTCCAGGCGTTGCGGGCCAGGGCATACATGTTGTGGTAGTACCAATATCCGGGATAGATAACCACCCGGCCCTGAGGATTTTTGCTGACCAGGGAAAGCGGCAGATGAATATTTAACTCTTTTTCGAAGCTGGCCTTGGCCACAAGGGTAAAGGGGGCAAAATGGGAGTTGTGTTTAAAGTCGGTTTCCAATCCGGGCCAAAACCCCCGGCCGGCAAAAAGTTCTCCGTCCGCGGCCCGCGAGTTGTGGTTGGAGCCGATGGTCGCCCCGGCCGCTATATTGCATTGGCCTTCAACAACGGAGGCGATTAAAAAAGAGTTATTATGATGCTGTTCATGAAAGGGGAAAAGCAGATTGCTGATAAGCTCGCCGCAGGCGATGTGCGCATTGGCGCCAATCATACAATCGCTGACCCGGGCGCCGTTTTCCACATGTACATTCTCCTCGGTGGCCACGTTAGATAGTACCGCGTGATTACGGATATGATTCTGTCTGTCCAAAATAACATTTTCCAGAATAACGCCGTTTTCCAAAAAGGAAGGCCCCTCTTTCGATGAAGCGATAAAGCAATTGTTGAGGGAAATAATATTTTCCATGCGCGTGTGGGTGCCGGTGTAGGCGCCGCGAATGCTTTGGCAATTGTAAATGCGGGAGTCCGCGCCTATTTCCGCCATGCCGCCATAGGGTTTGTAACAGTCCGCGGCCAATAATCGAAGCCGTTCGTGCAAGGTTTTGTCTTCCCGGCATTGGGTCTGAAGCCAGGCATCGGCCGTGTTCATCCCCGGAAAGGCCAGAATGGCCCGGCCGCCGTTTTCATTGGCCACTTTTATTTCAAAGGGAGAAAGCGGGCGGTCGCCCAGCATAAAGCCCACATTGAAAATAACGCAGCGATCACCGATGGTATAGTCACTCAACTGGCCCACGTCATGCAGGCGGCACTGATCGCCGATACGGACATTTTTAAGGCGGCAACGGGATATGCCGGCCGGCAGAGGCTCTCCCTTCTCCCGCGCCGTCAGCGCGCCGATATATACGGTTCCCGCAAAATGGGTGTGTGTGATGAGATGCGGGTCGGTCTGCGGGTGAATAAAAATATTTTTCCAGTTTTCCGCCGTGTTAAACCGGCTTTCGAGCAGGGAAATTTCCCCGGGAGAAACGGGGCGATAGTCTGGCCGGGATGTCATAAAAATAAGCGTACCTTTTTTTTGATTTTAGATTTAGAGGAAATTAAGTATATTGTCGAGTCATATTCAGTATAATTGAATATACAACAGTCAAATATATATAGCATCAAATTAGGATATATCTTTATAATTTATGTTAAGATCCGTTGGCTACGGCCCCAAATCACTACGCGATTTCAATGAACTGAACCTTTTGCGTTATATAAAAGAGTATGGCCCGCTATCCCGGGCGGAACTGGCCAAGGCCTATAAAATTTCCAAGGCTACCGTATCGGAGATTGTAGCCATGTTGCTGGAATCGTCCTTTATCCGCGAGATCGGCCGGGGAGAAACGGGCAAGCTGGGTGGCCGCCGGCCCATATTACTAGAGTTTAACAGCATGGCCGGCTATTGTATCGGCGTGGAAATAAAAAGAGACCATGCCCGCCTGGCCCTGACCGACCTGGATGCGAATATCATAGAAAAAAGCCTGATACAGTATCAAAGTGGCACTCAGCTCGAGGTGATTCTTGATCGGATTATTGAGCAAATTACCTTGCTTAAGGAAAATGATTGGGCCGCCGAAGCCATACCCATGGGCATTGGTGTTTCCATACCGGGACTGATCGATTATACCAAGGGCTGCATATCGGAATCGGACACCTTGAAGGATTGGGAAGATGTTCCGATAAAACAAAGGCTGAAGGAAGCGCTGCGGATTGATACCTTTATTGAAAACGATGTCAAGGCCATGACCCTGGGGGAGTTCCATTTCGGACACGGGCGGAATTACAGGAATCTGGTGTATCTGTGGACGGGCGACGGCTTGGGAGCGGGCATTGTAATCAACGGCCAACTATACCGGGGCGTCTCGGCCAGTTCCGGCGAGGTGGGGTTTTATGAACTCGGTTATTATATTCGCTCCGCGGAGGAGTTTAATCTCCTGTTTAACGGTCAGGAGAATTTTGCGCAGATTCTTTCGGAACAGGGTCTGGTGGATGCCGCCCGCCGCGCCGTGGAAAACAACGCGCGAACCAGCCTCAATAACGGCGAGATCACCCTGGATTCCATCCTGCAATCCGCCGAGCGGAAGGACGCCTTTGCCCTGGAACTGATCAGCCAATATGCCGGTCTGGTTGGTATCCTGTCCATCAATCTGATCAATACGCTCAATCCGGAGATACTGATTATCGCCAGCGAGCATGTCTCAAAAACACCCTTGTTGATAAAGCTGATCCGTGAAAAGGTTAAAAAAGATCAACTGCACATCCCCATAAAATCGGTTGACATTGAAGCCGCCCTGTTAAATGAATATGCCGGTGTTCTGGGCTCCGCGGCGCTGGTACTGGATGATATTTTTTACAACACCTATCTTAACCTCAGGCGTTACCGCCGCTTATTCAAGGCATAAGGGCGTGCTTTTCTTTGAATTAAAAAAGACGCTTTTATAAATTAACCGCTTGACTAAAATAAAAAGCGATATAACAGATTGAACTTTAAGCTTTTGCAGACAGATGACCGCTCCAAGGCCCGGCTCGGTTTAATAGAAACGGGACACGGCACGGTGGAAACCCCCATATTCATGCCGGTGGGTACCCAGGCCAGCGTTAAAACACAATCCCCCAGGGATTTGGAGGATTTAAAGGCCCAGATTATCCTTGGGAACACCTATCATCTCTACCTGAGACCGGGAGCGGACTTAATTGCCTCCTTTGGCGGATTGCACAATTTTATGAACTGGAAAAAGCCCATTCTTACCGATAGCGGCGGTTTTCAGGTTTTCAGCTTGCGAGAACTGCGCAAAATAAATGACGAGGGCGTGGTTTTTAAATCACATCTCGACGGTTCCCGCCACTTGTTTACGCCGCTATCGGTATTGGAAACTCAGCAAAAGATTGGCAGCGATATCATGATGGTGCTGGATGAATGTCCCCCCCATGACGCCGACAGGTCTTATGTGGCGGCCTCCCATAAAACCACGCTTAAATGGGCCTCCATAGCCCGAGAAGCCTATGCCGGTTCCCAACCGCTGCACGGCTATGCACAATGGCTTTTTGCCATTGTTCAGGGCGGCACATTTCCGGACTTGCGGGAGGCCAGCGCCCGGGCCCTGGTGGAGATGGATTTTCCCGGTTATGCCATTGGCGGCCTGGCGGTGGGGGAGTCCAAGGACAAGATGCTGGCCATGACCGATCTTGCCACCGATATTCTGCCCGTTGATAAGCCCCGTTATCTGATGGGGGTGGGCATGCCGCAGGATTTGCTGGAAGGCATAGAGCGGGGAGTGGATATGTTCGATTGCGTTATGCCCACGCGCAACGCGCGGAACGGAACGGTTTTTACACATCAGGGTAAAATGGTCATCAAAGCCGCCCGCTATAAAACGGACGTCCGGCCGATGGATGAGCACTGTTCCTGTTATGCCTGCCGCAATTTTTCGCGGGCCTATATCCGTCATTTGCTGAATGTCAATGAGGTTCTGGGCATATGGCTCACAACGCATCATAACCTGAATTATTATATCCGTTTAATGGAAGAAGCGCGAAAACAGATTAAGGCGGGCACATTTGCCCCATGGAAAAAGGAAATCATTTCAACGTTTAACAATGCATTTTAAAGGAGAAGTTTTATGAACCTTGCTTTATTAACCATCATCCAGCAGGAACCTGCAAACCCGATCATGTCTTTCCTGCCTTTTATTATCATCATGATTGTTATTTATTTTCTGATGATGCGCCCTCAAATGAAAAAGCAGAAAGAAAAACAAAAAATGCTGGAGCAGCTTAAAAAAGGGGACAATGTTGTTACCCGGGGCGGCATTCATGGCAAGGTGGTTGGTTTCGCCGATGATAATAAAATCGTTATCATAAAAGTGGATGATAATGTTAAAATAAACGTGGATAAGCCGGCCGTTGAATTTGTAATGCCTGTAGGCAAGGCCGTTGAAAAAAACGATAAGGCCGAAAAGAAAAAGTAATGAAAATTATTTTTATGGGTACGCCGGATTTTGCGGTGTACTCCCTGGAAGCGTTGCTTGAAGCGGGTCATGAGCTTGTGGCGGTTGTTACCGTACCGGATAAAAAACAGGGGCGGGGACAAAAGTTAAGGCCCTCGCCCGTAAAACAGTGCGCCCTGAAGCATGGTTTAACTCTTTTACAACCGGAATCCTTAAGGGATGAGACTTTCCGGGAGGAGCTAAAAAGGCTGGGAGCGGAGCTGTTTGTGGTTGTGGCCTTTAAAATATTGCCCCGTGAGGTCTTTGGCATTCCTCCCCTGGGAACGCTTAATGTCCATGCCTCGCTGCTTCCCGCCTATCGTGGCGCCGCGCCCATAAACTGGGCCATCATAAACGGAGAGCGGGAAAGTGGCGTTACCACCATGCTGATCGACGCACGGGTGGATACCGGAGATATCCTTTTGCAGGAGAGGGTGAACATAACCGGGGATATGAACGCCGGGGACCTGCATGACCTGTTGGCGCCGCTGGGGGCGCGCCTTTTGGTGCGTACCCTGGAAAAACTGAAAAGAGGCGAGATAAAGCCCCAAAAACAGGATAATCGCCTGGCCTCCCGAGCGCCGAAGCTCACCGCCGCCAATACGGCAATCGACTTTAACCGGCCCGCCGACGAGGTGCATAATTTTATCCGGGGGCTTTCTCCCTATCCCGGGGCCTATACCTTTTGGCGTGGACAAAAACTAAAAATTCTCAAGGCGGGCGTTTCATCCGGGGAGCACACGGAGAGCAGGCCCGGTCAGATTATCCGGCGGGAAAAAGAGCGGCTTGTGGTAGCCTGCAACCCGGGGGCCGTAAGCCTGGAACGGCTTCAACTGCAGGGGAAAAGACAGATGAATGTGCGTGATTTTTTAAACGGCTATCCCCTAAAAACAGGCGAAGTGCTAATTGTCACAGAAATGCACGGTTAATTTAACATATTTTAAACTTATTTTTTAGCAATCACCTGTCAATTCTTAAGTCTTTTATTTTAAAAGTCGATGCATTATCATATTTAGTTTAAGGGGAGCTGTCTGTTTTGGCCAAAATACTGATTATTGATGATTATGCGGAATCTATCGCTCTTATAAAGTCTTTCTTCCTTACGGAATCCCATAGTTTTATCAGTGCTTCCTCGGGCGAAGAGGGCATAAAATTGGTATTTGAGGAGCATCCCGATCTTATTCTGCTTGACGTTCAGATGCCGGGAATAGACGGGTTTGAAGTTTGTAAAAAATTAAAAAAGCACGAAGAAGCCAAAAATATCCCCATTATATTGATCACCGGTTTGGATGACAACCGGGCCCGCGCTTTCAGCTATGAACTTAATGTGGAATTTTTAACAAAACCCTTTAATATTTATGAACTTAAGATGCGTGTGCGCACCATTTTGGAACTGCAGAGTTACAAAAAGCAACTGCGCAGCGCCGAGGATTTAATTTTTAAGATGGCCATGATAGCAGAGGTAAAGGATGCCTATGCCCAGGGTTCATCACTTAGGCTGGCCTCCCATGCACATTTTTTCGCCAAGGAACTGGGGCTGGATGCGCAGGATACGCTGGATGTGGCCCGGGGTGGTTTGCTGCATGCCATAGGGAAAATTGAAATAGAAGAGAAGATACTTTCCAAGCCCGGACCCCTGACGCCGGATGAGTTTGAAAAAATACGCACCTATCCCATCGTGGGTGAGCGCATTGTGGAGCCGATATCCTCATTGCACGGCACGTTACCCATCGTCCGCAGCCATAAGGAGATGTATGACGGTACCGGCTATCCCGATCAGTTGGAAGGAGAGGACATCCCTTTTCTGGCGCGTATCATCTCGCTTTCGGGCAGCTATAACGCGCTGACCACCGATCGTCCTTACCGCAAGGCGCTTAGCGTGGATAACGCCCTGGAGGTTATGGAACGGGAAACCGGCAACGGGAAGTTCGATCCGGATATTTTTCAGGAGTTTAAAAAAATCCATCAGAGCGTGGATGTTCGCAAGATACCGGAGCTTTCCCTGGAAGCGTTTCATTAATCTTTTTTATTTAATTTTTCCTGCCTTGCAGCACTTGTCTTTACCCTGTTTTTGAGCTAACTTTATATTTTTTCAGAATTTGCCCGTTTTTAACTTCCCATGGAATGTAAACGGCTACAATAAATGCGGAGATTACATGTTTGAAAACCTTACTCAAAACCCTGTAGTATTTGTGCTGGCCGGCCTGATAGGCGGTGTGTTTATCGGCCTGCTCATTTATCATCTCAACGCCCTCAGAACAAAAAATTCCACAAAATCCATACTGGAAAAGGCGGAACGCGAGGCCGAGAAAATTAAAAAGGAACGCCTTTATAATTTTAAAATGGATTTACAGAAAAAACGGGCCAAATTCCAAAACGAACTGCGTGAGAAAGACCTGAAGTTCCGCCGGCAGGAGTCCGGGCTTTTGCACAGGGAAAAGCAGCTTAAGCGGGCAGAGAACCAGCTTAAGGTGGTTGAATCCCGTTTGGAAATGAAGGAAAAAAAGCTGGAAGAGCAGGAAGAGATGCTTTATGAGAAGCATAAAAAGGCCGATGCTCTGATTGAACAGCAAAATTTAAAGCTGGAGCGCCTGGCGCATTTTTCCCAGGATGAGGCGCGTGCCGAACTGATGCGCAATCTGGAACAAAAGGTGAAATTGGAAGCGGCGCAAATGGCCAACGATATACGGGCCGAAGCCCGCGAAAAGGCCCAAAAAGAAGCCAAGGAAATTATCGCCACGGCCATTGAAAACCTGGCTTATGATTTTACCCATGAGTCTACCCTGGCAAACGTGGAACTGCCCAACGAGCGCTTTAAGGGGATGATTATCGGACGTGAGGGTAAAAATATCCGTGCCTTTGAGGAAGCGACCGGCGTTAAGGTTATCGTGGATGATACGCCGGAGCTCGTCGTCCTTTCCGGTTTTGATCCCGTGGCCCGGGAAGTGGCCCGGCTCTCCATGGAGAGTTTGATTAAGAACAGAAACATCAATGTAAATACCATACAGCAGGCGGTTAAAAAAGCCAAGGCCGAGGTTAACCGCTCCATTCAAAAAGCGGCGGATGAAACCCTGCGCGAACTGCGTTTAAACAATGTTCATCCCCTGATGCGGGAGAACCTGGGCCGGCTGCGTTATCGTTACAGCTACGGACAAAACCAGTTGCAACACTCCAAGGAAGTGGCCTTTTTGGCCGGAGCCCTGGCGGCGGAACTGGGCTTTAATGTAAAACTGGCCCGCCGCGCGGGACTTTTTCATGATATCGGTAAGTCGATCAGCAGCCATACGGAAGGCAGCCATGTTACCCTTGGGGTGGAACTGGCGCAAAAGTGCAAGGAACATGAAGTGGTTATCAACTCCATCCTGGCCCATCACGAGGAAGCGGAACCGATCAGCCCCATCTCCGTTCTGGTTACCGCCGCCGACAAGATTAGCGGCAGCAGACCGGGAGCCCGCAGGGATTCGCTGGAGGCCTATACCAAGCGCATTACCCAGTTGGAAGAAATAGGCAACTCCTTCGACGGCGTCAATAAAACCTATGCCATTTCCGCGGGCCGGGAAGTGCGCGTTATTGTGGAACCGGCCAAGTTAACCGATGAACAGTGTATGGTGTTGTCTTCGGATATCGCGGCAAAAATAAAGGAAACCATGGAATATCCGGGCCAAATAAAAGTTACAGTAATAAGGAAGTCGATCACTTCCCGTTCCACGGATGACCTGAAGAAAAAAGAAGAAAAAAATATGAAAAAACAACATAAGGGAAATCGCTGATGATTGAGGTAACGCAAAAGGCTGTTTCAAAAATACGCGAGATTATGCGCGAGGAAAATAAATCCGATAGTTTCATACGCATCGGTATAAAGGGGGGCGGTTGTTCCGGCTTTACCTATGTGCTGGATATTGATGATAACAAGACGGAAGGCGACCAGCTATATGAATATGACGATGTTAAGGTTATCATCGACTCCAAAAGCGTTGTTTATCTGGCCGGTACCCAACTGGACTATACCGACGGTTTAAACGGCAGCGGATTTGTGTTTAACAATCCCAATGCCACAAAAACCTGCGGTTGTGGCAACTCCTTTGCCGTTTAGGTCGTCCCATGTATAAAATCCGATATATCGGTGATCCCGTTCTGCGGCGTGAAACACGGCCCATAGAAACGTTTGATGCGCAACTGGAAAAAACGATTGACAATATGGTCGTTACCATGCACCGCGAGGAAGGAATCGGTTTAGCGGCGCCGCAGGTGGGCTATTCCATAAAACTGTGCGTGGTGGATATATCTTCCATCGATGAGAATGAAGGGCCCCGTGCTTTTATAAATCCGCTAATCGTGGAATCCTGGGGAGAGGAAACCCTGGAAGAAGGCTGTCTTTCCATACCCGATGTGCGGGATGATGTCAGTCGGCCGGAAGGGATTCGTCTACAATACACGGATGAAAACGGCCACGCCCATGAGGAACGCTTTGACGGCTGGATGGCCCGGGTGCTGCAACATGAAATAGATCACCTCAACGGTATACTGTTTGTAGACTATCTGCCGCCTTTTAAGCGCCGCATCTGGCAGCAAAAAGGCCTGTTACCCGAGAAATATTAAATAGCCCGGGCCGGGCGTCCAAATCCCGGCTCTAAAAATCCATACATTTTCACGAGGTTACTGCGATGCTTACATCTGTGGAGAAAATACTTTTTGCCCTGGCTCTCGGAACATCTCTTTATCTGGCCTCTCAAAAATTCATGCTCATGTACCGGGCGATTAACCGCGGTCAGGATAAACTTCATCTCAATCCCCTTTGGCCCAGGGTTCTTAACGCCCTCGGCGTTTTATTCACGCAAAAAACGGTTCTCAAAAAAAGACCGCTGCTCAGTTTTTTTCATGCCCTGATTGCCTGGGCTTTCATACTCTATTTTCTGGTGAACCTGGGGGATATCCTTACGGGATATATCAGCGATTTTCATTTCCTGGGTCAGGGAACGGTTGGCAATTTATACCGGCTCTTTACCGACCTGTTTAGCGTGGCGGCCCTGTTGGGCATGCTGGTTTTTCTGGTGCGCCGTTTTTTTGTAAAACCCCGTGAGCTGAACATCCGTGAAAATGTTTTACTGGCCGCGGGCGCCCGGGAAAAGATAAAGCGTGATTCACTGATAGTAGGTCTCTTCATCCTGGCGCATATCGGTTTTCGTTTTTTGGGAGAAAGCTTTGTGCTTGCCGCAAACGGATACGACGCCTGGCAGCCTTTTGCCGGTATGGTGTCGGGTCTGTGGGCCGGGATGTCCGCGCCGGCCTTAAACCTGGCCATGCATGTCAGCTGGTGGCTGGCCCTGGGCTTAATCCTGCTTTTCCTGCCTTATTTTCCTTCCAGCAAACATGCCCATCTCTTTATGGGACCGGTGAATTATTTAACCCGTCCGCAACGTCCCGCCCCCGGGGCCATGGAACGCTTGGATTTTGAGGCGGAGGATGCGGAGCAGTTTGGCGTGGCCCGCATGGAGCATCTGGAAAAAACACAATTACTGGACGCCTTTGCCTGCATTATGTGCAACCGCTGCCAGGATGTATGTCCGGCCTATCAAACGGGTAAGGAACTGAGCCCTTCCGCGCTGGAAATCAATAAAAGAATTTTTTTAAACACCCATTTAAAAAGCTTTGCCGCCGGGGAGGAAACGGACGGCGCCATGGTGGGCGCCATGTTAAGCCCGTCGGCCCTGTGGGCCTGCACAAGTTGCGCGGCCTGTGTTGAGGTCTGTCCCGTGGGTAACGAACCGATGATGGATATCCTCAATATGCGGCGGGACAAGGTGCTGATGGAATCCGACTTCCCCAAGGAATTGCAAGGGGCCTATAACGGCATGGAACGTAACCAAAACCCCTGGAATATGAATGAAGACCGCATGAAATGGGCCCGGGATGAGGAAGGGCTGGAGGTGAAGACCGTTGATGAAAAGCCCGATTTTGATGTACTTTATTGGGTGGGCTGCGCGGGAGCCTTTGAAACGAAGGGGCAGCGGATTGCCCGTTCCTTTTCCAAAATCCTCAATAAGGCCGGGGTAAACTTTGCCGTTTTGGGTAACAAGGAAAGCTGCACCGGAGACAGTGCCCGGCGCTCCGGCAATGAGTATCTGTTCAGTATGATGGCCGAGCAGAACGTTGAACTGTTGAACTCCGTAAAACCGAAGAAGATTGTAACCACCTGCCCCCATTGCCTGCATACCATCAAGAATGAATATAAACAGTTCGGAGGAGACTTTGAGGTAGTGCACCATACGCAATTTATTGATGAGCTGATGAAGGAGGGACGGCTGAAGCCTCAAAGCGGGGATGAAAAGATGACGTTTCATGACCCGTGCTACTTAGGAAGGCATAATGGTGAGTATAAGGCGCCGCGCCATGATCTGAGCAGGGTAGGGCCGCTTGTGGAAATGCCCCGGAATGAAGAAAATAGTTTTTGTTGCGGCGCCGGAGGGGGCCAGATGTGGAAGGAAGAGGAAGAAGGGAGCGAGGCCATCCGCCGTGAACGTTTTAAGGAAGCCGAGCAAACAGGGGCGGAGATCATTGCCACGGCCTGTCCCTTTTGCATGACCATGATGACGGACGCGGGCAATGAGTTGGAGTCCGCCAAACGGGTACGGGATGTTGCGGAAATCATCGCCGATAAACTCTGATCGCCATAACCCGTGACCGGGGTGAAAAGGACGGAGGCATTATGAAAATATTTGTCATCGACTTTTCCCGTGACACAACGCTGGTGGAGATGTGTTCGTGCAACGGAAATGTGGTGGCGGCTGAACAAAAGGACGGCGCCCGGGCCTACGCCGCGTGTTGCCTGATATGATTGTGGTGAACTATGCCGTCCTGCCTTCCCATGGGCGGATAACGGCGGAAAAAATTAACCAACGGAAAATGACTTCCACCATCCCCGTTTATTTTGTAGACGGAAAAGAAGGGGATAACAGCAAAATACGGTCATTCGCCCGGGCAATTACCCGCGAGGAGCTTAAACGTATTCTTTCCCGGGAATAACCCCTCCTTCATGCTTTGATAAAAACCCATTTTATATCTTTCTGTTCGGCCCCGCCGGGGCGAAGAAGAGGCCTAAAACCTCCGTTTATTTGCGTGGGAAAAAGCCCATGCGTTCTTGTCGTTTTTTGTATATCGTCCCACAAAGAGCCTGTTTCGATTAATTCTCCGTACTTCTGGATATAAGTTCCTGTTTTTCTTAAATTTTTAGGCTTGATCACGGAACAGGCCGATAGCGCCTCCGTAAAAGGAAATTGTCCGGTTAAAACAATTTGTTCACGCCGGGCATTTAGTATTTATCAGATGTGATACCGCATGAAACGCATTTTAGTCATCATAGCCATAACCCTCAGTTTTCTGGGAATTTTCATCTCGGCCACGCCTTTTCTTTTAAAGATAACTGGCCTGGATATTCCCCTGAAAAAGCGTCTATTGGAAAAAGTGTTTCCCGATGAGGAAAACGCTATTTTGGAACTGGATGATTTCACCATTGGCATAAACGGCATTTCCATCGATCAGATCAGTTATGTTTCCGAGGATGGTTCCCTGGAGCTGCTGATTGACGCCATTGAAATCAATCTTGACCTGATAAATCTCTTCCGGCACAGGGAAGGGCTTAACAGCCTTGTTTCCAGGATACATATCGACAAGCCCCGGCTTATACTCCACTACCGCCGGCCCGGAGCGGATGCCGTCCCCACCGCGGAGCAGCCTCTCCCCGTGGAAAAAGTGGAATACCTGTTAAGACAGGCGCCGGATATTCTGGTGCATTCCGGTAAGGTAATCCTTGCCGGGAGTGACGGCAGCTATTTTTCCATAGCCCAGAATCTGGATGGCGCTCTTAGCGTGAAAGACAGCCTCATTACCCTAAGCGGCGGCGTTTTATCCTCACAGGATAAAAATTTTGTTTTGAGGGCCGCTTATAATTTAAGCGCGGCACGGTTTAAGGCCGGGATTTCCATAAACAACTATGTGGTCGGCAATAATGTTGTGGCGCGTTTTTCCAGGGAATTTGCCAGGGGGCTTTCCCTGAATCATGGTCTGGTGGATGGTGAACTGGATGTGGACGGCCGCTTTGCGTCGCTGGACTCCATACGCGTCAACGGTCATCTGATACTGGGCCGTATTGCCGGCGCCTATTCCGGAACACGCTTCGACAGCCTTGGCGCTACGGTAACCATTAGTGACAACAGGCTGAGTTTAGATGACGGACGCCTGAGCTTTCTTAACATGCCCTTAAACTTTTCCACGGAGATCGGCAATATTTTTCATCCCGTCGTTACGGGTCGGGTTTATAATAAGCGTTTTCGCGTAAGGGCACATCCATCCTTTACCAGCCTGCCCTGGGATAGCGGAACGGTAGCCCTTTCGGCACGCTATCACTTTGATGGCGAACTGACCGTCTCCGGCGCTATTTCTGCCCCCGCCTTTGTTTTTTCCGGAAGCCGGTTCTCGGGTTTGCAGGTAAACTGGACATATGAGCCGGACAGGCTGCGTCTGGCCTCCTTTAGCCTTAAAAGTATTCTGGGTACCTTTAAGGGCCGCGGAACCTATAACATCCCTGGTCACTCCCTGCATTTAAGGCTGGAGGCCCAAAACAGGTCGCAACAGCACCTGGTCTTTGATAAGCTGTCCAATGCCGAACATCAAATGGGGCTTAACCTGGACGTGAACTTTAAAACCGGCGCCACCCGCGGCCGCTGGCGATACGCCCTGTTACGCACGGATACCCTGTGGAGCACCTTTGGCGACATCCGGGGTCGGGGAGGCCGGCTAAATATATCCACGCAATACAGTTCGGATAAGTCTTTTCGCTTCAGCGCGTTGGTCGATGACTATCTTACCCGCCCCCGAATCCGTTATCTTAATATTGCGGATTTTCCCTTTCAAAGGATGACCAGCGACCCATTGATGCGTTCACTGCGGGAAAAGGTGCATTCTTCCGCGCGGCTATCGGGAACCATCAACGATCTGCACGGCGCCATACTCTTCCGTAATAAAAACGGCCAGGATACCCTGTTTAGCGCCACCACGCGCATCCGGAATCTTACGGGTGAAAAACAGGCTGTAAGCGGGCGCATTAGCGTGGGAGGGCTGGAAGGCGACTACAATGTGGATATGTCTGAAACCTTTTTGGGCAGTTATTTTAATTTTGATCAGGCTCTCACCGGCGAGTTCTTTGTCGATCTTGAACACTCCTCCCGCCTGTCCGGCAAAATCCTTTTGGATCATTTTCAGGTGTTTAAGCTGGCCCGGCAAAAACTGGGCGATGATTACAAAACCCAGGCCTATCTGGATGGAAAAATAGTGCTTGACGGAACCGTACGCGCGCCCAGACTGGAAGGCTATCTGAGCGGCGACCGTTTTGTTTTTAACGACCAGGGCTATTTTAAGCCGGAAATTAAATTCTCCGCAAACCGCACCAGAATGGCGCTGGATACCTTGAACATCTACCAGAATAACCGCACCATTCTGACGGGCAGGGGAACCTGGCACTTCCTTAACGATCAGATATCCGCCTACGCCGGCGGTGACAATGTGGACATTAATACCATTTTCCGGGCCCTGGGTCTTGAGGACGGAATACTGACGGGGCAGGGGGCCTATAACTTTTCCCTTAAGGGAACGCGGCAAAAACCCTTTATGCAGGCCGGGATCAATATTAGCAAGGGCATGCTTAAGGATATTGCTTTTGACCGTTTAACGCTTAAGGTAGACGACCGGCTCGATTCCGCCGGCACTTTCTTCAATCTTCGCTCCCATATTCTAGAAGTAGAGGACTTCAGCCTGATCAAAAGCGGCCGCTACCATCTTTACGGTGTGGGCACCCTGCCTCTGAGCGACAGCAGGGATATGGATGTCGCCATAAAATTTGACGGCGATATTTTCCACTATCTTAACCGTTGGGTACCCTTCTTCCGTGACGGCGCCTCCTTTTCCGATATCAACCTGAAGTTCCGCGGCAGGCGCAACGATATAAAGCTGGTGGCCGCCGATGTGACCATTGATCGCGGAGAGCTGTGGCTGGCCGATGTGGCCGGCCATGTCAAGGATATCTCCACCCATATCGTGCTAAAAGAGGGCAGCGGCAAGGTGGATATAAAGCACTTTACCGCCTATGTGGACGAAAACTATCTTAAAATTCACACCGTGCGTCATCTGCCCGTGGTCGATGGCCGGAAACTGAAGCACTGGAATTTTAAGGGACTGGGGCTGGATTTTGGTATTTTAGCCCTGGAAACATCCGGGGAAGGGGTGGATATCCATCTGCCGGGGCTGATGTACGAAAATGAAACCGGCAATATTTTCCTGCGGGGGCGCGGCGACCAGCCCTATTTTTATTTTGCCGGTCCCATTAAGTACCCCACCGTTTTCGGGGAGGTGATTGTCAATAACTCCAAGGTTACCTTTCCCTTTATCGCCGGAGAACATGGTAAAACGCGCAAGAACAACCCCGTTCTGGAATTTTTAGCCAACATGGAATGGGATATTTTGGTACGCGCCGGAAAAGACGTGCGCTATCGCCGCGACATACCCGCTTATATAGACAATGTGCGCGCGGAATTAACCGTGGATGAAGGAAGTCCCGGTCTGGACTTTACCGGTATCATAAAAAAGGGTACATTCAGGCCACAGGGAAGTCTTGTCTCCAGCAGAGGACGGCTGGAGTATCTTGACCTGAACTTTAAGGTCGATCGCTTTAACATAAGCTTCAACCGTAATGAGCGCATGCCCGTGGTGGGCGGACGTGCCTGGACCACAATACGCGACAGCGTGGGGGCCATTCCCAAAACCATTTATCTTCAGCTTTACGCCGTCGATCCGCAAACCGGCAACGAACGCAGTCAGGGTAATTGGGAGGATTTTAAGTTTAAACTTGTTTCCGCGGACCCCACAATCGGAGAAACCCAGGAACAAGTTATGGCTTACCTGGGTTATTCAGCTGAAAATATCCGTCAAAAGGCCACGACCGTTGGCGGCGCCATTACCGAGCGCTATCTGATACGGCCTTTGTTGCGTCCCCTGGAAAAAGCTCTGGAAAATAATTTAGGTATTGATTTAGTGCGATTTAATTCCAATATTGCCCGGAATTTATTTTATTCCAGCGTGGGCAGGCAGGTCGGGGGAAATAAAAATTCCATCATAAACCCGCTCTATTCCGGAACGTCCTATCTCTACCTGATGTCGAGTTCGGAAGTGACGCTGGGGAAATATTTGTCGGAAAACTTATATCTGTCGTATACGGGGCAACTGGTCTCCGTTTATGACAACACGGAAACAGGATTTGATTTTAACCATTCGATTGGATTGGAATACCGCTTTTTCAGAAACATGCTGATCGAGTTCGAATGGGACAGAGAACTTATGAGTTACTACAATTTTGCCAACCAACGGCAATATCTTGAAGATTTTAAGATTCGTTTCAGGCATTCATTTACATTCTAATACTGATTATGGAGGAAAAAGTGCGAAAGATATTCGCTCTGTTGATATTGTTTATTGTTTTGATATTTTCCGCTCAGGCTAAAGCACAAAGCCCTAATGTCATCATAAATACCATCACGGTGGAAGGCAATAAAAGCGCGGACGCCAGCACCATCCGGCTCAACTCCGGTTTAACCATTGGCGAAAGCATTACGGGTGACGACATCCAAAAAGCGATTAAAAACCTCTGGGGGCTGAACATATTTGAAGATATACAGATATATATCGTCAATCAGTCCGTTAACGGCATAGACCTGTTGATACGCGTTAAGGAATACCCCCGCATGCGTTCGCTGATCATAAAGGGCATCGAGGAACTGTCGGAAGATGACATCCGGGAAGCCCTGCAAACCTACCGGGGCATGGTTATCTCACCCTATAAAATTTCCAAGATGAAGGAACGCGTCATCAAAAAATATAAGGAAGAGGGCTACTTGCTTGCCAAGGTGGACATCGATACGGTTAAGGCCGCCAAGGGACGGGTGAACCTTGTTGTGAATGTGGATGAAGGGTTTGAGGTACAGATTGAAAAAATCACTTTTCACGGTAACAAAAACATAGAAAGCGATGATCTGCGCGACGCCATGGAAGATACCCAGGAGGATCGCTGGTGGCGCTCGGCGGATTTTAACGCCAAAAAGTATGAGGAAGATAAGAATCTGGTCATCCAGTATTACAAGGAACATGGTTTCCGCGACGCTGATATTGTCCGTGATTCCCTCTACTACAGCGAGGATAAACGCAGCCTGTTTATCGATATTTGGGTCTATGAGGGCAACAAATACTATTTTGGCGATATTGCCTTTAAGGGCAATGAAATCTTTACCGACGAAGAGCTGGCCGCCTCGCTGGATATTCAAAAGGGCGACGTCTACGATCAGAAAAAATACGACGAGGGTATCCGCGACCGGCTTAGAAACATGTATTACAACCAGGGCTATCTCTTTGCCAATATCGTCCCGCAGGAGGTGCCGGTTCATAACGACACCCTGAATGTAACCTTCAACATCAGCGAGGGCACCGTTGTACGCATAAAGTCCATCATCATCACCGGCAACACCAAAACCAGCGAAAAGGTGATACGGCGCGAGTTTAAAATCCATCCCGGCGATGTGTTTAATAACGCCAAGCTGGAACGCTCCATTCGCGATCTGATGGTTCTTAACTATTTTACCCAGAATATCCGTCCCGATGTAAAGCTGATCCCCAATGATTCCAAACATGTAAACCTGAGCGTGGAGGTGGAGGAAAAGTCCACGGATACGGCCAATATGTCCGCGGGTTACAGTCAACGCGACGGTTTGATCGGCAGCATCGGTTTAACCTTCAATAACTTTTCCCTGGCCCATCCCACGCAGGGGGGGGACGGACAGCGTCTGGTGTTCGACTGGCAATTCGGCCGGATTTACCGCTCCATATCGGTAAGCTTTACCGAACCCTGGATGTTTGACACGCCCACCCTGGGCGGTTTTTCCCTGTTTAACACCCGTTCGGGCGGCGGCTTTTATCCCTGGGATCGCCGCGATCTGGGCGGAACCATCCGCGTGGGACGCCGCTTTTACTGGCCGGATAACTATTTTCGCGGCGACTGGGTCATCCGCGCGGCGCAAACCTCCATTACCAACATACGTGACGCCGAGTTGCAAAGACGCTATGAAGAACTGGGCACGGCGGGCAATACCAGCCAGTTCAGCCTTACGCAAATTATTTCCCGGGACAGCCGTAACAGCGCGGAGTTTCCCACCAGCGGTTCCACCCACTCCCTGAGTCTTCAGCTTTCCGGGGGACCTCTGGGCGGCGATCAGCATTTTTTTAAAACCCAATTCTCCTCAGAGTGGTTTATCCCCCTGCCGTTTAAGCTGGTGCTTTACTCCTCGAATAAATTCGGTATTCTTAATCAATTGAAAAAAGATTCCTTTATTCTTTTTGGTGAGTATTTCTATATGGGCGGCAGCGGCCTGGGCTTTGCCGAAGGTTTGCGTGGCTATGATGACGGACAGGTGGGGCCGTTAACCTCGGCCGGGCGGCCCATAGGCGGCAAGTCCATGATTAAAACAACGCTGGAACTGCGCTTCCCCATCGCGCCCAATCCGACCATTTTCGGCCTGTTCTTTGCCGAGGGGGGCAACGCCTGGGAAGACGTCAGCCAAACCAACCCCTTTGAGTTGCGGCGCTCTGTGGGCGCGGGCGTGCGTCTGTTCATGCCGTTGGTGGGCATTATCGGTATCGATTTCGGCTACGGCTTTGACTATTACGACGCCACCGGAAAACGCAGCGGCGACTGGAAAGTCCACTTTCAATTTGGAAGGTTCTAATAATTTACCTAAATTCGTAAGCTAAATATTTAATGATTATAAGGAGGCCTAAGTGAAATTATCAAAACTTTCACTCATCAGCATTATCACATTGTTCATGTTTTCGGGTATTTTTGCCCAGAAATTTGCTTATGTGAATTCACAAAAAATTTCCATGGAATATCAGGAGTCGGTTGACGCTCAGAATAAGTTCAAGGAGCTGCAAAATCAGACCCAGGTAAACTATGAGAAGATGGTTAAGGAATATCAGGCGCTGGCTAACGAAATTGAATCGCAAAGCCTGTTGCTGAGCCCGGAAAAGAAGCAGGAAAAGATGAAGCTTGCCCAGCAAAAAGCCATGGAAGTGGAGCGCTTTAAATATGAGAAGCTGGGGCCTCAGGGAGAGTTGTATAAAAAACAGGCTGAACTGCTTCAACCGGTTATAGACAAAATCAACGCCGCCATAAAGAAAGTGGGCGAAGAAGAAGGCTATGATATGATTTTTGACGGTTCCGCCGGAATTTTATATGCCAACCCCGGCATGGATATCACTCAAAAAGTGCTGGATGAGTTAAACTCCGGAAAGAGCAAGAAGTAAGAAGATGCGCATGACCTTAAGTGAAATTGCGCAACTGATAAACGGAGAACTGCACGGCGCCGGCGATATTGCCATAAGCGGACCGGCGAAAATAGAAGAGGCCGGGGCGGATGAGATTAGCTTTATCTCAAGCAAAAAGTATGTACACTATTTGAGTACAACAAAGGCCGCCGCCCTGATTGTAGACCGGGATTATGAAGATTTAAAAATACCTCATATACGCGTTAAAGACGCCTATGTGGGGTTTTTATTTGTCTTAAAAGCCTTTGCTCCCGCTAAAACGCACAGCTTTATGGGGATTTCCGAAAAGGCGCATATTGCCGCCAGCGCCAGGGTAGGCGATGAATGTTCCATTGCTCCCTTTGTGTATGTGGGTGAAAATTGCCGTATTGGCAATAGATGTGTGTTACACCCGGGGGTGGTTTTGGCCGACAACGTAATCCTGGGGGACGACACCGTCCTCTATTCCAATGTTTCCATACGTGAAAATTGCCAAATCGGTAAGCGGGTGATTATCCATAACGGCAGCGTTGTGGGCAGCGACGGGTTTGGCTTTGCCCCGAAGGATGGCAAGTATATAAAAATTCCTCAACTCGGCAATGTGCTGATCGGGGATGATGTGGAGATTGGAGCCAATGTAACCATCGACCGGGCCACCATGGGCTCTACCATCATCGAAGAAGGGGTAAAGCTGGACAACCTTGTGCAGATAGCCCACAACTGTGTTGTCGGCGCGCATACGGTTATGGCCGCGCAAAGCGGAATTGCCGGAAGCACCAGCGTGGGGCGTCATGTGACCGTGGCCGGACAGGTGGGCATTATCGGCCATATCACCGTGGGGGACAATACGGTGATTGGCGCCAAGTCGGGTGTTACAAAGCCCATCAAGGCCAACGAGGTTGTTCTGGGCATGCCCGCCGTTCCCATGATGCAGAAAAAACGGATAGATATAAGCCTAAGAAATCTCCCGGACACTCTGAAAAAAATAAACAGCCTGGAAAATGAAATTATTGAACTACGGGAAAAAATAGAGAAGCTTCATGGCAGATAAACAACAGACGATACAGAAAGCGGTTTCCTTCGAGGGAAGGGGCCTGCACACGGGAAATAAAACGACCATTACCTTTAAGCCCGCTCCGGAAAACTATGGGCGCCGTTTCGTACGCACGGACGTGGAAAACTCCCCGGAGATTGAAGCCCTGGTGGAAAATGTGGTGCAGAATGACAATGTGGACAGTTTACGGGGCACCACCATTCAGGTGGACGGCGTGGAAGTGCATACCGTGGAGCATGTGCTGGCCGCCCTGGTGGGGTTGGAAATTGACAACGTGCGCATTGAGCTAAATGCCAATGAACCGCCCATCGGCGATGGTTCCGCCGAACCTTTTGTTAAATTGCTGCTGGAAGCGGGCATTGAAGAGCAGGAAGCGGAGCGCGAATATCTGGTGGTGAACGAAACCATTGATTATGTGGTGGAAGAGAAGGGCATCGAACTGGTGGCCCTGCCCACCGACGACTACCGTGTGACGGTGATGATCGATTATCAGAATCCGGCTTTGGGCAGCCAGCATACGGGACTTTTTAACATGCGCAAGGAGTTTGTTAAGGAATTTGCCCCGGCCCGTACCTTTTGTTTTTTACATGAAGTGGAGGGGCTGATTGAACAGGGATTGATCAAAGGCGGCGATCTGGACGCGGCCGTGGTTATTGTAGACCGCGAACTGAGTGACGCCGATATTAAAAAACTCCGCGGGGCGCTGAATATATCCGAGGATATAACCCTGGGCAAGACCGGCGTGTTGAACGATAAGCGCTTTCGTTTTAAAAACGAACCCTGCCGCCACAAGTTGCTGGATTTGATGGGCGATCTGGCCCTGACCGGCGTGAGCATAAAGGCCCAGATTCTTGCCGCCCGTCCGGGACACAAAAGTAATATCGAATTTGCGCGCATATTACGCAACCTGTATAAAAAACAACAGCTTACGCGTAAATTTCAGGATGTGGACAAAAAAGACGTCATTTTTGATATCAACGCCATCCAGAAAATATTGCCCCACAGATACCCCTTTTTACTGGTTGACTCCATTGTGGAGCTGGAACCGGGTGAACGCGCCGTGGGCATTAAAAACGTTACGGCCAACGAGCCTTTTTTCCCGGGCCATTTTCCGGGAAGACCGGTTATGCCCGGCGTGTTGCAAATTGAGGCCATGGCCCAGGTGGGGGGTATCCTTTTATTAAACAACGAAACGGAAGTGGGCAAGAAGCTGGTTTTCTTTATGGGCATCGATAACGCCAAATTCCGTAAAACGGTTTTGCCCGGCGATCAACTGGTGATGGAGCTGGTTATGTTAAAGGCGCGGCGCAATACTTTTAAAATGGCCGGAAAAGCTTATGTGAAGGGGCAGCTTGTCTGCGAGGCGGAAATGATGGCCATCGTGGTGGATAAATAATGATACATCCGACAGCAATCATCGACTCCGGCGCTTCCATCGGCCGGGATGTGGAGATTGGCCCGTATACGGTGATCGAAGATGACGTCATCATTGGTGACGGGTGCAGGATCGGGCCCCATGTTCTCATCGGTTGCGGTACCCGCCTGGGCAAAAACTGCACCGTTTTTAAAGGCGCTTCGCTGGGTACCGTGCCGCAGGACTTAAAATTCGGCAATGAAAAAACCTACCTGGAGGTGGGTGATCACACCACCATCCGGGAATTTGCCACCCTTAACCGCGGCACCAACCACAGCCTGACGACCCGGGTAGGCAATCATTGTTTGTTAATGGCCTATACCCATGTGGCCCATGACTGCCGTCTGGGGGATCATGTGATTTTGTCCAATGCCGTCAATCTGGCCGGGCATGTAATCATCGAGGATTATGTGGGCATCGGCGGGCTAACGCCCGTTCATCAATTTACCCATATCGGCGCCTATAGCTTTATCGGTGGAGGGCTGCGGATCAATAAGGATGTACCCCCCTATATCCGGGCCATGGGAGAGCCGTTAAAATTCGGTGGGTTGAATTCCGTGGGGCTGAAACGCCGGGGATACACCGCCGAACAGCTCAACATGATTAAAAAGATATACAACATTATCTATCGCCGCGCCCTGACCGTGAAGGAAGCCATCGCGGAAATTCGCGACCAATTTGCCGAAAACAGGGAAGCGGAGCATATCGCCTCCTTTCTGGAGCACAGCGAACGGGGTATCATCCGATTATAATGCGCCTGCCCTTTAATCTCCTTAAAGTCATTCCCTATCAGAAATACACCGGCCTGGAAAACATGGCCATCGACCGCTTGCTTGTTGAAAGGGCGGTGGAGTGGCAGGCGCCCGTTTTACGCTTTTACGGCTGGAATCCCTGGTGCCTCTCATTGGGACGCCATCAATCCGCGGCCGAAGTGGACAGGGACGCCTTAAACCGAAAAGGTTTTGATCTGGTGCGCCGGCCCACGGGGGGCAGCGCCATTTTACATGCCCGGGAGTTGACATACAGCTTCGTCATGCCCCGCCAGCAGGCGATGGACCATCATGAAATGTACGAATGGCTGCATGCTCATTTGGCGGCGGCATTAAACGAAGCAGGATATCCCGTTGAACTGAGCACGGCCTCCCCGCGGGGAAACTATCTTAAGGGCAATGCCGATGTGTTTGCCTGCTTTAACCGCAAGGCAAAGTCCGAGATTCACTATCAGGGGAAAAAAGTGGTGGGCTCGGCCCAAAAAATATATCAACAGGCCATCCTGCAGCACGGCTCGCTTATGATTGGGGAGGAGCACCGGGAAATACTTTCTTTTTTAAGGCTTAATGACGGGGAAAGGGAAAAGCAGAAACGTCTGCTCCATGATAACGCCCTTGCCCTGAACAGCATAAGTGAGGCAACGGTCGATGCCCGACAACTAGGCGCCATTATCCTTAAACGTCTTAATGATTATGATTTAGAGGAAACAAATCCCGGTGCGTTGCGGTTAGAAGACGCAAAAAAATATTTTGATGAATTTTTATTGTAACAGGGATATTTGCGCCGATTCCACCAACAGTTGTATATTCCCGCAACCCAATATTCCAGGAGGACCTATGAGACGTCTATTTTTACTGCTAATCAGTCTTTTTCTATTTGTTGGATCCGCCAGCGCGCAGAGCGATCTGGACTTTACCACTTTTTCCGATTTAAATGCCCTGGCCGATGATATGGACGGTATTAACAACGCCGCCTATGCCGGGATGAACGTTCTGGACTGGACAGACGCCAGCGGGCCTACCCTGTTCCGGATAAGCGCGGGGGTATTCCTGGGTGTGGGCTCCTTTGCGGAAAATCCGTCGATCGGACTTAATGAAGCGGGTTATCTGCCCTCGGGAATCGGTGTACAGGCCGGTTTTGGAACCATGGGTTTTGAGGCCTATGCCCGCTACTTCCCCGAAACGGAAGTGCAGGGCCTTTCCCTGCAGGTATTGGGTTTTGGTTTAAAATATGAACTGTCCGACCTTATTCCCATCCCTGCCTTTCCGGCTATTGCCGTTTTTGCCGATTATAATACCATGGGTTTTGCCATCAACGCCAGCCGCGACGTCTATCTGGACGATGGCGTAACCAAGGCCGGCACGGTGGACGCGGGGATCGATCTGCAATTTTCAAGTATAAATATCGGAGCCATGATCAGTTATGATCTTTTGCTGATAAGATTGTATGCCAAGGCCGCCTATGATATCGGCACTACGGATGTAAGCTGGGTTTATGCAACGGCGGCCTCCGTGGGTTCCGTGCAGGAGTCCACGCAAAACGGTACGCTGGATAATGCCGCCTTGCGTCTGGCCGCCGGTGTTTCCATTTTTGGCATAAAGGCCGAAGTGGGCACGCGCAACGGCAGCCAGTTTGCCGGTCTCGGTTATGGTATTTCCTTCTAAGGTTTTTACTATAAACATCCCCGGAAATACCACCGGGGATGTTTTTTTATAACGGTTATTGAAACTATTTTATATATCCTTTGTTAAGTGTTCTCGGTTATCCATTAATCTGAAAAGAAGTTATTATGCTTACCCTCATATCGGTTATTTTTGTATTTAGTATTTTGGTTGTCATTCATGAACTGGGCCATTTTATCGCCGCCCGGTTGATGGGCGTGCGGGTGGAAAAATTTTCAATCGGCATGCCGCCGACCCTCTACTCTAAAAAGATAGGCGACACGGAATGGTGTATCTCCGCCATACCCCTGGGCGGCTTTGTAAAAATGTCCGGTTTTGTCGATGAGAGCATGGATACAAATATTACCGGCGCGGACTATGAATACAGCTCCAAGCCCGTATGGAAACGCATGATCATCATTAGCGCCGGCGTTATCATGAATTTGCTGTTGGCCATGGTTATTTATGCGGTGCTGAGCTTTTCGCAGGGTAAAACCATTACCCCGACAACGGTGGTGGAGGTCGATCCGAACAGCGCCATAGCCGCGCAGGTCGGCTTTAAAACCGGTGATAAGGTGATCGCCGTAAACGGCACACCCGTGGATAACTGGAACGATATGCTGAACCTTTTTTACGGCTCCATGGACAAAGGCGTTAGCTTTACCGTTCAAAGAGACGAACAAACCGTGGAATTGCGCTACGCCAGGGAACTGTTGAGCGAGAAAAAAGGGGAACAACTGGGTATTTCACCCCTGTTTCCCGCCCGGGTCGGCGATGTGCGGCCGGATATGCCCGCCGCTTCCGTGGGACTGGCCCGGGGAGACCTTATAACCGAGCTGAACGGCCGGCCCATACACAGTTGGCGGGAGATGACGGAAATCATACGCGCGAATCCCGGAAAGGCGATACCGATAAAATGGCGGCATGACGGAACCGATCGCGAGGGCAGCATTACTCCCGCCGTTCAAAACACCGTCTCCAAGGAGGGGGTTGAATCCACCTACGGGATGATCGGCATTGGCGTTTATTTGGAAAAGGAGCCGGTTTCCCTAAGCGAGGCCATCGCCTATGGTATCAGGCAACCCTTTGTAATTATCGATTTTAATATAAAAGGTCTGTGGTGGTGGATGAGCGGCGTGAAGACGGCGGATGAAACCATCGGCGGCCCGTTGATGATCGCCAAGATGGCCGGAGAGGCGGCCGAGGCGGGCTGGGTAACCCTGTTTAGCCTGATTGCCGCCCTTAGCAGTGTTTTGGCCTTTTTTAACATTTTACCCATTCCCGTTCTGGATGGCGGTCATCTGTTTTTGCTGCTCATAGAAGCCGTAACGCGCAAGCCCCTTAGCGTAAAAACGCGGCTGCGCGTCCAACAGGCGGGCATGGCCCTGTTGCTCTTCTTTATCATCTTTGTACTGTATGTAGACGTAAATCGCCTGCTTTTTTAGTAGGGCGGTGTAATGAAGCGACAAGCGCAAAACTTTTGTTTCCTTGGTTTTATACGGGCGGCTCTCCGGCATTCCTATTCCCTGTCGGGAAACGCCGGAGCGCTTTACGCTGAAGAAGAAAGCGTCTCCCCGCCTGTTACCATTAGCGACGCCCACTGCCGTTTTCGCCGTATCATTCCGCAAACCGGCTGGGTTTATAGCCTATACATTTCCGGTGAACAAAGGTTTGAAACCCTGGAAACCGCGGACTTTGCTTTTATTCATGCCGCTCCGGCGGCGGCATTAAAACAGTTCGTCCCAAAGGAAGGTTTAAACATCCGCGAAGTGGAGCATGCGGGCGGCGGGGGGCTGTATGCCGCATACAGCGGGGATATGCCGTCGGTCAGCGAACTGCCGGGCCTGTTGCGGGAAGCGAGAAAAGCACATCCCCTGGCCCGGATTCAAACACATGACCGCTCCTGGATAGAACATTTTGAAAAGGCCTGGCAGCTTTTTGTCTTCACGGAAGCCTCCGCCCATGGCCCAAACAGCGCTAAGCTGTATCACTGGATAAAAAACGTCTTCGGGCAATTTACCCCACCCGGGTGGAAAATCCTTTCCGCGGAATCGATTCAAGCCTATTGGGATGTCTATGGCCGGCCCCTGTATGAGTATCTTTGGCAACGCCGCTGGCGCCAGGGGGATGATGACCTTTACGATTTTGTGCTGTCCGCGCTCTACCATAATCCGTGGTGGATCGGTCATCTATTTAGTCTGTTAAAAAAGGTTACGGCCGGCAGCGCGGACGCTGTGTTATTTCGGCTTTTGGAACTGATGGGACAAAAGTTTTCCATAGCCGGGGGGAACGGGGAAGAGCTGTTCCGTATAAACGGCCCTGCCCGCCAGACTTTTATTTTCAGTGGGGACTCCTTCCGCCTGCGGGGCAGTTATGGAGGCAAAAAACAGCACCGGAGCTTGGAATGGGATTCCGGCAAACACGCCATACGCCTGGACCGTCAGGTCTCTTTTTCGGCTCTTGAGGAAAAGAAGAAGATACGCATCCTTCCCGAATTTCCCCTTTTACTCAGGCCGGACTATCCAACGGCGCAACTGGCCCTGGCCGGTTATACCCTGGAGATACCTTTGGTATGGCGGCAATTTACCCTGCATTGCGACGGGATACGGTTTAAGTTTTTACTTAAGGCCGCGCACTGGCAAATAACCATTAAATGGAACCGGGAGACGGAATCTGTGCGGTTGAACGGGAAAATCATAAAAAAAGAAACCGTGAACAACCGGCAAACAGTTTATCTCCCCAGGGGAAAAACAGAAAGCGGCGGAAAGCTTCTCTTTTTTGACATGTACGGACGACGTATAAAACAAAAGCGGGACGGGCAGGACATTGTTCTTTTGGCGGGAATGCTAAATAAGGATGGCCTGTTGGTGGAAGAGGGACGATTGCGGCGGAAGGGGGCCGGCTCCTCCCGCGCTGTTTCACTTATCCGGCCGGAACCTATTTCAGATAGTATTGAGGGAAGGGAACTGATCCTTCCCAAAGGGAGGCCTGTTCCCTTGTCCCTGGAGCGAACAGAGAACCCGCTGGAGCGATTAAAAGGGACGGGCGCCCGGGAACTGGAAGCGGCCATGGCTCTGTGCGCCCCGGAAGGCTTTCGTGAGGCTTTTTATAAAAAAACGGGACTGAGCCCCCTGGCGATACCTTACGACGCCCTTGACGTCTATGAAAAATCCCTGGGCTGGATAATCATCGTGGGCCGTGCCGCGCCGGAAGGGGAGGAGCGGGATTTGAGCCTATGCACGATGCAAAAAAAAGGCTCCTGCCGGCTTATTTGGGTGAAAGAAGAAAAAAGCGACATATTTCTGGAAAAATATTTCGGGCGTGAGCTTCAACCATAGCAACGGATAGAGGAAAACAGGCTCCGCGCCGGAGGCATTTTATTGGAAAACAGGCCCTAATTAGATTTGATTTTTTACGACATCATTTCTAAATTCCTTGCTCGTCAAAAATAACAGGGCCCATAGCTCAGTTGGTTAGAGCCGCCGACTCATAATCGGCTGGTCCGGGGTTCGAGTCCCTGTGGGCCCACTGTTTTTAGGGAAGATACCATGAGTAAGAAAGTTCAGATGATCTTCAAAAATTTGGAAAAAAAATAGTAAAAAGTAGTCAAGTGCATTCTCACCAGGGAGATGCACTTTTTTTTTATCGGGAGGTTAGAACGTGCAGAAGACTTTAAGCGCACTTATTGAATTACAGGAAATTGACAATCGTTTGGACGAATTACGTGAAGAGCGTGGCGACCTGCCTGAGATTGTGGAAGGTCTGCGGGCTAAATTTAACATCAAGAATGAGACCAAGGTTAAGCTTGAGGCGGAAATAGAGGCGTCGTCGAAGCGGGTACGGGAATTGACCGTTCTGATCCAGGAAACCAAGGACAAGCTTAACGATGAAAATAACCGACTGTATCAGGTTAAAACCAATAAGGAATATGACGCCATAACCGTTGAGATCGAGGTTTTGCAGGCCAATCTTAAGAATTACGAAAATGAGCTGGTCAGCCTGAATGAAGCCGTTGATGAAAAAATGAGCGCCCAGACCCAGTTGGAAAGCGAACTGCAGACGATTCAAACCGAGTTGGAAGAGAATGAGCAGGATCTCAAGGAACGTTTATCCGAAACGGAAGTTGAGGAAAAGGAATTGCTTAAAAGCCGCGAAAGCATCGTAAAGGACTTTAATGAAGATGTGCTTTCCAGCTACGAAATCGTACGGGAAGCGCGGGAAGGCCAGGGAGTGGCCGTGGTAAGCGACGGCCATTGCGGTGGATGTTTTTCTTACATCCCCCCGCAAAAGGTTGTGGAAATCCGCAAGCAGAAAAAGATATATACTTGTGAATTCTGCGGGCGGATATTAGTTTGGGAAGATAAATAAACACAAAAACAGATCCGGATCAATAAACAGGGAGTTGCCTTGGAATCTATTCTGAGGAGGAAAGTCCGAACATCATAGGGAAAAACCTTCTAAGAAATTAGAATCCGCTTCCGCGGATGGCCAGTGCCGCAGAAAAGATACCGTCCCGTTTTTACGGGATAAGGGTGAAAAGGCGAGGTAAGAGCTCACCACCCGTTTCCACAACGGAACGCCGATGGCGCCGAAAGGGCGGGGTAAGGTAAACCCGGTTTGATGCAAGGCCAAATAGGAGTATATAGTGTTCTGTGCGGTGTCCCGCCGTATGTATCTTCGGATACGTATACTCGGGTAGGTCGCTTAAGTGTCGCGGCAACGCGGCATTAAGATAAATAACTCCCCCCTTTTGAGGGTACAGAATTCGGCTTATTCTATTGATCCGGATTTTTCCGGATGGACGCATGCATTACCAATGGATTTATCCTGAGGCAGAGGCGCCCCCTCTTTCTCCGTTTTACAAAGAATACAATGTCGATCCCGTGATCGCCACCATCATGACCCGCAGGGGCATCTCTCGTCCCGAGGATTTTACAACCTATATACACCCCTCACTGGAAAATCTGTACGATCCCTACGCCATGCGTGATATGGAAAAGGCCGTTGAACGCCTGGTACGGGCCCTGGAAAATGGCGAAAACATTCTTGTTTATGGCGATTATGACGTGGACGGCGTGACCGGTGTTTCCATTTTATACCAAAGTCTGCACCGTCTGGGCGGCAAGGTGTACTTTTTTATTCCCGACCGCAAGAATGACGGTTATGGGGTAACGGAAAAAGGTATAACCCGGGCCCTGGATTTAAACGTATCGCTGATTATTACCGTTGATTGCGGTATTACCGCCCAAAAACAGATTGCCTATGCCCGGGAGCAGAATGTGGACGTTATCGTCTGCGACCATCACTCGCCCGTGGGCGAGCCCCCGGAGGCCTTTGCCATTTTAAACCCCAAACAGACCGGCTGTGACTATCCCTTTAAGGAACTGGCCGGATGCGGCGTGGCCTTTAAGTATATTCAGGCGCTTTCACAACGGCTGCACCTGGAGGAATCCTTTTATCTGGACACATTGGATCTGGTTGCCCTGGGTACGGCCGCCGATATCGTGGACCTCAGCGATGAGAACCGCATATTGATGTATCACGGCCTTAAAAAGATAAACCGGCACCCCCGGGAAGGCATTTCGGCGCTGATACAGATTAGCGGTCTCGGCAGGCAAACGATAAACGTCAGCCTTATCGTCTTTATTCTCGCTCCCCGTCTGAATGCCGTGGGGCGGATATCCAATGCCAAAAAAGCGGTGCATCTGCTAACCAGCAGCAGCCCGCAGCAGGCAAAGAATATCGCCCAGATTCTTAATTCCGAAAATAAAAAGAGACGTAATATTGATGAACAGACCTTCCAGGAAGCGGTGGGCCTGATCATGGAATCCGAAGAGTTGCAGAACGCGCCCGTATTGGTATTGGATAAGGAAGACTGGCATCTTGGCGTCATCGGTATCGTTGCCTCCCGCCTGCAGGAAAAATACAACCGACCGGCAATTCTCATTTCCAATCAAAACGGATTGGGAAAGGCCTCGGCGCGTTCCACCGATAAGTTTAATATTTTTAATGCCCTGCAACATTTGCAGGAGATGCTGGTCAGTTATGGCGGCCATGCCTGCGCGGCCGGGATGACCATTGAAACGGAAAAAATAGAGGCCTTCCGCCAGGCAATTAACAAATACGCCAGCGATCACATGGAAACAAAAAGCGCGCTGCCCGAATTGCATATTGACGCCAGGATAGATTTTCCCGATCTTAACGGACGTCTGCTTCACGGCCTTAAGGATATGGAACCCTACGGCCCCTCCAATATGCGTCCCGTTTTTCAAAGCAATAATGTGAGCGTGCATGGCAAGGTGCGGGTTATCGGCCACAACCATCTTAAATTTAAGCTGCAACAAAAAGGCATGGTTATAGACGCCATCTATTTTAATGGTTTAAAATACCTCGAGCAGTTGGAGCAAGTCGATAAAAGTTTTAACTTTGTCTATGTCATTGAAGAATCCAACTGGCAGGGACAAAACACAATTCAACTAAGAATAAAGGACTTTAAAGAGTTTGATGGAGACAAATCCTGACATCCCTTCATTTTTTGAAGAGTTGAAAAAAATCCGTGAAGAGAAGAATATAAGCCTGGAAGAGATTGCCAGCGAAAGCCGCATTCAGATCAGTTATCTGCGGGCTATCGAGGCCGGTGAGTTTGAGAAGATTCCCGAGGTGTATGATAAACTCTTTTTTCAATCATACCTCTCTTACCTGCATATCGAAGACGAAGAACGCTATCTGGAGATGTATCGGCGGATGCGCAAGCAAACCTTTTCGCCAACACCCACAACAACCATGCGGCGCATCGTAACCGCCTCCGAGGATAGCCATCCCGTTTTTAATAAAAAAAACATGATCGTTGCCGTTCCCGCCCTGGGTATTATCGCCCTGCTGCTATTCTTTGCCATGAATGCCGAGATGATCTCCTTTGGCAACCGTGAAAAGGTTAAGGAACTGCCGGTGAGACAAATAGCGCGGGAGATAGAAACTAAATCCTTGGAAAAACCGACTCCGGCCACGACCGCGGAACAGACGGTAACGGAGCCCGGGACTCCCCGCGTAACCGTAACCCTGACCGCTTTGGATACCACCTGGCTGCGTTTTGTAAAGGATAAAAAGGATACCGTGGAGTATCTTTTAACGACGGGGAATAAGATAACCGTTTCGGCCGACTCCCTGTTAAAGGGGCTGGTGGGCAACGCCGCCGGTATCAACTGGCAGGTGAACGGCAGGGACGAAGGCATTCTCGGCCAGCCCGGAGATGTGATAAGTTCAATACGTATCACGGAGAAGGGTATTGTGCGTAAAAATATAAAAAAAGCCATAAAAAAAGAGGTCGTTCATGATACGCTTAGCGTTAACCCTTAGTGTCGTATTCTTCCTGGCAGCCTGCGGTTCGGAGCTGAAGTCCAAAAAGGTAACCCGGGATAATACGGAAATGCTCTACGGCAAAACAACGGCGGAGCAGCTTTATTTTGATTTTCCGGTCTGGAAGGAAGCTTTTGATCTGTACAGCCCTAAAAAAGAGGTGATGGCAGAGCTGAAAAGCGTTGTCCGTCCCATGAAAATAAAAATATTTTTCGGAACATGGTGCAAGGACAGCCGCAAAAACGTTCCGCGCTTTTTTAAAATTATCGATGCCTATAAGGATACGTTTGATATTGAACTGATCGCGGTAGACCGTGGTTTGGACGCGGAGAATGAGAATGCCGAAGCCTGGGATATTCAACGCGTGCCCACCTTTATTTTTATTGAAAAAGGACGGGAGATCGGGCGTATTATTGAGAACCCCGTTAAAAGCCTGGAAGAAGACGTCGTAGATATATTAAGGGCCGGTTAAAATGCGTAAATTTACAGCTTCACTTATTATCCTCTTTCTAATTCAAACACTGTGGGCAACGGAATTTCAACCGGAATATGGTGAAAAGGGCATGGTGGTTTCCGAAGACCCCCTGGCCACGGCCATAGGTTTGCAGGTTCTTAAGGACGGCGGCAATGCCGTTGACGCGGCGGTGGCCGTTGGTTTTGCCATGGCCGTCAGTTATCCCACCGCGGGCAATATCGGAGGCGGGGGCTTTATGGTCATCCGTCTGGCCGACGGAAAGGTTTATACCCTCGACTACCGGGAAACCGCCCCGGCCGCGGCCCATAAGGATGTCTATCTTGACGCCGGGGGCAATGTGATTAAAGACGCCAGTTTGCTGGGATACAAAGCGGCGGGCACGCCCGGAACGGTGGCCGGACTGCAGGAAGCCTTTAAGCGCTTTGGCAGCCGTCCCTGGCGCGATTTGCTGGCGCCCGCCGTAAAGCTGGCCCGCGAGGGTTTTAAGCTTTCCCGGCATAAAACGGCCTCCATCAATGCGCGGTGGGAATATTTCAACCTCTTCCCCTCATCGCGTAAGATATTTACCAGGGATGGCCAACCCTTTGAACCCTTTGACCTGCTGGTGCAAAAAGACCTGGCCGCTACCCTGGAACGCATCGCCAAAGAGGGCGCGGATGATTTTTACCGGGGAACCACCGCCCGCTTGATCGCCGAAGACATGAAGCGCAATGGCGGGATGATCACACTGAAAGACCTGAAAAACTATAAAGCTAAATGGCGCGAGCCCCTGCATTTTAATTACCGGGATTACGATATCTATTCCATGCCCCTGCCCGGGAGCGGCGGCATAGTGATGGCCGAAATTTTTAACACGCTGGAACCCTTTAAACTGGGCGCCTTTAAGGTCAACAGCTCCGATCTGATGCATCTGTGGGTGGAAAGCGAAAGACAGGCCTATGCCGACAGGGCCGTGTTTATGGGCGACGCCGACTTTGTTGACGTTCCGGTAAAAAAGCTGATTTCCAAAAAATATGCCGCCTATATCCGCGGTCAAATCGATCTCTTTCACGCGCGTAATTCGGATGAGGTGGCCGCGAATGAAGCCTGGATGAAGGAATCCCTGGAAACCACGCACTTCTCCATTGTCGATCAGTGGGGCAATGCCGTTTCCAACACCTACACCCTGAACAGCGGCTATGGCGCCAAGGCCGTGGTGGAAGGCGCGGGCTTTTTGCTGAACAATGAAATGGATGATTTTAGCATAAAGCCGGGCGTCCCCAATCAATACGGCCTTGTGGGCAGTTATGCCAACCAGATCGACCCCGGCAAACGCATGCTCAGTTCCATGACGCCCACCATTGTTACGCGGCATGACACTCTGTTTATGGTTGTAGGCGCGCCGGGCGGTTCGCGCATTATCACCGCCGTGGCGCAAACCATTTCCAATGTGATCGACCATGGCTATAATATCCGCACGGCCATAGAAAGTCCCCGTTTTCATCACCAATGGAAGCCGGATGTTGTTTTTCTGGAAGAGCCGGGCTTTACGGATGATACCATAACCCGTCTCAGGGGCAAGGGGCATGAAATCCGCTTTGTTAAATCCCTGGCCAGCGTTCAGGGTATTCTCATTCAAAACGGACTTATCGAAGGCTGGAGCGACCCGCGCCGGGACGGAAAAGCCATGGGCTATTGAGGCGATTAGGATAAAAATATTTAAACCTTTGCTTTAAGTGAAAGTATAACACCCTTTTAATGTAGACTAAGTGAAAGAAAGACATGGCCAGGAAACAAACTGAAAAAAACAAAAAAGCGGCAGCCGGCGAAAAAAAAGAGTACAGCGAGAAAACGGAACATATCTTTAAAATTATGTTGCGTACGATGAGCTGGACCGTTGGCATCGCCTTTGCCTCCATCCTGATATTGCCTTATTTTAACAATCCCCTGTTGGATGTCTTTAACCGTTATATCTTTAATACCGGCCTGATCGTGCTTATCTTGTTTACACTGATCGAATTTGTGGCCGATTCCGTAAAAAGCCGGATTGAAAAAAAGATAAACGGCTGATATGGACATTTCCGTTCTTATTGTGGATGATGATCCGCATGTGGGCCAGAGTTTACAACATTTTTTCGC